>NZ_JBIWAP010000006.1:152839-287106 GCF_044760075.1 Kitasatospora sp. NPDC098663 | reverse complement strand
CGCGCGAACAGCACCTTGACAGGCTCGACCCCAAGCCGCCGCCGTGCCCGGCCGATCGCGGCGGTCGTGGGCACCCGCCACGACCGCCGCCCGTCCCCAAGCCCCTCGCCCAGCAGCCGGGCGACCTCCTCATAGCCCTGCCCGAAGAACAGGCACATCGCCAGCACGAAATACACGACCACCCGCGCCGGCAGCAGACGGCTGCGCTTCTCACCCCGCCCGGTCTCCGCGATCACCTCATCGACCAGACCAGGCGGAAACGCCCGGGTCAGCACCCCGATCGCGATCCGGTCCGATACCCGCTCATTCGCAGGCGACTTGACCTGCCCCACCCTCGCCACACCACAACCAACGAGACACCGACCACAAAGTCACCGGCATTGGGCCTAGCCCCCCTAACGGCCCCTGACAGGCCCCGCCCGGGCTCAGTGCCCGCAGGCCCACCAGGCGTCCGCCGAGGCCTTGGTCGCGAGCTCCCGCAGCTTGCGCACGGCCTCGGCCGGGTCCTCGGCCCCGTACACCGCCGAGCCGGCCACGAACACGTCGGCGCCGGCCTCGGCGCAGCGCTCGATGGTGGCGGCGGAGACGCCGCCGTCGACCTGGAGCCACAGTTCCAGGTCGTGCTTGGCGATCAGCTCCCGGGTGCGGCGGATCTTCGGCAGCATGATGTCGAGGAACGCCTGGCCGCCGAAGCCGGGCTCGACGGTCATGATCAGCAGCATGTCGAGCTCGGGCAGCAGGTCCTCGTACGGCTCGATGGGCGTGCCCGGCTTGAGGGCCATGGAGGCGCGGGCGCCCTTGGCGCGGATCTCGCGGGCGAGCCGGACGGGGGCGGCGGCGGCCTCGACGTGGAAGGTGACGGAGCCGGCGCCGGCCTCGACGTACTGGGGGGCCCAGCGGTCCGGGTCCTCGATCATCAGGTGGCAGTCGAGCGGGATGTCGGTGGCGCGGGCGAGCGACTCGACGATCGGGATGCCGAGGGTGAGGTTGGGGACGAAGTGGTTGTCCATCACGTCGACGTGCAGCCAGTCCGAGCCCCTGACGGCCTCGGCCTCGTCGGCGAGCCGGGCGAAGTCCGCGGACAGGATGCTGGGGTTGATCTGCGCCATTACCGACTACCTTCACACGAGGGTTCACAGGAGGGCTGCGGCGTCCCGGGAGCGGGCACCTCGTCCCATCATCTCGCGCCGCCGCCCCGCCGGGCGCACGCCGGGACCTCCCCGTGACCGTCATCACACCCGGCGCGGGATTACCGTGGCCGCCGCCGTGGTCATCAGCACTGAAGCGGCCCGCGCGCGCCCGATCCGTCGGCGTCCGCCGAGCCGCCCCGTCCGGCCGGGTTCGCCCCGCCCCTCTCCGAGGAAGGTCCTTCGATGGCCGATCTCGTTCACCCCGCCCGCGCACTGTGGTGGCTCTTCGAACCGGTGCACTCCGTCACCTACTTCCTGCCCGAGAGCCGCGAGGCCTACGAGGCGGCCGGGCTGCGCGGCGGCTGGCGCGGCTACTTCGCCAGCCGGTCGGCGCCGCTGGGTGCGGTGGACGCGCCGCCGGTGATCGCCGCGTTCTTCAGCTTCTCCCCGGCGATGGTCGAGCGCGCGCTGCCGGAGGTGTGGACGCACGCCAGCCCGGAGGAGGCGCTGGCCGCCCGGTTGAAGGGTTCGGCGGCGGCGCTGGCCCGGCTGCTGGAGCACGTGGACCCGGCGCAGGTCGAGCTGGTGGTGGAGGCCCTGGAGCGGGCCGTTGGCCGGCTCGACTGCGTCGGCCGGGTGCTGGCGGCCGCCAACGCCGCGCTGCCCCGCCCCTCCGGCCTGTACGAACGGCTGTGGCAGGCCGCCACGGTGATGCGCGAGCACCGCGGGGACGGCCACGTGGCGGCCCTGGTGGCGGCCGGCCTGGACGGGTGCGAGGCGCTGGTGATCCGGTGCGCGATGGACGTCCGGCGCGAGATGCTCCAGCCGATGCGCGGCTGGACGGACGAGGAGTGGGACGCGGCCGCGGCGCGCCTGGTCGAGCGGGGCTGGCTGACCACGGCGGGCTCGGTGACCGAACTCGGCCGGATCCGGCACCAGTCCCTGGAGGCCGCCACCGACCTGGCCGCCGCGCGGGTCTGGGAGGACTATCCGCGCGCCGAACTCGACCGCCTGGCAGCCGCGTTGAAGCCGATGTCGGCGCTCTGTCGCAGCCAGCTCCCGGTCAACCCGGCCGGCCTGCCGGACAACCCCTGATCAGCCTCTGGTCAGGGGCTGATCAGGGGTTGACCGGCCCCTGACCGGCCCCTCAAGAGGTCCCGGCCAGCCGCCGGTCAGCCCCCGACCGGTTGCTGGTCGGGGACCGATCGGGCGCCACCCGCGCCACCCGTGCCCGGCGGGCCGAGGACGATCCCCCGCCCGGCGTAGAAGCGCTCGAACGACCGCCACGGCACGTGCGCGAAGGACTGCGACTCCCCCGGGAATCCGGACGGGTTGTGGATCACCACCGCCGTGTCCGTGGCGCCCACCACCAGCACCAGGTGTCCGCCCCGCCGCACCGGCGCCGGGCCGGCCGGCTCCCGGATCGCGGGGTGCACCGACACCATCACCAGCCGCCCGCCGGCCACCTCGGCCGCGAGCTCCGCGGGCGCCAACTCCCTTGCCTGCGCGGCCAGTCCCCACCGCCGCCGGACGTAGTCGGCGAACGGCGTGTGGATCAGTCCGCGCAGGCTCTCGCCGTCCCGGACGTAGGCCCCCGCCGCCACGCACTCCCCGGCCAGCGTGAGCGCCGGCGGCGCCAGGCCCCACCAGTGGTCGAGCGCCATCCGCAGGCAGGCCACCCCGCACAGCCGCCACGACCACCACGCGTACTCCTCCGGGGTGGCCGCACCGGACTGCCCCCACCGAGGGTCCTCGGCCGCGTCGACCTGTCCGTCGATGATCACCCGCACCAGCTCGGCCGATTCCCACTGCGCGTGGTACGGCACCTCGTGCACCACCGGCCCGCCCGTGGGTGCGCCCATCCGTGCGCCCGCCGGTGCTCCGGTCGATGCGCCGGTCGGCGTGCCCGCCCGTACACCTCTCGGCGCGCCCGTCGGCATCCCGCCCTGCTCCTCCGCCATCCCCCGACGCTCTCACGCCGCGGCGCCCGGGCCGACCCACGACACTCCCTGAGCGCCCGGTGAGCACCCCTACTCGGGCACGCGCTCCCCCGAGCTCTCCTTCAGGCCCTTCCCCAAGCCCTCCTTCAGGCCCTCCCCCGAGCCCTCCCCCGGTTCCTTCGCCGAACTTTCCCCCGATTCCTTCGCCGAACTCTCCCCCGATTCCTCCCCCGACCGGTGGGCCAGCCGCTGCGACGCGCGGCGCCCGCGCGCCTCCAGCGGCAGGGATCCGGTGGCGCCCGCGAGACCGAACGGCGGCATGTCGAAGTAGATCGACTCGTACCCGCCCTCCGGCACCACGTACGTCTCGTGCCACAGCCCGACGTGCCGACGGGCCTTCCCCTCCCGCAGTTTGCGGTTGACGATGCCCCAGACGCTGTGGTGGAAGCCGTCCGGCGCGCTCGCGTAGCCGTACAGCTTCTCCTTCGACTCCCAGTACTGGACGACGTAGTACGTGCGCGGCGAGGCGGTGAGCAGGATCCGCCCGCGCAGGCCGCGTTCGGGGCTGCGCCCCAGTTCGTACAGCATCCGGAACATCGCGAACATCACCGGGCCCCAGTGGTGGACGGCCCAGAAGCGGTTGATCCGCATGCCGATCAGCAGCACCACGGTGTCGCCGGTGGCGCCCGCGGTGGTGTAGCCCGGCGTCGGCTTGGCGAACATCGATCGGACGAACGTCGTTCCCATGGACATCTCGGCCTCCCGCACCCCATGTAATCGGTGATTACATCAGGGCCGGGAAACCCGGTCAAGGCTCGCCGCACGCACAAATCGGTTACTGCGAAGGAAGGTTGGCGATTCCCTGACCGAAGGTGTCGAGCACCTTCCCGGCCAGCTCCTCCGCCCCCTCCTCCGGCAGGTAGCCGTCCACGATCATCTGCGCCAGCCCGAACACCAGCGCCTGCCCGGCCAGCCCCATCAGCCCCGGATCCCCTGCGCGCAACCGGCCCGCCTCCTGGTCCGCCACGATCAGACCGGTGAACGCCCGGTCCATGCCGTCCAGTTGATCCCGCAGCTCCGGCTCCCGCGAGGCCACGAACACCCGCGAACGCACCAGATCGAACCGGTGCGGATGGTGCAGCGCGTACCGGACGAACCCGAGCCCGACCGCCCGCATCACCGACCCCCTGGCGGACCCTTCGGCCGGATCCACCGCCGCCACCTCGGCCTCCTGGCACCGCGCGAAGTCCGCCAGCACCCGGTCCGCCAGCGCCGTCAACAACGCCTGCCGGTCCGCGAAGTGGCGAAACGGCGCCCCCGCCGACACCCCGGCCCGCCGCGCCACCTCCCGCATGCTCACCTTCTCCTGCCCGTACTCGTCCAGCAGCTCGAACGCCGCGGCGACCAGCGCCTCCGGCAGCGATCCGTGGTGGTACGAGCTGCGCCCGCCAGGCCGTTCCGTCATGCCTGCCTTGCTACCACAGCAGGCCGCCCCACCAGGAAACCGTCACCCCACCGATCGGAGCCCCATGCCCACACCCACGCCCCTGCCCACGCCGGCCCCCACCCCCCAACCCTCCACCCGTGCCGCCACCTTCGCCGCCGTCTACGCCCTCCTCCGCGCCTCCGCCGCCCTCGCCGACCACTGGATCCAGACCGACCACCAGGCCGGCACCAAGGGCCGGCCCACCCCGGCCGGCCGCCGCGCCTGCGCCGCACACGTCGCCGCCTACACCGCCACCCAGGCCGCCGCCCTCCTCCTCGGCACCCGCGCCCTCGGCCTCCGCCCCAAACCCCGCCGCCTCCTCGCCGCCCTCGCGCTGTCCGCCGCCACCCACTACCTCGCCGACCGGCGCGAACCCCTCCGCCGGGCAGCCGACTTCACCCGGCGGGGCGACTTCCTCCGCCTCGCCGACCACGGCATGAACGGCGCCTACCTCCTGGACCAGTCCTGGCACCACGTGTTCGAGACCGGCGCCGCCCTGATCGCCGCGACGTGACAACGGCCGTCAACCGCTCACGACAGTCCGCCGAGCCGCGCCGCGGCCGCCCGCAACCACCGGGGGTCCCTGACCACCAACCACCCGCGACGCCCCTCCGACGTCCCGCCGAACGGCGGTAGCGCCAGAAGCTGCCGCAGCCGCTTGGGGCCGACCCCCAGGCACTCGGCCAGGTCCTGCTGGCAGACCTTCAGGTGAACGCCGTCGGTGCGCCACTGTGCCAGCTCGCTGTTGCCGAGCAGCGGTACCAGCACGCACGCGAGCCGGGCCAGGTCGTCGCCGGCCCTCAGCATCTGGGCTTCCCGCTCCCGACCGGCGATGTACGCCAGAACCGCCAGCCCCCATTCGCCCTGGAACTCCCGACTCCTGAACCTCTCCCCCGGCACGATCGCGACCTCGCACGCCGTCCACGCCCTTACGGTGGCGGTCCGCACACCGGGGCCGAGCACCGCGAGATCCCCGATGAGGTCACCGTCGCGCCGGAAGGCGAGCAACCGCGACAGGACGCTCGATCCGCCGCCGGCCTGTTTGACCCCCACCACGCCCTTGACCACGACAACCACGTGGTCACCCCTCTCCCCCTGATGCATCAGGGGCCAACCCGTGGGGCGCGAGATGATCGAAAGTCCGCCGAGGAAACGCTTCCATCCGGGTTCACCGACCCGCTCCTGGAACGTCCTGCTCGGACCGAACAGCGGCTCCGGCGATGAGTTGTTGCACAAGGTCATGCCGGGAGACTAGGGGAGCGATCCCCTAACCGGGCTTCGAGTAAAGCCAGTTGGCTGATGTGACGAGAGTCGCTCTACGCCTTCTGCTACCCTCCCGCGCTCTCGCACCGCCGACGAACCGGCGCGTGGCGCACGCCACATCCCTAACAGGCCTCCGGCCACCTCACCCGCTCCGACCTGCCGCAGACTCGGGTCACCAGCCCGGCGACCGCCGAACCATGCGTTCCTGGAGACCGCCATGCTCGAACCCCCGTCACTCCCCGGCATCGTCAGTCGGCCCCTGCCGCCGCTCTCCGGCCTGCTCTGCGTCGACCTGAAGGGCTTCACCAAGCTGCCTGGTGCCGTCCACGCGCCGGTCAGCGCCTATCTGGAGGAGATCGTCGACGCCGCCCTCACCGCAGCCGGCCTGGACGAGCTCCGGACAGCGAAGCAGTTCCCCGTGAACTCCGGCGACGGGACGATGTTCGGCTTCGATCCCACGCTGCTGGGGTACGTCATCCACCCCTTCCTCAACTGCCTCGACGAGGTACTCGCCAAGCACAACGCCGATTCGGGCCGTGTCCGACTACGGATGCGGGCCAGCGTCCACTCCGGCCATGTGGCCCCCGAAGGAGTCCCCGGCGAGGGGAACGGCCCGGCGCGGAACGAGTTGCACCGGCTGCTCGACTCCCAGGAGGTCAAGGCCGTTCTGACCAGGGCCAGCGCGGAGACGACGCACCTGGTGGCGATCGTCTCCGACCGGGTGTACGAGGACGCGGTCCTCTCACGGCACACCGGCCTGCACCCCGACCGGTTCCGCCGCATCCTGGCGACCGTCCCGGACAAGGAGTTCGCCCGTCGGGCGTGGCTGTACATCCCCACCCCCTCCGGCAACCTCCTCCTCACCCCCGACAGCGTCGTGCATCAGCCGCCCACGACTGTCGGACGGCTCTCGGGCGCGATCAGCCGCTTCTACTCGGCGCTCAAGCCCTACACCGACCACACCGACCCACACCGTTCGACTGGAGGAACCAACCCATGGCTCTGATCACGTACAACAGTGTGCTCGACGTCATCCACCAGCGGGTGACCACCGCCGCCCACCTGCGACCGGACGTCCTTCAGGTCGAGGCCGACGGAACGACCCTCCACCTCGACCTGCCGCAGGCCCGCGCGGCTTTGTACGAGCGCCTGGGGGACGACGCGCTGTGCCGCGAAATCTGGCGTCGCGCCGTAGCGCTCGCCCAGCACGACTCGCTGGCCGCGGCGATCGACTCGACGGAGGTCACCGGGTGGGTCGAGGCCGTGGTCTGGCTCGCCCTGCCTCGGCTCCAGCGAGTAGCCCGCCAGGCCTCGGCCCGTCTGGGCGTGGACCGGCGTGATGTCGAGTCCGAGGTCATGCTCGCCGTCGTCGAACGGCTGGGCGACATCTCCGCGGACGACCCCGACGTCGGCACGCAGCTGCTCAAGGCTGCGAGCCGCCGGGGATGGGACTTCGCCCGCCGCTCGGCCTCGGGCGGACGGCCGGTCGAGGACATCGTCGCGGTGGCCGACGCCCGCACCTCGGAGTCGGCCGAGGACCTGTGGGATCTCGCGATCACCCCGCCGGACCGCCCGGACGGCCTGGTCTCGCCGCTGCGCCTCACCTCGCGCTCGGCGATCGAGGGCGCGCGGCTCGGCGAACTCGCCGACCACCTCGGCCTGCATGAGGTCGTCCAGCGCGCCCATCAGCGCCACCGGGGACCGCGGCTCGGGACGCTCACCCTCCGCTCGGCGGGGGCCGGCCGATGACCGTCCACGCCCAGGGGACACTCACCTTCCCCGAGTTGTTCGGGCTCCCGCTGGCCGTCGACCTGCGGACCGCCGCGCGCGCGTTCGGCATCTGCCTGGGCACCGCTTACAACCTCGTCCACCGCGGCGCCTTCCCCTGCCCGGTGATCCGGACCGGATACCGCTACCGGGTGCCCACCGTCGGTCTGCTCAGCGCCCTCGGAATCGATGAACTCCCCATCTATCAGGATGACTTGTCCCCTCTGGTGATCGAGCCCACGCTCCCGGGAATCGACTGGAAGGACCTCTCGTGATCGCTGCCGCCACCGTGCCCGCGCCCAGCGCCCCGGGGCCTTCGCCGAGCCACGGGACCTGCGTCGTGATCGGTCCCGCCGGGGACAGCAACGCGTACGACGCCGATGTGGAGGTCTACGAGCGGATCGTCCGCCCGGCCTGCGCCGCCCTCGGCCTCCGTCCGCTCCGCACGGACTCCACCCAGCCGGACGAACTGCGTTACCGGCAGCTACTCGGGGCCGACATCGTCATCGCCGACGTGACCGGCGGCAGGCCCGCGGTCATGTACGAACTCGGTCTGCGCCACACCACCGGTCGGCCCACCCTGCAGATCGGTGAACACGACCGGCAACCGCCCGGCCTTCCACTCGCCGGCAGAGTCGTGTTCGAGCGATCCGAGATCGGGCTCGCACAAGCTCGCCGAGGTCTTCAGGACGCACTGGTCCGCGCCCTCCGGGGCGGCTTCACCCCGTTCCTCCCCGCGCGGATCCTGCTTGCCCTCCCTTCCCGGGAGGAGCCGGCGTCGACCACCGTCACCGCCCCGGCCTGCCTCTTTACCACGTTCCAGGCGGCCATGGCCCCTCTGACCGAGGACCTCAGGGCGGTCACCGGACTCGTGGACGACATCGCCGCGCTCGCCGAGGAACTCGTACCGGAATTGGCCGACGCCCCGGACGGCGCGGCGGCCGAGCACCTCGGAACCGCGATCACCGCTCCCGCAGCTGCACTCAGGGCCTGTGCGACAGAGTTCGCCGCGCGAATGCCCGACATCGACGCCGCCGTGCACACCATGCTCGACGAACTCGGCCACCACCCGCAGAGCCGCGACAGCACCCAAACCGGTGACATCGCGCGCCAGTTCACCGACATGTCCCGCTTCGCCCGCGAGGCCCTCGAAACCCTCCGGCTCCTCCGCATCACCCTGGACTGGCTCACCACCACCGCTCCAACGCTCCACGGGCCCGGCAGAAACATCGCCGCCGCGCTCGAACTCGTCACCGACGCCATGGCCCAGGTCGAGACCTGGGACCGCTTCGCCCGTTCCCTGATGTGATCTTGAGGCGTGGGGAGCCGCTGGCTCCCCACGCCGTCCGTGCTCCACGGGCAAAACTCCAAGGAAAGGACCGCAATTGCCTCTCGGAGTGGATCTCACCCAGCTCCGCAGCGACCTCGGGGCCGCTCCGGCCCAGGTGTTCGAGTCGCTCTGCGTCCATCTCTTCCCCGCGATCCTCGAACGCGACTTCGCCCCCGCCATCGACGGCACACTGCTGGCCCTCCGGCCCCCGGACGGCGGGCTGGAGGCCTGCGCCCGACTCGCGGACGGTCGGATGGTCGGAATCCAGGCGAAGTACCACGGCAAACTGAGCTCCGCGCTCGGTGCCGTGGACAAGTCCATCGAATCGGCCCTCACCCGCCACCCCGACCTCACCGATCTCCTGGTCTTCCTCCCGCAGGACTTCACCGCCGGTGGCGGCGACACGCCCGGTACGAAGCAGTGGCGAACGGCGACCGACCGGTGGGCGGCGCAGGTTCACCGTGCGCGCCCCGGTTCGCCCATGCGGTTCCGCGCCTACACCAGAAGCGATATCGAGCGCGCCATCGTGTCGCTCGCCGAGGAAGCCATCCCGGCATACTTCGACCCCTCCTACCTACGCCTGTCCGACCTCCACCGGCACGCGGCGGCCGCCGCCCACACCGTTCGCCGCCGTCGGGGGCGGGTCGAGTTCCAGCCTCCGCCGCTCGCCACCTTTCTGTCCGACACCCTCACCGAGCTCGACAGCCCATCGGCACTCGCCGGTCGGCTCACCGAGGCCGCGACCAGCCTTCGGGTATGGGACGGCTGGCGCCCGACACTCGACGACCTGCCCGCCCAGTCCGCCGGGCCAACGGTGCGGGCGACCCGCAGCTGGACCCGTTGCGACCGCGACCGCGTCCTCTGCGCCGAACAACTGGACGCGACCGCAAGCCTCCTCGACAGGGAAAACCGAGTCGACCCGCAGTCGCTTCGTGGACAGATCGACCAGGCGCTCCAGGTCTGCGGCCGGGTGGCCAAGGACATCACCGTCACGCACGACGAGCTGATGGAGGCCGTGTGCGCCGCCAAGCCGTTCGACCCCCTCCCGTACGAGCATCGCGCTGCCCTGGGCCGTCTGCTCGCCACTCTCGACGACCTCCAGGCCTGCGGGCGTCGACTCCGGACCCTATGTGACGACCCCGCGCTCGCGGCCCGACAGACCGGCGCCCTGCTCGTCGGAGGCGGCTGGGGAACCGGCAAGTCCTACGGGCTGGGCAGCTGGGTCCACGAACGCATCACGGACGGCGCGCCCACGGCCTTCGTCTGTGGACACGAGTTCGGTCCGGACGAGGCTTTCGAGGCGCAGCTCCCCCTTCGAGTCTCACCCGGCACCCGGGCCCACGGCCTGCGCGACCTACTCGCGGCTCTCCAACAACAGGCCCTGCTGACCGGCCGTCGCGCCGTACTCGCCGTCGACGCGCTGAACGAGGTCCGCTGCCTGCACGGGGACGTCCGGACGGCGTTCGCCTCCCTGGCCGAACTGGTGCGGGCCTACCCACTGGTGACCCTGGTCGGCACCGTCCGGATGGACACCCGACCTCCCGGGCCGGCGGGCGCTGCAGAGGCATCCGGCACCCGGGTTCATGGTTTCCTCTGGAATCCCGGGGTCTCCCGCCCAAGCCAGGCCTGGCGGGTGTACCAGGACATGTATGGGCTCCCGGAACTGCTGCTCCCACCAGACGTCTCCGAACTGCGCCGACCGCTGATACTCGCCGTGCTGGCCTGGTGCCTGCACCGCTCCCCGAAGCCGACCCCGGCGCCGATCGTCACGCCGACCGTGGGCGACCTCTTCGAGTCCTGGCTGCTCATCCTCGACGGCGACTACGCCGCGCACCTGGACGATACGCACGGGCTCCGCGCCGGTCCGTCGCCAGCGCCACCGCCACCGCCCCTGGTCACCCTTGCCTGCGAGGTCCTGGCCGAACGGGTCGGACAGGAGGGCACCCTCGGATATCGCGCCGCCTGCCAAGCGTTGGCGGACACTCCCGGGTTGACCGATCCCGCCGTGCTGCTGCGTTGGCTGGAGAACGCGGGCGTGCTCGCGTTGGATCCGGATACCCGACGCGTCCGCTTCGCGATCCAGCGGTTCGCCGAGCACATCCGAGCCGTGAACCTGCTTCGTGGCCGACGTCCCTCCAGGGCCGTCGGCCGGATCGTGCGCGAGGTGGACCGAGCGCGCGGAGACGATCCGGAGTCCGCCCAACGTGTCGCCCACCAGCGGATGCTGGAGGCCCTGGCGGGTGCGACGCCGCATGTCATCAAAGGCGCCGAGCTGTCGAACCTGGTGCCCCGTCGACATCGGCCCCTCGTCGCCGACGCGGTTCTGGAGTCCTTGGAGGGCCGGGACCCGAAGCTGGTCGGCGACTCATCGCGGGCTTTCCTGATCCGGCAGCTCCGAGACCCCGGGTCCGCCCCGAACGCGCTGTACTCCGTCCTGGTGAACGCAACCTGTCACAAGCACCCACTGGGCGTGGAGTTCCTGCAGAATCAGCTGGCCTCCTGGCGACGCGGCCGGTTCGAGCGCCGGTTCGCAGGGCCGGTCGTCGACCTCCTCACCGACCCGGACGGAATCGCCCTTCTCCGCAGGCTCATCCGCTGGGCCGAATCCATCGGCCCACGGGGCGAAGCGGTGGTCGAAGAGGTCACCTCACTGTTGCTCTGGCTTGCCGGTGTCGGCCACCACAGCTTCCGCGACGCCTGTATCCGCACGGCGGCCGACCTCTGGGTGGACCGGCTGGAGCTGATCAGCCAGCAGCTCACCCGATTCGGCCACCGCCGGGACGAACTCGTGGCAGAGGCGACTTGGCTCGCCGCATACGGGGCCCTCGTGCGCAGCTCGCCGGCGGACCCGGACCGCCGGATCACGGCTGCGATCACGCGCGCGATCGCTCGACCGCACCTGCGCATCCACGACGCCGTCCTCGCCGTCCGGGGCGTGCTCCACCCTGACGCCACCACGGGCGGCATCTTCCCCGCCGTCCCGCTGCGCCGCCCGCGTGCAGCGGTCCTCCCCTTCGGCAGTCGAATCATCGCGTGGGAGGCCTCAAGGCTCTCCTGGTGTCCGTTCGAGGAGGAAAGCCCGAAGCCCCGCCAGTCCTGGCTGACCTCCCGGGCGTGGTTCCTCACCCTCGGACTGCCCCGTCGGCTTCTCCACGGACCCGATGCCGGGGAGTTCGAAGCCTCCAGCCCCGTCGTGGCCAAGGCCCTCCAGCGCGCCCAGCAGGAGTGGTTCGCCGAACAGGCCACCCGCGTCCGGCAAACGGCGCCCCCGCCGGATCCGGAAGGACAGGGGGAAGTCCAATACTGTCGGCGCGCCGTCGATCCGACCCTTGGCGCAGGGTGGAGAACCGGGCTCAACACCTCTGCGCGATCGGAAAACTGGTGGGCACCGCCGTTCTCGGCCGCCGAGTTACGAGCCTCCGGGGTCGGACCTCCGGCAGCTCTGACGAAGGTACTCATCCGTTCCGATCCCGACGGGGCACCGTGGCTGCTGTTGAACGGCATCCATCACCTGCGCGACGAGGAGGACGAGCCGAAGGAGGATCTGCCACTCCTGCATCGACCACCGCACATCATCCGCCTCACCGACTCCTGGCAGCGGGCCTCACCCGCCCACCGGGTCCCCAGGCTCCCTCCCGCTCTGGGGGTCGAGTCATACGTAGTACCGCGGGCGGTGCTCAGCAGGATCTTGAAGCAGGGCAAGGGCGTACCGAGGCGGCTGCAGCCTCTGGAGAGCTGGCCGGGCCAGAGCTTCCTGGCGGAGTACTACACCCGACCCGAGTTCGGCGGGCCACGCTTCGACCGGTCCGCCCCACTGCCGACCGCCGTCAATCATCCGGGGAGCCATGCCGGACCGCCGGCGTACGGGCTCTACGCCGACCCGGCTTCCCGGTCAGTCCCCAGCCGCCGACTCGCGGACGCTCTCAGGGTCCGCTGGACCGGCCACCATCTGGACTTCACCGCCCCCTCCACAGGTGACCTCCTGCTGACCGATCCGGGATTCGCCGGCGCGGGGCCCAACACCATCCTCCTCAGCGGATCCGCCGCCGACCGTCTGCTCGGGGAGGACGGCGTACTGCTCTGGGCTGTGACGCTGGTCGACCCAAGTGACGAGCGAGCACCGAGCTGGTCGTCGTACTGCGTCCTCGACTCGGGTTCGGTCCACACACTGCCGTGCCCCGGGCCATCGACCAGTCGGCGGGTACCGGCGACGAGGTGGCCGCAGTTGGGCGTGACCGACTGGCCCAACGCCTCCTCGAACGGGTTCGGCTGACCTTGCCGACGTCCGCCCCGCTGTCCTGCCCCGGTCGTACCGCCGGGGCAGGACAGTGCCCGGGCGCGGCTACCAGGCGTAGTCCTCCGGGGCGGGCTGGTGGCCGGGGAAGAGTTCGTCGAGGCGGTCGAGGGTCTTCTGGTCGAGCTTCAGGTCGAGGGCGGCGACGGCGGCGTCGAGGTGGGCGGGGGTGCGGGGGCCGATGATGGGGGCGGTGACGGCGGGGCGGGTGAGGAGCCAGGCGAGGGCGAGGTCGGCGGGCTCGGTGCCGAGGTCGGCGGCGAGGTCCTCGTAGGCCTGGAGGCGGTCGCGGTGGGTGGCGAGGAGTGCGTCGGTCTGGGGCAGGGCGCCGCGGACGCGGGTGCCTTCGCGTTCCTTGCGGAGGATGCCGCCGAGGAGGCCGCTGCGCAGCGGGGACCAGGGCAGCAGGCCGAGGCCGTAGTGCTGGAGGGCGGGGATGACTTCGAGTTCGATGGTGCGGTCGAGGAGGTTGTAGAGGGACTGTTCGCTCACCAGGCCGAGGAAGTGGCGGGAGCGGGCGGCCTCCTGGGCCTGGGCGAGGTGCCAGCCGGCGAAGTTGCTGGAGCCGACGTAGATGATCTTGCCCTGGGTGACCAGGACCTCCATGGCCTGCCAGATCTCCTCCCAGGGCGTGTCCCGGTCGATGTGGTGCATCTGGTAGAGGTCGATGTGGTCGGTGTTCAGGCGCCGCAGGCTGGCCTCGACGGCGCGGCGGATGCCGAGGGCGGAGAGCTTGCCCTCGTTGGGCCAGTCGCCCATCGGCCCGTACACCTTGGTGGCGAGGACGGTGCGTTCGCGGCGGCCGCCGCCCTGGGCGAACCAGCGGCCGATGATCTCCTCGGTCCGGCCCCTGAGGTTGCCCTCGCTGTCGCGGCCGTAGGCGTTGGCGGTGTCGAAGAAGTTGATGCCCCGCTCGTGGGCGGTGTCCATGATGCGGTGGGCCTCGGACTCCTCGGTGTGGGGGCCGAAGTTCATGGTGCCCAGGCAGAGTCGGGAGACGGTCAGGCCGGTGCGGCCGAGGTGGGTGTACTCCATGGCGCCCACCTTCGGCCGTACCGGCAGCGGTGTCCAGCACATTCCGTCAGACGAAACGGGCGAACGGACGGACGGATGAACGGACGGGCGAACGGACGGACGGGCGAACGGACGGACGGGCGAACTGCCGACCGTCCCGCTCAGCGCCCGTGCGTCGCGAACTTCCGTACGGCGAGCGGCACGCAGAGCGCGAGCAGCAGTCCGCTCCAGAGCAGCGCGACGAGGAGGGCGTGCTGCATGGGCCAGGCGTCGCCGGCTGCCGAGGGGTTGCCGAAGAGTTCGCGGCAGGCCTGGACGACGGCGCTGACCGGGTTCCAGTCGGCGACGACCCGCAGCCACCCGGGCATGCCTCCGGTGGGGACGTAGGCGTTGGTGACCATCGCGATCGGGAAGACCGCGACGGAGAGTTGGCCGGCGGCGTCCTCCTTGCCGATGGCCAGGCCGAGGCAGGTGCCGACCCAGGTCATCACGAAGCGGAAGAGCAGCAGCAGGGCGAACGCGCCCGCCGCGTCCCCCGCGCCCTCGCGCACGCGCCAGCCGGCGGCGAGGCCGACGAACGCGAGGAGGGTCAGGACGACGACGCTGACCAGCAGGTCGGCGAGGGTCTGCCCGAGCAGCAGTCCGGTGCGGGAGACGGGCATGGAGCGCAGCCGGTCGGTGATGCCGCGGCCGACGTCGCGGGCGGCGCCGACCATGGTCACCATGACGCCGTTGGTGGCGACCATGGCGAACAGGCCGGGCATCAGGAACTCGCGGTAGTCGCCGCCGCCCGGGATCCGCATGGCGCTGCCGAAGACGTACCCGAAGACCACCACCATGATCACCGGGACACCCAGCGAGGCGGCCAACAGGCCTGGCGAGTGGCGGTAGTTGAGGAGGATGCGGAGCATCGACGTCCAGGTGTCGACGGCCAGCCGGGCGGGGCGGGACGGCATCGGCGCGGGGGCGTACACGGCGGCCATCAGGCGGCCCTCCTCAGGGTTTCGGCGGATTCGCGGGTGAGCGCGAGGAACACGTCGTCCAGCGAGGGGGCCCGTACGGCGGCGTCCTCGGCGGTGATCCCGACGGTGTCCAACTCCCGTACCAGCGAGGGCAGCAGGACGGACACGCCGGGCTGGGTCAGCACCGTCACGGTCCGTTCGGCCGCGTCCACCTGCGCGTCGCCGCCCGAGAGGGTGGACAGCACCACGGCGGCGGCGGCGAGTTGGGCCGGGTCGGCGAGGGTGACGGACAGCTGGCTGCCGATCGCGGCCTTGAGCCTGGCTGGTGGGCCGGTGGCGATGGCGGCGCCGTGATCGACGACGACGATGTCGTCGGCGAGCCGGTCGGCCTCCTCCAGGTACTGGGTGGTGAGCAGCACGGTGGTGCCGCCGTCGGCCAACTCCTTGACGGTGTTCCAGATCTCCTGGCGGCTGCGCGGGTCGAGCCCGGTGGTGGGCTCGTCGAGGAAGAGCACCGGGGGGCTGGTGACCAGGCTGGCGATGAGGTCGAGGCGTCGGCGCATGCCTCCGGAGTAGGTGCGGACGAGCCGGTCGCCGGCCTCGGCGAGGTCGAAGCGTTCGAGCAGTTCGTCGGCGCGGGCGCGGGCGCGGCGGGCGCCGAGGCGGTGCAGCCGGCCGAACAGGTGGAGGTTGTCGCGCCCGGTGATGCCCTCGTCGACGGCGGCGTACTGCCCGGCGAGGCCGATGGCCCGGCGGACGTCCTCGGCGGCGGTGGCGACGTCGTGGCCGGCGACGCGGGCGGTGCCCCGGTCGGGGGCGACGAGGGTGGCGAGGACGCGGACGGCGGTGGTCTTGCCGGCGCCGTTGGGGCCGAGCAACCCGCAGACGGTGCCGGCGGGAACGGCGAGGTCGAGGCCGCGGAGGGCCTCGGTGGCCCCGAATCGTTTCTCCACGCCTGCCATCTCGATGGCGGGTCGGGCGGTGTCGGACATGGCTCTGCCCCTTCTCTAGGTACAGCGTACGTAGAAGCGTGAGTCAGATGCTACTACGTACGTCGTACGTATCTAAGATGGGGGGCGAGGTGATCATCCAGTGCCGTCCAACGAACCCCCCAGCACCAGCGAGCGCCCGGCCGCCCCCGAGGCGCCCGAACTGATCTGGCTGCGCCCCGAACGCACCGGCCGCGGGCCGAAACCGGCCCACAGCCGGACGTCCATCGCCGCCGCGGCCGTCGAGATCGCCGACGCGGAGGGCCTGGACGCCGCCTCCATGCGCCGGGTCGCGGCCGCCCTCGGGGCGGGCACCATGTCGCTCTACAACTACGTGCCGAAGAAGGAGCACCTGCTCGACCTCATGCTCGACGCCGTCACCGCCGAGTACGAGCTGCCGGCCGCGCCGAGCGGCGACGTCCGCGCCGACCTGGCGGCGCTCGCCCGCCAGCAGCTCGCCATCTTCCGCCGCCACCCCTGGCTGCCGGCCCTGGTGCTCGCCCGCCCGGGCATCGGCCCCAACGCGCTGCGCTACACCGACCACTTCCTCGCCGTCACCGCCTCCACCGGCCTGAACGGCGGCGCCCGGATGGAGGCCATGGCCCTGTTCAACGGCTTCGTCTGCCAGTACGCCCAGTACGAGCAGACGGCGGCCGCGGGCGCCAAGTGGCAGGCGGAGCTGGTCGGTTACCTCACCCGGGCCGCCATGAGCGGCGAATACCCGCACCTGGCCCAGGCGTTCGCGACGTCCGGACCGCCTTCCGATCCGGACGCCGCCTTCGACCGCTCGCTGGACCGGGTGATCACGGCCATCCTGGCCCCGCCGACGCCCCGCTGAGCCCGCTGAACGGCCCGGCCCTCAAGCCGCGCCCTCAGGCCCCGCCCTCAGGCCCCGCCCTCACCCCGCCCTCAGGCCCCGCCCTCAAGCCGCGCCCGCGACAGCACCGCCACCGCCCGCCCGTCGACCAGCACCAGCACGGCCTCGTGCGCGCCCCCCAGCGCCGCCCGCGCCTCGGCCGGCGACTGCCCGACGCCCACCGCCGGCAGCACCGGCCCGAGCAGCGCGCCCGACGGGTCACCCGACGGGTCACCCAGCGGATCACCCAGCGGACCGCCGAGCGGACCACTCAGCGGATCGCCCGGCTTGGCGCCGCCGTCCGCGAGCGCCGCCGCCAGCACCGCCCGCGACACCGAGCCGACCACCTCCGTCGCGCTCACCCCGTACGGCCTCGCCGCCCGAGCCAGCACCACCGGCGCCACCCCGCCGGGCACGGCGCGCAGCGCCTCCAGCGCCTCGCCGACCGTCGCACCGGCGTCGACCGCGACCAGCGGGCCGGCCCCGGCGAGCAGCGGCCTGAGGCCGTCCGCCGCCTCCGGCTCCGACTCCGACTCCTCCAGGAAGCCCCACTGCCGCATCCAGTCGTCGCTGTGCACCTTGGACAGGTAGGACCGTCCGGAGTCCGGCAGCAGCACCACGACCAGGTCGTCCGGCCCGAGCCGCCGCGCGACCCGCAGCGCCGCCGCCACCGCCGTGCCCGAGGAAGGGCCGGCCAGGATGCCCTCCTCGCGGGCGAGCCGACGGGCCGTCAACAGCGACTCGCGGTCGGGGATGCGCTCGAAGGCGTCCACCACCTCCGACCGGTAGGCCTGCGGCCAGCGGTCCTCGACGGTGCCGGGGTGGAGGAAGTGCCCGATGCTCTCGACGAACCACGGGCTGCCGTCCCCGCCCCCGTACATCGAGGACTCCGGGTCGGCGCCGATCACGGTCACGGAGCCGCCGGACACCTGCTGGAGGTACCCGCCGGTGCCGGTGACGGTCCCACCGGTGCCGACGCCCGCGACGAAGTGGGTGACCCGGCCGCCGGTCTGCTCCCAGATCTCGGGACCGGTGGTGCGCACATGGGCGTCAGGATTGGCCAGGTTGTCGTACTGGTTGGCGAGCCAGGCGCCGGGGATCTCCTCCACCAGCCGCTGCACGACGTTGAACAGGTGCGCCGGGTCCTCGGCGGGCACGGCCGTCGGGGCGAGCACCACCTCGGCGCCGTACGCCCGCAGGATGTCGGACTTCTCGGGCGCCGACTTGTCGGACACCCCGGCGATCACCCGGTAGCCGCGCTGCCGACCGACGATGGCCAGCCCGATGCCGGTGTTGCCGGAGGTCGCCTCGACGATCGTCCCGCCCGGCCGCAGCAGGCCGTCCCGCTCGGCGGCCAGCACCATGGACAGCGCGGCGCGGTCCTTGACGCTGCCTCCGATGTTGAGGAACTCGGCCTTGGCGTAGATCGGCGCGGGCAGCCCGGCGCCGAGCCGGGCGAGGCGGAACAGGGGCGTCCCGCCGATAGCGTCGAGTACGGATTCGTACACTGCGGCCATCACGGCCTCCTTCGATCGGTGTCCGCCCGAGCCTGCCCGAACGCGCGGTCAGATAGTCGCCGGCAGCCCCGGATCGTCGAGGCCGGGCACGCGAGGGTTCTCGACCGTAAAGGGGCGCGAACAGAGGCGCGTGGCACCTCTTGCGCGCCCCTCGGATTTGCCGCGCTCCAAAGTGCGCAACGGTGCGGCCCGCGCCCGCCCCGCCGATCGGGGTGTGTGCGGAGAGTGATCGGCGCGCGATCAGATCAGCGGGTCGAAGAGGTCGCGCCCCCAGTGGCCGAGCCAGGACACGGTGGTGGACCACCGGCCCTGACCTTCCACACCTTCCGTGGACTCGTCGTACGGCAGCACGGCGGTCGGGGCGAGCCAGCCCTCCCCCGGGTCGATGCGGACCCGCAGCAGCTTGAGCGGCTTGCGCAGGGCGACGAACATCCGCAGGTCGTCGGTGTGGGGGCAGTGGGTCTCGTAACGGTCGTGGACGGTACGGCAGATGGACTTGATGTCGGTGTCCGCGAGCAGGAGGTAGCGGCTGCCGGGGCCGAGGTTGACGCAGAGGCGGCGGCGGGCGGTGTCGCGGTCCGGGTACGGCAGGTTCTGGTGGTTGTCGACGTGCAGGCCGAGGCACAGGCCGTTCTCGGGCAACCGGTGGGTGACCAGTTCCCCGGGCGGGTCGTCGGACTGCTCAAGGGCGACGTGCAGCGGATCACCGAGGAGGCCGACGAGCGCGGCGACGGTGTGGACGTCGGTGACGGTCCCGGGGAGGCGGAAGAACTCGACCAGGCCGCTGTCCTTGGTGAAGGAGCCCGGCGCGTAGCGCTCGGGGTGGTCCTCGGGGAGCGGGGACCAGTCGCCGGCGGGGACGACGGCTCCGTTCTCGTAGTCGTGCTCGCCGTGGACTCTGCGGACGTTGCCGATGTCGCAGCGGGCGCGGAGGGCCGCCGGGTCGCGGTAGGCGATGGCGGCGGGGTGCATGGTCGTCATGGGGTGAGCGGCCTCGGTTCAGTCGTTGTCGTCGTCGGAGTTGTCGCTGTGGCGGTTGATGCCGGTCATCAGGGCGGCGGCCAGGGTGGTCCACCAGACGACGTCGGCGGTGGCCGGCTCGCGCGGCGGAACGAGGTCCGAGGCGAAGCAGGCGAGGGCGAGGCTGGCGGCGGTGATCGCAGCCGTGGTGGCGAGCTTGATGACGCTCAACTTTCGGGCGAGGGAACGTTGCTGTTCGCGGCACGGAGGACGCGCGCCCAGACGCGCTTGCCCGTGCCGCACCGCGCGATCACCCCGAAGTCGACGGCGAGCCGACGGGCGAGTTCGATCCCGCGGCCGCACTCGTTGAAACGGCCCGGACGCCGCTCCAGGAGCGGGAGGTCGCTGCGGGGGTCCCAGACTTCGAGGCGGCAGTCGCCGTCGAACTCCTGGAGGGAGAGGCGGACTTCGCCGTCGCCGTGACAGGCGTGGACGACGGCGTTGGTCACGAACTCGGAGGCGATGAGGACGAGGTCGTCGACCGGGTCACCGACCCAGCCCCAGGAAGTGAGCTGGTCACGGACCAGGCGGCGGGCGGTACGGACCGAGGTTTCGTGCTCGGTGAGGGTGGTCTCCCAGGTTCGGAGGACCGGGTTACGCAAGGTGGACATGAGTCACCCCACACCTTCAGTGGCGTGTTCGTGCGGTCACAGTGAGTGTGGAGCATCGAAAATCGAAACCGCAACCTCATTGCTCGAATAAATTAATTGATCATGGTTTGGACTTGAGACCAGGCCAGCAGACTGGTGAGACTGGACCCCACACCGGAGGGAGGGGCGCCACTTGAACAAGGACCTGTCGGCCATCAGGCAAATCCGGCTTGGCGACGAACTGCGCGCCTGGCGACTGGAGAACAACAAGACCCTGGCCGACATGACGGCTGGCCTGAAGGGTTGGAGCGCCGGTCGACTCAGCAGGATCGAACGAGCCCTGCAGCCGATCAGCGCCACCGACCTGGCCACACTGCTCGATCATTCCGGCGTCACCGGCCAGGAGCGAGAGGACCTTGAGAGCCTTCTCGGGGCCAGCCCTCCGAAGCAGTGGTGGCGAGACCTGGATTTCGCGAACTCCATCACGGCGGCCTTCAGCGAGTACCTGGCACTCGAAGCCGATGCCGCTCAGATGCTGAACTACTTCCCCTCCGCCTTCCCTGGCCTCGTCCAGACCGAGGGTTACGCCAAGGAGATGATCGCGGCTGGACTGAGCGCGCCCAACGAGGAACAGATCGAAACCGCAACGGAAGTCCGCATGCTGCGGCAACGTCGGCTCACCGAGGACCCCACACTCGCCTTGGAGGCTTACTTCGGCGAGGTGGCACTCATGGTCGCAGGCGATCACAAGGTCCTTGCGGACCAGATCCGCCATACGATCAAGGTCGCGCAATACCCGAACGTCACTATCCGAATGATCCCCTTGAGCGCAGGTCGACAGGGCATCCTGACCTCAGGACTCGTACTCATGAGGTTCCCTGACGATCCCGAAGATGGGTTCGTATTCATCGAAGCTGTTGGCGGTATGCTCCCGCGTAGAACCGGACGAGACGTACGACGGGCCGAGCGAGCCTTCTCCCGGCTCCATCGCTGCGCTTTGTCGCCGGAGGACACCATCACCGCCCTTGAACGCAAGTTGGAAGAGCTGACGTGAGCGAGAAGCGCGACCCGTACAACCATGATCCAGCAACCGCCGACTGGTTCAAGTCACCGTTCTCCGGCGACGACAACGGTGACTGCGTCATCATCGCGCGCTTCAACAACGGCGACGTCTGGCTCGGCGACGACAAAAACCCGAACCGCCCCCACCTCGCCTTCAACCAGGCCGAATGGACCGCCTTCATCCAGGCCATCGAAGCCCGCGACCCCCGCTTCACCGCCTGAGCCCACCGCGCCACCCCCACCGGGGCCCGTCCGCCACGGCCGGGCCCTCGTGCTGTCGCGACTCCCTCATCATGAGGAGAATCCGAAGCTGGCCGCGAGTTACGTCCGCGCGGCCGTCAAGGTGAGCGACCACCACAAGGAGCTGCTGACGTGACCTCCCCCTTCGCCGACCCCTCGTTCACTCCGGGCCTGCTCCACGACGCCCGGCAGGCAGGGGTCACCCGGTTCGTCGTCGCCGCGGTCATCACAGACGGGGACCGCGTGCTCCTTCTCCGCCGGCCCGCCGACGACTTCATGCCGGGCCTGTGGGAGTTGCCGTCGGGGAAGGTCGAGCCCGGCGAGGAGTTCGACAAGGCCCTGCGGCGAGAGACCGAGGAGGAGACCGGCCTGACGATCAACCAGATCATTGCCTACCTCGGGCAGTTCGACTACATCTCCAAGAGCGGCGCCCTCACCCGCCAGCTCACCTTCGAGGTCACCGTCGAGAGGACTGCGCCGCTCACCCTCACCGAGCACGACGACCACGCCTGGGCCGACCGGGCCGACCTACCGTCGGTCAGCGACGCCGTACGGGAACTGATCACCCGCTGACCGCCCGGCCGCCAACCGTGCTCCCGCGTAAATCGGGACGCGAGGTCCGCCGCGCCGAGCGCGCCTTCGCCCGGCTGAAGCGGTGCGCACTTTCGCCGACCGCCACCATTGCCGCCCTTGAACGCAAGTTGGAAGAGATCACGTGAGCGAGAAGCGCGACCCGTACAACCACAACCCCGCCGATGCCGACTGGACCAAGTCCCCCTTCTCCGGCGACTCCAATGGCAACTGCGTGATCATCGCCCGCTTCCCCAACGGCGACGTCTGGCTCGGCGACGACAAGAACCCCGGCCGCCCCCACCTCGCCTTCGGCCAGGCCGAATGGACCGCCTTCATCCAGGCCATCGAAGCCCGCGACCCCCGCTTCACCGCCTGAGCCCACCGCGCCACCCCCACCAGGGCCCGTCTGGCGCGGAGGCGTTCCAGGAACTCCGGGACTCCGTCGACCTGCCGGTAAGGCTTGAAAGCTGGCGCGAGTTCGCGGACCAGGGTGACGCACCGCTCGGCGCCGATGCGCTCGGCCAGGTCGAGCGACTGGGCGGTGACGGCAAGCGCCGCCGCCATCGCGCTGGCCGACAAGGGCGGGCTGGAGGCGGTGTCGTTGCGCCGTCTTCGGCAGGAGCTGGAGACGGGCAAGGGCCGGGTTGTGGCGCTATCGCCATCCGCTTGATTGCTGGGCGGTAGCTTCCCTTCTGAGCCCTATGCTCCGCAATGTGTCACCCAGTCCGGATGATGTCGAGAGGCAGGCCATGTTCGAGTCCGTCGTTGCGGTGATGGTGTTCTCCGAGTCACCAGATCGGGCTGCAGCCTGGTACAGCGACCTGTTGGGCGTGCCGGTCCATCGCGAGGTGAGCGAAAGCGGTGCGGTCTTCGCTTGGGTGGAGCACGCTGGCGTCGAGATCGGGTTCCACCCGGCCGACGACGAGCGCAACCCCCGCGGCGGAAGCCCAGTGGTCTACTGGCGGGTCGCCGACGTGGGCAAGGCCCTGACCTGGTTGCTGGAGGCAGGCTGCACGCACCACCGCGGCCCGCTGCGAGTTTCCCCCCAGCGCCAGATCGCGCAGGTCATTGACCCCTTTGGAGTTGTACTGGGTGTTGATGACGGCCGCTGAGCCGTGCGGCGCTCAGGCCAGTCCGTGCAGATCGTGCAGGCCAGTCGCGGTGGCGAAGGCCCGCAGCGCCGCGCGCAGGGATTGAGCGCTCCACCGGGCGCCGTAACCCCAGACGGCTTCGAGGTAAAGGTCAAGGACGTGGGCTGCGGGCAGTTCCCGCCCGGCTTGGCGCATCACCGCGGGCAGCGTCACCAGGTCGATCAGGCCCGTGACGTCGGGTCGCACTGTCTCGGTGTCGAGCAGCGCCAGGGTCCTGTTCGCACGCCTGCGCAGGTGCTGCGGCTTGAGGTCCAGGTGTCCCAGCGGCACCACGTCGGCCCCGTAGGCGTCGAGGTGAGCGGCCGTCACTTCGGCCCAGGCCCCGGTGTCGGAGATCCAGGTCGGAGCGGTGTCCTTCGTCGCGGCGAGGGTGAAGCCGCCCAGCGCCGCGGCTTCCGGGGAGGACAGCCGGGTGGTGGCGGTGTGGACGGCGGCGACGCACTCGACCAGCGCGGCCGGAGTCGATCGGGCGGTCCAGTCGGCCGGCTCGGGCAGGTATTCCAGCAGCAGCGACAGCGACGCCTCGCCCTCGCCGTGCAGCATGGGAACGGGCGCGGTGCTGCCCAGCAGCGCGTAGGCCAGGGACTCGCCCGCGAAGGCGGCCGGGTCGGCGTGCAGCTTGAGGACCAGCGGCTCCTGGGTGCCGCCCACGGTGAACACTGCGGCGGTGTACCGGGCGGCGAGCATGGTGAGCTCCCCGGTCACCCCGGGATGGTCCGTTTCGAGCGCACGGCGGGCGAGAGCCAGTAGCCCCTCGGGGTCCTGGGGCAGCGCGGTGCCCAGCCAGCCGGCCGGGCGGATCCGGGCCAGGCCACTCAGCGCCTCGGCGGCCGTCGCCGCGGGTGCGGTCACCGGACCGCTCCGGCTGCGGGGATCGCCGAGGCGGCGTGCGCGTAGGACAGGGCGGCCAGGTCAGGGCGCTGGTGTTCGCCGTAGATCGCGAAGAACGCGTAGACCAAGCTGTCCAGCGGCGACCCGATGTGCCAGCATTCCATTGCGCCGCCGGCCACGTCCCAGACCTGCAACCGCCCGCGCAGCAGTGCCGCGAAGTCCTGGAAGAAGACCTCCGCACCGAACGGGTAGGCAGCCATCGCCTCCTCACGTTCGGTCACCTGGACCTGGACGAAGCCTGCGGCGGTGACGTCCCAGGCGAACTGCAGCAGTTCCCCGCCGGGCCCGTCCTTGAGTCGCAGCACCGCGCGGTGGGCGCCGAGGGGCCCGGACAGGTACTCGTGGATGCTGCACGCCAGGATGCCGGTGCTGGTGGCCAGGAGCTCGCGGCCCAGGCGCGGGAGCTCGGCCAGCACGTCGGCCAGGGCCTGGTCCCAGTCGGCGGGTGCGGCGGTGAGCGCGGTGAGTTCGCGGTGTCCGGGGTCGGCGAGGAAAGCGGCGTGGTCGATCAGGGAGTGGTACTCGAAATCCTCGTCGGTGTGCACCCAGTCGACCCGTGCTTGGGTAACCTTCTCGCCCGCGGCCACGGTCAGGCGGTCGCCGGGGCGCGGTCCGTGGACCTGAAACAGGCCCTGCAGGCTGTTCGCGGCGGTCGCCATCGCCGGGTGGTCGGAGTACAGGAACGGGCCGTGCGGTGAGGCCGGGGGCAGGAAGCCGTTGCCGCACAAGGCCACGTCGCGGATGCCGTCGAGCGGGGCGAGGACTTCTAGCAGCAGCTGGTGCAGCACCGACAGGCCGGTCTTGTAGCGGGTTCCGTTCAACCCGGGGAGCAGGTTGACCGAGGAGGCAGGCATCCCCGGGGGCACGATCTGGGAGTTGTTGGAGACCACTGCCATGTGCGGCACCGGCTGGGTGCCCTCTGCGACCTGCTGCACGTAGACGTCGGAGATGTCGGCGTCGACCGCGATGAACACGGCGGGGCCCTGGCCGACGCGGACGCACGGCTGCACGACGCGGTCCTCCCAGAACAGGGTTCTGGCTCCGGCTGGAAACAGGGTCAGGGTCAGGTCGCCGAGCTGAACCGGGGTGGTGTGGTCGATCCGGTGCACGGTGAAGCCCAGCTCGGCGATCGCCTGCTCCACCGGGGCCGGCAGCAGCGGGCCGGTGTAGATCGGCACTGACCGGTCCAGCAGGGCGAGGGAGGGGAGGTGGAAGTGGTCCAGGTGTTCGTGGGACAGGACCACGGCGTCGGGCCGGGGCATCGCGGTGGTGTCGACATCGCGCGGCGGCCAGACCCGGCACTCCGCCCCCGGCAGGCCGAACGCGGGCAGTAGGACCGGATCGATCAGGACGCTGTGGTCGCCGCCTTCGACCAGCCAGGTCTGATGGCCCAGGAACGTGAGCTCCAAGCGGGTTCCGCTGTCCATGCCGTACCTCTCTTCTTCATCGTCTTTTCAGGGCATTGACCTGGCCCGGGAGGGCGGGGCGGCCCCAGCCGCCCCGCCCTCCCGGAACCCTCGGGGTATGTCAGTGGTGGTAGGTGTGCGGGGCGGCGGTCAGCGCGCCGGAGCTGACCAGACGGCTGATCTTCGCCTGGAGCGCGGAGATCTTCTGGGGGTCGAGCACGGCCGGTGCCTTCGTGGTGGGCGTGGACTTCATGACGCATACCTCCTGGATCGTGGGGTGCCTCGCGGCTGGATGGCCGCCTGGAGCGGGGGAGCCCTCGCTCCAGGCGGCCTGCGTCCAGTCCACCCCCGACGGCCCCTGCGCGGGGTTCACTCGACCGGACGTTTCACCGGACGTTTCCGGTGCCCGATCGGATGGACAGTGGCATGGTGAACTGACCGCACGTCACCTATCGGGGGCATGACATGGCGAGGAGCGTCCTGGCGCGGTTGCGCAGGCGGGCCGGGTACACCCAGGAGACGTTCCTGGCCGCCTTCGCCGACTGGGCCAGCAGGATCAGGGCCGACGCGGCGGTCGGGGTGCGCCAGCTGCGGCGCTGGGAGAGCGAGGACCCACCGCCACTGCCTCACCCGGGCCAGCAGGCCGTCCTGGAGGCCATGTTCGGGATCCCTCTGACGGAGATGGGCTTCACCGTCCCTGAGTACCGAACCAGCACCCCGGCTCCGGCGCGGGATCATGGTTCCGTGCACAGGCGGCAATTCATCGCGGACCTCGGCGGCGTTGGCGTCGCCGTGGCTCTGCCAGTCCCTGGATCGCGAGTCGGTATGGCCGACGTGCGCGAGCTGCGGGGGAAGATCGACGGCCTGTACCGGCTGGACCACGGCAACGGCGGGCGGGCGGCCCATCAGCAGGCCCACGCGCTGTTGGAGCGGATCGGCTTTCAACTGAGCGGCGGTGTCCATCTGGAGCGCGTCACAGTGCAGCTGCATGCGATGCTTGGCGAGATCCACTGCCACCTGGGATGGATCGCGCACGACGCCGGCCAGGACGCCGAAGCCAGGTCCTCGGTGCTGGAAGCGATGGCTGCGGCCCGGATGACCGGCGACGCGCAGTTGGAAATGCGGGCGCTGTCGACGATGTCGCTGCTGGCCGTCGACCAGCACCGACCCTGGGAGGCCGCCTCCGCCGTCTCCGCCGCCCAGTCGTTGACCGCCCGCCACGCTGGGGACGGGGTGAAGCTGGTGCTCGCGCTCCGCGAGGCCCGCGCCGCACTGGCCGGAGCCGACCTCGCCGCCTCCCGGCGCGCGCTGAGCACGGCGGTCGCACTGCACGACAGGGCCGCCGAGGAATCGGACGCGCCGCGCTGGGTCCGATTCGCCGGGCCCGTAGAGATCGACTACGCCACCGGCACCCACTATCTGCAGGCCGGGCAGCCGCAGGCGGCGATCCCGTTCCTGCGCGCCGCCGTGAACGGCCTGGCCGCCGGCTACGCCCGCAACACCGCCCTGTACCAGGCCAGGCTGGCCACCGTGATGCTGCAGGCCGGGGAGATCGAGGAGGCATGCGCGCAGATGACCATGGTCGTTGCCCAGGCCCACGCCCTCACGTCCGCCCGTCTCACCTCCCGCCTGGCCAATTTCCGCCAGGCCGCCGCAGGGGTCGACACCGCGACCGCCCGCGATACGGTCGCCTTGCTGGAATCGGCTGCGGAGGCGAGATGAGAATCGAACGCTACGACGGCCAGGAAGCCGCCTGGGTCGAGGACGAGCTGCGGACTGTCTACCGGGGAGCGTTCACCGAACCTCCGTACGACAAGACCGACAGCGACGTCGAGGCGAATTTCCGGCGCTTCCGGACTCAGGTGAAAAAGGACGGCTTTCGTGCCGTCCTGGCCCGCGCCGACGCCGGTGAGCCCGTCGGCATGGCCTACGGCTACCCGCTGCCCGCCTCCACCGGCTGGTGGGAGACCCTGGTCGAGCCCGTCCTTGCTGAGGTCAGCCGCGAAGACGGCCACCGCACCTTCGGCCTATTCGAGCTCGCAGTCCAGCCACCCTGGCGTGGGCAGCATGTCGCCACCGCAGTGCACCATGCCCTCGTGGACGGCCTCACTCAGGAGCGCGTCCTGCTCAACACCCGACCCGAAGCCGAAGCGGCTGGCCGGATGTACCGGTCCTGGGGCTACGAGAAGGTCGGCGAGAACCGCCCCTGGGCAGGTGCCGCACTACATGACGTGCTGATCCTGGCTCTGCCCGGGGAGAATCCCTCAAGACGATAGCTGCCAGCACAGTCCGCCTGCGATGGCATTGGCTCAGGTCTGGGCATGCCGCGACTTCATCACCGTCAACTGCCTTTCGAGGGGCGCGGGTAGGCGTCGTAGACCGAGCCCAATCCTGCCATTCAGTTCAATCTCCCGGCTAGGACGCTTGAGACAGGGTCTCTCTGATCGACCGCCATCCTGCTGAGGCATTCCAGGGAGCGGGGGGTTCGTGTCGAGCTCGAACCTGCCGTACAGGTTCTTTTCCCGGACGACGTCCTGGAGGTCGTCATGTGCTCTTGCTCGTCGAGTGATTCCCAGCCGTACCAGCACGCGTGGTGGTGCCCCGGCCCAGGCCGGGGCACCACCGCACCGCCTCCCTGGAGTCCCGCTGTGTCGATGACCCGCCTTGCCTGGCACCACCTGCCGCCGGACGCCCGCGCCGCCATCGAGGAACGCACCGGACCGTTCCTGACAGCTGCCGACGTGTCCACCGGGGCGAACTCGGGCGTCGTGGTCAAAGCCCTGACCGCCTCGGGCGAGGTGTTCATCAAGGGCATCCCCGTTGACCACCGCCAGGTGAAGACGCAGCTACGCGAAGCCGCCGTCAACCCCTACCTGCCCAAGTCCTGCCCGCAGCTGCTGTGGCACGTGCAGGCCGGAGGTTGGGGCCTGCTCGCCTTCGAGGTGATCGAGGGCCCCATCGCCGACTTCTCACCCGGCAGTCCCGACCTGACCTTGGTCGTCGACGCGCTGACCGAGCTCGCCCTCCGCGTGGAGGCGGCAGATGGCCACTTCAGCCATCGCCTGGCGTGACCACCGACGCCACCCCGCCGAGTGATCGGCACACTGATGGACCCGGCGCTGCGCAGGGGGCGCATCCGGCCGGGCAGGTCCGGCAGCTGGAAGGAGTGGCGGCCGTACGGGTTCACGTGCGGCCGGAACAGCGGCGACGGGGCCGTAGCCATGCGAGCACAGAATCGACTATCGCATATCTGACGCATCGTCAACTAGTTCACCCGAACCCGCCCGCGTCGCCCGGTTCGCTCACTACCCTGCTCAAGCACGGTCACGCCCGGCACCACACCGGGCACTTTCCGCTGACGCGATGCAGGGAGAACTGTCATGAGCGAGCTGGTGTACCCGTCCGACCCCGGCCTCGACGGCCGTGCCGTGGACGCGGCCGAGCGCACGTACGAGATGAACGGCTTCGACCCGGCGCGGGAGGACTCGAAGCTCTCCTTCACCCCCTGCCGGGTCGCCAAGCCCGTCTTCAACACCTACCGGCGCAGCGGCGAGCAGACCGTGTCCGGCTTCCTGGACACCACCTGGGCCTACGACGGCCGCCTGACGGACGACAGCGGCGGCCCGACCGGCGGGCCGGGCGCGGACGTCACCCGGCTGGCGGCCGCGAACGGCGCCTTCGACGAGATCGTCCTCGGCCTGGTCGGCCTCGTCGGCGGCCAGGGCAGCCTGGGGGCCGCCACCGCCCAGGCCGCCCAGGACTTCGGCATCGCCTCCTCCGAGCGCGGCGCCGTGACCTTCATCGACGCCTGGAGTGCGGCGGCCGCCTACCTCGGCTACGGGTTCGACGGCTGGGTCTCCAACGACTACCAGGACCTGTTCACCCAGCAGCAGGCCCAGGGCCTGCTGGGCGCCGCCCGCCGCCTCAAGGAGCGCAACCCGGACCTCTCGGTCGGCCTGCACGTCGGCGGCTGGGACCTGAGCGAGGCCTTCCACGCCATCGCGCAGGAGCCCGCCTCCCGGCGGCGGTTCGCCCAGTCCGTGGCACGGATCTTCCGCGCCTTCCCGATGTTCTCCACCCTCCACCTGGACTGGCGCTGGCCCGGCTCGGCCGGCGCCCCGGAGGCCGGGTACGGTCCGGAGGACGCCGGGAACTTCGCCGAGCTCATCCGCGAGACCAGGGCCGCGCTGTCCGCCGCCGACCGGAACGCGACGATCGCCGTCGCGGTGCCGGCCTCCGCCGCCCAACTGGACGCGATGAACGTCCCGCTCCTGGTCGAGGCCGGCGTCGAACGGCTGGACCTGATGTCCTTCGACTTCTTCGGCAGCCCCTGGTCCGCCGGTCTCGGGCACCACACCTCGCTGCGCCGCGACGCGGACAGCAGCCAGACGGACTGCATCGACAACGCCGTCGCCCACCTGATCGAGCGCGCCGGCGTGGCGCCTCACCGCATCCACCTCGGCTACGCCACCACCACCCGCAACGCCAGGCAGGCCCGGCTCACCCGCAGCTCGCCCCTACGCGGCACGTACGACACCGCGTCGGGCCAGACGGTCGGCTCCTTCGCACCCGGCACGAGCACCTACGCCGACGTGCTGCGCAACTACCTCGACCTGGAGCAGGGCAAGGGCCGCAACGGCTTCGAGCTGTACACGGACATCTCCGCCGACGCCGACTACCTCCACAACCCGAGCACCGGCGTCTTCCTCTCCCTCGACACCCCGCGCTCCGTCCGCGCCAAGGCCGAGTACGCCCGCGCCCGGGGCCTCGGCGGCCTGTTCGCCGAGCACGCCGAGGCCGACCCCGGCGTGCTCACCAACGCCGCCCGCGAGGGCCTGGGGCACACCGTCACCGCGACGGCCGTCGACATGAAGCCCCTCTACGTCACCGGCCGCGGCTGACGGCGGGCGACGGACCACCGCCCGGGCGCCGGCTCCCCACCGCCGCCCGGGTGGGAAACCGGTCGTGTCGAGCGGCCCGACACCGTACCGTGGTCCGGTCGACGATCTTGGGGCAGCGACCCCACGAGGACCAGAGGACGGGGCGGAACACCATGCAGCAGTACCAGGGCTGGGCCGACGAACGGTTCGGCGCCGTGGCGGACGTCTTCGCCCGCAACTTCGACGAGTTCCCCGAACTCGGCGCCGCCGTCACGGTGTTCTCCGGCGGCCGCAAGGTGGTCGAGCTGTGGGGCGGGACGGCCGACGAGCGCACCGGCCGGGCCTGGACGCGGGACACCGTCGTCCCGGTCTTCTCCTGCGCCAAGGGCGCGGTGAGCATCAGCACCCACCTGCTCGCCCAGCAGGGCCGCCTCGACCTCGACGCGCCGATCGCCCGCTACTGGCCCGAGTTCGCCCGCCACGGCAAGCAGGACATCACCACCCGCATGATCCTCGGTCACCGCGCGGGCATCCCGGCCCTGGACGCGGTGCTCTCCTTCGAGGAGATCGCCGCCTGGGCTCCCGTCGTCCGCGCGATCGAGGCGCAGGAACCGCTCTGGGAGCCCGGCACGGCCTACGAGTACCACGGCCACGTCCTGGGCTTCGCGGTCGGCGAGGTGATCCGCCGGATCACCGGGCTGACGCCGGGCGCATTCCTCCGCAAGGAGATCGCCGAGCCGCTCGGCCTGCCGCTCTGGATCGGCCTGCCGGAGAGCGAACTCCCGCGCCTCGCCCGGCTGGTGGAGGCTGAGGGCCGCCGCCCGATGCCCGGCCCGGAGCACCTGCTGACCCGGATCGTGACGATGAACGGCGCCCTGGTCTTCCCCGGCCTGGACGTGCCGCACGGCTGGAACGACCCGGCCCTGCACGCCATCGAGCTGCCCGGCGCGGGCGCGGTCGCCTCCGCCACCGGGCTGGCGGGGCTGTACGCGGCGGCCGCCACCGGCCTGGACGGCGGCCCGCGCCTGCTCTCGCACGGGACCGTCACCGACGCGGTGCGCGAAGTCTCCTCCGGCGCCGGTTTCCTGGGCTTCGACCTGGGCGCCCGCTGGGGTTCCGGCCTGCTGCTCGACTCCCCCGCCTTCCGCCCGCTGCTGGGCGCGCGCAGCTTCGGCAACGACGGCGCCGGCGGTCAGTTCGCCTTCGGGGACGACGAGTTCGGCGTCGGCTTCGGCTACGTCGCCAACCGGATGATCGGCCACGGCGACGCCCGCGCCAACCGGCTGATCGAGGCGGTGCGCGGGTGCCTGGGGTGACGGACTTCCTCGCGCGGCTCACCGCGCTGGCGGCCACCGGCGGCCTGGACGGTACGGACGGCCTGCGCTACAACGCCTCGCTGCCCGAACTCGCCGCCCACTACGGCGATCCCTGGGACGGCGGGCGGATCCACCGCGAGTCCCGCTGGCCGCACGGCTTCAGCTGGGGCGACGTGCAGACGGTGTTCTGCCACTGCCGCCGGCTCCAGTCGCTGTCCCTGCCCGTGTGGCACGGCGAACTCGAACTCCCGCTGGCCGGCGGCGGGTTGCTGACGCTCGACACGCACGTCACCGAGTCGGCGCTGATCGCCGCGCTGACCTCCGCCGGCTGCCGCTGGGAGACCGTGACGTACGAGAACGTCCCCGGCCAGCGCACCCTGGAGGTGGCGGTGGCCGAGGAGGTCCGGGTGGCGTTCGTCCTCACCGACCGCGACGGTCACCAGGCCCGCGACGGCCACGCGGACCACGCGGACCGCGAGGGCCGTGACGCGCCGCCGCCCGAGGACTGGCTGCTGAACAAGGCCCTGCTGTGGGGCTACGACCACACCGACTGCCCCGAGCCGGACCGCACCCTCCCGGACGACGGCTGGGGCGCCTCACCCAACTGACGCGCACGGTCGACCCGTTGCGCTCGGCCCGTTGCGCTCGGCCCGTTCCGCTCGGCCCGTTCCGCCCCCGCGCGCAACGGGCCGGGTGCGCTCCCGGCGTGGCGGCTCACGCCAGGGCGCGCGGCAGCACCACCCGCACCCACTCCTCCGGTTGGGACAGGTGCGGCGTGTGGCCGGCGCCCTGGTACAGGTGCCGTTCCACCTTCGACAGGGTGAGGTCGATGATGTCCAGCACCTCGCCGTACATCGGCGGACTGTTGTCACTCTGCGTGAGTAGAGCCGGTTCCGTGAAGCGGGCCAGCGCGTTCAGGTCGAGGTCCAGGGCGTCCGGGTCCCGCAGCTCGTCCAGGTAGGTCGGCGCGTTGCGCACGTACGTGTGCCGCACCGGCGCGGGCAGCTGCGCCCAGGCCCCCGGCCCGAAGGTGACCGTCTCCACGAACAGCTCCGCCGCCGCGGCCGACTCGGCCTGCTCCAGCAGCTCCCGGACGGCGGTGATCCGGTCGGCGAGCGCGGTGGCGACCGGCCTCAGCTCGGGGTCGGCGAGCAGGATGCCGGCGGCGGGCGGCTCGTGCACGGCGATCCCCCGCAGCAGGTCGGGCCGGGCGGCGGCGAGCCGCAGCGTGATCAGCGAACCGTACGAGTTCCCGCAGACGAACGCCGGCGCGAGTCCGAGCCCGTCGATCAGTCCGGCCAGGTCGGCCGCGTCCTCGTAGACCGAACCCTGGGTGAGCGGGTCCTCACTGCGGCTGTGGCCACGCCGGTCGTAGGCGACGACGGTGGTCGACTCGGCCAGGCCCGGCATCACGCGCGCCCAGCTGTCGGCGTCGCTCCACGAGCCGTGCACCAGGACGACGCCGGGCCCCTCGCCACGGGCCTCGTAGTGCAGCGACACCCCGTTCACCCTGATCTCGGCCATCACGAGCCTCCCGATCTCGGCGGTGCTCCCCCACCAGCCTGACACAGCCGCTCGGGGCGGCACCCCCGGGCCGTGAGCGTGACCGAGTGTGACGAACAACGGGCGGTCAAGGGCCCTGCGGGCTCAGCCCATGCCGCGCGCCGGCGGCTCGTCCCGCGTGCCGTCCTCCGCCACCACCGTGAACCGGCCTGGCCCGGAGACCGACAGGTCCACCGGGTGGACGGACTTCGAGTCGTTGACGTCCAGTTCACTGCTCTTGCGCCCGGTCGCGGCGTCGACCCGGGTCAGCTTGTCCCGGGTCAGCGCCCACACCGACGCGCCGTCCACCAGCAACCCCGTCACCTGATCGTCCAGCCCGGACGTCCAGCGCTTCCCGCCGTCGGCGAGCGAGTAGGAGACCAGGCGCCCGGTGGCGATGCGGCTGGGGTTCTTCCCCCCGCTGATCCGGACGTCGTCCGGCTTCTCGCCGGGGACGATCAGCTGGTCGCCGACGACCACCCCGCCGAACAGCGGGCGGGCGGCGAACGCGTCGTAGGCGTGGGCTCCGCCCAGCATGACGTCGAGGTCGTACTCGTCCCCCGCGACCGGGATCGACGCCCGCTGCCGCCCCGCCCCGTCGAAGCTGAGGACGGCGTGCGTCCCGCGCTCGCCCTGCGCGTCGACCCAGACCGCGAGGGGCTCGGTGGAGACCACCGCGACGTCCTTCAGCCCGCCCGTGACCGGCAGGGCGACCCGGGACCGCTCCCGCCCGTCCGCCGGGGCCAGCGACCGCAGCACCGGCGCGGCGTCCCCGCACTGCGCGACCGTCACCACCTCCGCCGGCCCGCCCGCCACCTGCAACGGCGAGCAGCCGGCGTCCGCGTCGCCGCGCCAGGCGGCACGCCCGTCGGCCAGGTACACCGCTCGCCAACCGGTCCGCTCCTGGAGGACGGCCTCGTCCCCGGCGACGGCGAGCAGATCGGGCGCCGCCGTGTCCCCGACGCGGCCGGGCGCGTCCGCCGCGGCGGTCCAGGCGGCCGTGCCGTTGGCGAGGTCGAGCGCCGTCACCGCCGCGCACGGCCGGTCGTGCGGGGAGTGGCCGAGCAGTCCGAGGCCGTGGCCCGTCCCGCGGCTCATGGCGCAGACGGAGTCCTCCCCCGGCGGCGTCCACCGCCACGCGACCTGTCCGGTGGCGCCGCGGTAGGCCACCACCTGGTCGGGCCGGACCCGCACCACCACGTCCCCGCTGGTCCAGCTGCCGACGGCACGGACCGACGACGGCCGGTCCAGCGGCGCCTCCCAGGCGTCGTTGAGGCCGGTCCCGGCGAAGGAGACGAACACGGCGAGCCCGAACAGGATCCCGACGGCGACCGCGGGGAAGCCGCGCCGGGGGTGGAGCAGCGCCCACAGCAGGCCGGCCCCGCAGGGCATCAGGCCGAGGATGCTGACGATGCCCATGAAGTCGAGGCTCTCGCCGCCGTACCCCTGGGACGGCCCGATCAGCACGGCCAGGCCCATGCTCGCGAACATGGCCCCCAGCACCCCGCCGGAGACCACCATCCAGGCCGCCCTGTCCATGGCGAACCCGCCCCTGGCGAGGCGGACGGACCTGCGGCCCCACCCGGCCCCGGCGGCGCTGTCCACGGGCCCCTCGGCCATGTCGGTCACTCCCCCGTCAAGCGCCGCCCACCGCATGAGCGACGATCATCGGATGATCGCAGAGCCTGGCTGGATCCTGAACAAAGACAACGGAAAACTCCCGGCCGCACCGACGAACCGACCCCGCCGACGAACCGACCCTGCTGACGAACCGACCCCGCCGACGAACCGACCCCGCCGACGGGCCTTCCCCGGTGCTACTCCCCGCCCTGCGATCGCTCCCCGCCCGGCACCCAGTTGCCGTGCAACCCCAGCGGGACCCGCACCGGCAGGTGGATCCGGGCGACGGGCTCGCCGGTGAAGTCCTGGGCGGCGAGCACCACCAGGTCGGTGGCGGCCCGCGCCGGGTCGAACACGTACGCCATCACGTAGCCGTCGTCCTCCGCCGCGGACGACTCCGCAGGAACGAACACGCCCTCGCCCACCGCACCGTCACGCCCGAACTCGTGGGCCTCGGTGGTCCCCCGGACCACGTCGTGCTTGAGCAGCGCGTTGCTGAAGCCCTCGTCGGGGCGGTCGTCGTCGGGGCCGGCGGGCGGGGCGTAGAGCTCGACCGCCGCCGCGTAGCCGTAGCGATGGGGGCGGCCGGAGAACGCGGGGTTGAGGCGCGGGAACTCCTGGATCCGGTCGTCGAGGCGCTCCTCCGTGGCCACCCCGGCCGCCAGGTCGACGGTCCAGCGGTCCAGGGTCGGCCGGCTGGTGCCGATGTCCCGGAGGTCGATGCCCGGCGGGTGCCGCACGACGTCGACGACGATCTGCGTGTCCGTCCGCTCGTAGGCGTTGAGCGTGTGCCCCACCAGGTGCGGGGCGAGGTCGAACCACCGCACCTCGCCGCCCTCGCGCGGCAGCACGCCCACCCGGGCGCCGCGCCGCGCGTCCCAGGTGAACGGCACCCCGGTGGGCAGGTGCGCGGCGCTGAACACCACCGGCGAGTCGTAGAGCAGCACGAACCGCTCGGTCAGCGCGAAGTCGTGCATGTACGGGTTGCCGGGCACCGGGACGGTGGTGGTCCGCCGGACGGTCCCGGTGGCGTCCATCACGATGTGCTGCACGTACTCCGACCCGTAGCGGAACGCCAGCGAGTGCAGCTCCCGGGAGCGCGGGTCGAACAGCGAGTGCGCGTTGGCGCTGTACCCCTCGGGGGTCGCGCCCAGCTCGCACGGCCCCACCGTGTCCAGCTCGTAGCCGAGTTCGTACGGCCGGATGCCGCCCTCGATGAGCGCGAACGTGCGGCCCGCGAACCCGGCGACCTGCACGTTCGGGGAGATGTCGAGGCGCTCGTCGACGGGGGTGCCCCGGCGCGCCTCACCGAGCCGGTCGGCGACGGCGCCGGAGCGCACCCAGCGGTTGCGGTACCACTCGGCGCGCCCGTCCCGGATCCGGACGCCGTGCACCATGCCCGCGCCGAGCGTCCAGAGGTGCGCGGCCGGGTCCTCGATGCCGAGCGGGTTGGGGCCGTTGCGCAGGTAGCGGCCGTCGAGGTGCGCGGGGATCCGCCCGGTGACGGGCAGGTCGTACGCGGTGACCTCCTCCGTCACCGGGGCGAAGCTCCCCGACAGGTAGCGGTTGCGGGTGGTGGTCACGCGATCCTCCTCTTCTCACGCGGTTCCCGGTCGACGGGCGACGGCCGGGTGCTGAACGCCCGTGCCACCGCGGCCATCAGCGCGTCGTAGCGCCGTCCGGCGTCGGCGGCGGGGAAGTGCCCGGCGAGTTCCAGGCTGACCGCGCCGTGCGAGGCCGCCCAGAAGAGCTTGGAGAGCTCGTAGGCGTCGCCGGGCCGCAGGATCCCGGCCGCCATGCACGCCTCGACGGCGGCGACCGAGGCACCGAACGCGGTCTCGGCCACGGCCAACGCCTCGGCGCTGGGCCGGAATTCGAGCACGGGCTGCTCGAACATCACCCGGTAGTACGCCGGTTCGGCGAGGGCGCGCTCGCGGTAGACCAGCCCGAGTCCGGTCAGGTAGGCCAACGGGTCGTCCCCGCAAGGGACTTGCTCCTGCGCTCGGCGCAGCCGGGCGAAGCCCTCCCGGTACAGCGCGTCGACCAGACCCTCCTTCCCGCCGAACATGGTGTAGAGGACCTTGGTCGAGGAGCCGATCTCGGTGGCGATCCGGCGCACGGTCAGCGCGGCGGGGCCTTCGGAGACCAGCAGGGTGATGGCGCTGTCGAGGATCACGGCGCGCACGGCGTCCTGGCCGGCCCGCTGCGCCTCCTGGTAGGGCGTGCTCATGGGTAACAACGTAACCGACCGGAAACAGTGTTACCAGCCTTTCCCGGAAACGCTGCCACCCCGACGGGTTCCCGGCGGGGGGCGGTAGGTTGACCCGGGGGCCGGGGCGCGGCACCGGGGCGCGAAAGGGGCGGGGATGCAGCCGGGCGACGTACTCGACGGGCGGTACGAGCTGGTCGAGCAGATCGGCGAGGGCGCCTTCGGCGCGGTCTGGAAGGCCCGCGACGCGCGGATCCAACGGCTCGTCGCCGTCAAGGTGATGCTCCCGGGCAGCAACAACACCCCCAAGGACGCAGCCCGGTTCGTCCGCGAGGTGGCCACCGCCGGCGCGCTCAACCACCCGTCCATCGTCACCGTGCACGACTTCGGCCGGCACGACGAAGCCGGCCGGCCGCTCTACTTCCTGGTCATGGAACTGCTCGACGGCGCCCCGCTCAGCCGCCACCTCGGCGACGGGCCGCTGCCCCTGCGCCAGGCCCTCACCTGGGCCGTCCAGATCTCCCAGGCCCTCGCCACCGCCCACCGGGCCGGCGTCGTCCACCGGGACGTCAAACCCGCCAACGTGATGATCCAGTCCTCCGGGGAGGTCAAGGTCGTCGACTTCGGCATCGCCCGGGTCGACACCGCCGACGACGGCATCACCAGCACCAACGTCATCGTCGGGACCCCCGCCTACATGGCCCCCGAACGCTTCGACAGCGGCGGCCTCGACGCCCGCTCCGACCTCTACGCCTTCGGCTGCCTGCTGTACGAACTCCTCACCGGCCGCACGCCGTTCCGCGGCACCCTCTACGAACTCATCCGCCAGCACGGCGAGATCCACCCGGCCGCCCCCGGCACCCTGCGGCCCGGCCTGCCCGCCGACGTCGACACCCTCGTCCTCGAACTGCTCGCCAAGGACCCCGACCGGAGGCCGCCGCACGCCGACCAGGTCGCCGAACGCCTGCTCCACCTCGCCGAGCAGGCCGAGCGGCCCCCGGCCGGCTACCACGCCACCGTCCGGGACGTCCCCGCCGCCGAGAAGGACCCGTACGTCCTCGCCCGCCGGCGGGAGGCGGACGCGCTGTTCCAGCGCACCCGCGACCAGGCCGCCCAGGTCGCGCTGCAGTTCGAGACCGGCATCGCCCAGCGACGCCGCCAGCTCGACCAGGACCTCGCCGACCAGCGGGCCCGCGCCGAGGCCCGGGCGCAGCAGATCGTCACCGAGGCCCAGCAGCGCGGCGAAGAGATCGAACGGGAGGCCGCCGCCCGGGCGGCCGCCAGCCTCAAGCAGCTCACCGAGGCCGAACAGCGCACCGACCTGCTGCGCCGACAGACCGACAAGCTGCGCAACGACGCCGAGAGCCTGCGCCGCACGGTCGACAACGCCCGCCGCCAGGCCTCCGACTTCCTCGCCGACGCGGCCGCCAAGGCCGGCCTCGGCCCGGCCCCCGAACCCCGCCGCTCGATCGCCCCGCCCGCCGGCACGCAGTCCGGCTCCCAGAGCGGCTCGCAGACCGGCTCGCAGCGCCGGAAGCTCCCGAGCATGCAGGAACTGCTCACCGGCCGGAGCCGCTCCACCGGCGGCGGCGACCAGCCGGGCCGTCCCTCCTGACCTCACCCCAACGCCTCGCGCCCGAAGGCGAGTCGGCCCGCCCACCCAACGCCTTCCCCCCGCCCGCCAGGCCGAGTCCACGGGGCCCCGCACCCGCGCCACCGGCCGGCCTCCGCAGCCCCCGCACGCGCACCGCGACCCGCCCGCGGAACCGTAGAATCCGCAGGTAGACACCACGGAGGGATTTCGCGTGTTCCAGGCGCAGCGGCCGCGCACCGCACAACTGACCCCACGGCTCGGCGACGACGGGACGGGGCGGGTCGACGGCGTCGCCCTGCTGCTGCCCGGCGGGTTCCTGCGCAGCCGGCGCGGACCGCTGAAGGTCGCCGAACTGGGCCTGCGCCACCTCACCGCCGAGCTCGCCGACCGCGGCCGCCCGCACGGCCTCGCCGTCCACCTGCTGCGTTACCGCTACAGCGGCTGGAACGGCGCCGACGCCGACACCGCCGTCGACACCCGCTGGGCCCTCGACGAACTCGCCCGCCGCTACGGCGACGTACCCGTCGTCCTCATCGGCAACTCCCTCGGCGGGCGCGCCGCCTTCTGGTGCGCCGGGCACCCGAACGTCGTCGGCGTCGCCGGCATCGCGCCCTGGCTGCCCAGCGGCGACCCCGTCGACCACCTCGCCGGCCGGCGCGTCCTGATCGTCCACGGCACCGGCGACCACAGCGCCGCCAACGCCAACCAGTCCCTCGAATACGCCCTGCGGGCCCGCCCGGCCGTCCCCGACCTCGCCCGCTACGAAGCCCCCGGCGCCAACCACTACCTCATCCGGCAGACCGCCGACATCAGCGCCCTCACCACGGACTTCACCCTCGACACCCTCAAGGCCGAACCGGCCCCGCTCGCCACCGGCACCGTCTGCACCCGCCTGCCCAGCAGGCGCGCCTAGGTCCTGCCTGACCATTCGCGTCGAAATCGGGTTGGCGGTCGAGCGTCCGTCCTGCCTATGGTCGGGGGATGACCACTCGAACCTTCCGCATCATGGTGCGCGGTGTCTTCGACGGCCTCAGCGCCGAGCAGCACGCCGAACTCCTCGCCCGCGCACCCGAACACGACGTGCTGCGCGCGGCCTTCACCCGCGAGGGACACCTCAGCTACGACCTCGGCGCGCGGGCCGCCTTCACCTTCCGCTTCCTCGACTCGGGCGAGGCGGAGGAGGACATCCTGGCGGCCGCCGAGCGGGCCGAGCAGGCGGCACGGGCCTGGCTGGCCGAGCGCGGCTACGGCCACAAGAACCTGCGGTCCCAGGCCGAGGACCTCTCGCAGGCACCGCTCGGCAAGCGGCAGCGCCGCGCCGCCAACGCCGGCTAGCCCCCTCCCCCCTCCGCTACCTCCTTGACGGCTCACCGCACCGGTATACTTGAGCAGTCAAGGAGGTAGCAATGACAGATCCGCACACCGACCCGAAGGCCGACCCCCCGGCCGACCCACACCCGGACACCCGGCCCGACCCGCTGGACACCGCGCTGCGACTGGTCCGCGCCCAGGCGGCCGTGGCCAAGCGCTTCGACGCGAGCCTCGGCGGCCTGCACGGCGTGAGCCTGTCCGACTTCACCCTGCTGCTCCACCTCGGCCACGCCCCCGGCGGCCGGATGCGCCGGGTCGACCTCGCCGAGGCCCTCGGCCTCACCGCCTCGGGCGTCACCCGCGGCCTGGCACCGCTGGAACGGATCGGTCTGGTGAGCCGGGAGGCGGCGGCCCGCGACGCCCGGGTCGCCTACGCGGCCCTGACGCCGACCGGCCGCGAACGGCTCGCCGAGATGCTGTACACGGCCCGGAAGGTCGCCGCGGACCTCTTCGCGGCCGACCAGTGGAGCCCCGACGACCTCGACCGCCTCGCCGTCCTGCTCACCCGCCTCGGCGGCACCGCCCCCGACCAGCGGCCGGGGGCGGCCACAGCCCGCGACTGACGGGCTGTTGAACCATCGGCCTGTCGGCCTACGAGACTGCTAGATCCCGAACGGAGCCGCGTACCGCACCGTCCCGGACGGCAACGGGTGCCGCTCCGGGTCCAGGGCGAGGGCCATCAGCGCCTCGTCCGGCACCTCGATGGTCAGCCCGATCCCGTACCGGGAGGCCCGGCCGAAGCCGAACCGCGGGTAGTAGTCCGGGTGTCCGAGGACGACGACGAAGCGCTCGCCCCTGCGCCGCGCCGCGTCCAGGGCGGCGCGGGTGGCGGCGGAGCCGGCACCGGTCCGCTGGTACTCGGGCAGGACGGCGACGGGTGCCAGGCAGAGCGCCGGGGTGTCGCCGATGTGGCAGCGCGTCAGCAGGGCGTGGCCGACCGGACGGCCGTCCTCCGCGAGGGCGAGCTGCGACAGTCCGTCGATCCAGGCCTCGTCCGCGCGCAGGGCGTCGACGAGGTCGGCCTCCCCCGGGGCGTCGAAGGCGGCCAGCACGATCTCCCGGACGGCTGCGGCGTCCGCGGCGGTCTCGGCGCGGGTGGTCCACGGGGAGTGCGAGCGGGTGTGCGAGGTCACGTTGAACGTGGTCATGATGAACGAGGATCCGTTCCACAGTGGTGTGTTCGTCCGAGGACGTCAACGCGTCCTCGGCCCCGCGAGCTCACGCTCCCAGCGGGGACAGGGGATGGGGGGGGAAGGTCAGGCCGACGCCCGGGACGTGAGGGTGGTCCGGGCGCTGCGCACGGCGACGGCCTTGGGCGCGGTCATCAACCCCACCTCCTCGTTTCCCTTGAACTGTGATCCTGTGATCCTGATCGAACATGAACTCCCCCACCGTAACACCGCCCCATCACGGCCGTCACCCGGATTTCCGAACCCTCCCAGCGCCCCGCCCGGGCCCACCTCCTAGGCTGAACCCGGCACCTCTGCACCCCTGCACCCCGGCACCGCCGCACCACCGCGAAGGGCAGCAACCCCATGACCCACACCCCCGGACAGCAGCCCGATCAGGAACCCGCCCCCGACCTGACCGTCGACGGCACCGGCCTGCTCTGCGTCCAACTGCTGCTGCGCCTGCGCGCCCGGATCGCCGACCTGCCGGCCGGCGCGGTGGTGCACATCCACACCACCGACCCCGCCGCCCCCCTCGACCTGCCCGCCTGGTGCCACCTGACCGGCCACGACTACCTCGGCCCCGTCCCGCACCCGGCCACCGACCGCGAGGTCTACGCCCTGCGCCTCACCGCCGCGGCCCGCCCGACCCGCGCCGACCGCCCCTGGCACCCCGCGCCGACCCCGGCCACCGACTGACCACCCCGGTCCCCACCCTCGGCCCGAAAGCCCCACGCGCCCCCGCCGGCCGCTGGCCGCTGGCCGCCCGGCTCCCTTCGGCGGTCCGGTGTGCCACGATGGGGAGAGCCGAACGGCCAAGCCTCACAGGGAGGTTGACCACCATGGATCCGATCCTCAGCTGCCACTGGCACGACCAGGACGGCGAGTGGGCACTGTCCGTCAGCCGCAACGGCGACGGCTGGGAGCTGCTCGCCGCCGCGCCCCGCTGGTCCGAGTCACTCCCGTTCGCCGGGCCGGAGGACGTCCGCCGGCTCGCCCAGGCGCTGCTGGACCTGCCCTCCGATCCGGAGCCGTACGAGTTCGAATGGCGGCTCTCCCGGACGGAGTTCGAGCGCACCGAGAACGAGCGCACCCACTTCGCGACGCTCGCCGTCGGGCTGGACCCCACCGACGGCCACCGCCCCTACCTCGCCTACCAGTCGTACTACCACTTCGGGCAGGCGAGCGGGCTCGGCCTGGAGGTGATCTGCGAGGACCCCCCGGTCGACCGCCTCCGCGCCCAGGCCCACGCCCTCCTCACCGACCTCCCCGGGCCCACGCCCGCCCGGCCGCAGCCCCCCTCACCCGGCTGAGCGCACCGCCCTCCCCAGCCCCCCGGGATCACGGGATCACGGGATCACCGGATCACGCCGTCCGCCGCAGCAGCGCCAGGTACATCGCGTCCGTCCCGTGCAGGTGCGGCCAGAGCTGCACGTCCGGCCCGTCCCCGAGCGCGGGGACGCCCGGCAGCAGCGGGCGCGCGTCGATCCACTCGACCCGGCCGCCCTCGGCCCGCAGCACGTCGTCCACGACGGCCCGGGTCTCCGCGAGGTGCGGCGAGCAGGTCGCGTACCCGACCACCCCGCCGACCCGGGTGGCGTCGATCGCCGAGCGCAGCAGGTCCCGCTGGAGCGGGCCGAAGGCCGCGACATCGGCGGGGCGGCGGCGCCAGCGCGCCTCCGGGCGGCGGCGCAGGGCGCCCAGGCCGGAGCACGGCACGTCGACCAGTACCCGGTCGAAGCCGCCGGAGCGCCAGGCCGGGCGGGTGCCGTCCGCGGTGATCACCGTGTACGGGCCGGGGTTGCCCTCCAGCGCCCGGGCGACCAGCCGCGCGCGGTGCGGCTGCTTCTCGCTCGCGACCAGCCCGGCGCCGCGTTCGGCGGCCAGCGCCGCGAGCAGCGCGGCCTTGCCGCCGGGGCCGGCGCAGCCGTCCAGCCAGAGCCGGTCCGGGCCGGCCAGCGGGGCGTTGGCCAGGGCGAGGGCGACCAGCTGGCTGCCTTCGTCCTGAACGCCCGCCCGGTTGTCCCGGACGGCCTCCAGCGAGCCCGGGTCGCCGCCTTCGGCGAGCCGCAGCGCGAACGGGGACCAGCGGCCGGGCTCGGCCTCGGGCAGCGCGTCGGCGAGTTCGCCGACGTCGATCCGGCCGGGTCGGGCGACGAGGGTCACCTCGGGCCGCTCGTTGTCGGCGCGCAGCAGGTCCTCCAGGGCGCTGCGCCCGGAGGCGTCGGGCTGCCAGCGGCCGAGCGAGTCCCAGAGCGCGGAGACGACCCAGCGCGGGTGCGAGTGGACGACGGCGAGGTGGTCCTCGGCGTCCTTCTCGTACGGCGGGGCGACCTTCTCGATCCAGGCGTCCAGGTCGTGGGCGCTGATCCGGCGCAGGACGGCGTTGACGAACTTGGCCTTGCCGTCGCCGAGCACCACCCGGGCCAGCTCGACGGTGGCCGAGACCGCCGCGTGGCTGGGGATGCGGGTGGTGAGCAGCTGGTGGGCGCCGAGCGAGAGCACGTCCAGGACCGGCGGGTCGACCTTGCTGAGCGGCCGGTCGATGCAGGCGGCGATGATCGCGTCGTAGGTGCCCTGAAGGCGCAGGGTGCCGTAGACGAGCTCGGTGGCGAGGGCGGCGTCGCGCCGGTCCATGCCCTTCTGCTCGGCTTCGCGGAGCAGCGACGGCAGGATCAGGTTGGCGTACGCGTCGCGCTCGTCGACGGCGCGCAGCGCGCGGAACGCGACGATCCGGGCCGGGTCCTTCTTCGGGCGGCGGTGCGGGCGGGGGGCGCGCTGGGCGCTGGGGGTGGTCACAGGGTGCCTCAAGGTGCTGCGGTGGTTATCGGTGGTTATCAGACGAACAGTAACGCTAAACCTGAGCCTCAGCCCTCGGAGCCGAAGCGCTCCCCGGACTCCAGCCGCGCCCCGCGCGCCCAGTCCGCCGCCCGCATCTCCTTCTTCCCCTGCGGGCGGACCTCCCCGAGTTCGACCTCGTGGCTGCCCGTCCCGACCCGCACGCTGTTCTTGCCGACCACGGCCAGCTCCCCGGGCGCCAGGGCGGACGAGTCGGTCAGCAGCTTCACCGGCCCGGTGATCTTCAGTCGCTCGCCGCGGAACTCCGTCCAGGCGCCGGGCGCCGGGGCGCAGCCGCGCACCACGCGGTCGATCCGCAGGGCGGGGTGGCTCCACTCGATGCGGGCGTCCTCGACGGTGATCTTCGGGGCGAGCGTGACGCCCTCGGCCGGCTGCGGGAGGGCGTGCAGGGAGCCGTCCTCGATGCCGTCCATGGTGGCGGTGAGCAGGCGCGCGCCGGACACCGAGAGGCGGGTGAGCAGTTCGCCGCTGGTGTCGGTCGGGCGGATCTCCTCGGTGATCACGCCGTAGACCGGGCCGGAGTCCAGGCCCTGTTCGATCAGGAAGGTGGCCGCGCCGGTGACCTCGTCGCCGGCCAGCACCGCGTGCTGGACGGGGGCCGCGCCGCGCCAGGCGGGCAGCAGCGAGAAGTGCAGGTTGACCCAGCCGTGCTTGGGGATCTCCAGGGTGCCGGGGCGCAGCAGCGCGCCGTAGGCGACCACCGGGCAGCAGTCGGGGGCGAGTTCGGTGAGCCGGGCGACGAACTCCGGGTCGCTGGGCTTCGCCGGCTTGAGGACCTCGATCCCGGCGTCCTCGGCGCGCTGGGCGACGGGGCTGGCGACCAGCTTGCGCCCGCGCCCGGCGGGGGCGTCGGGGCGGGTGACCACCGCGACGACCTCGTGCCGGTCGGAGGCGAGCAGGGCGTCCAGGGCGGGAACGGCGACCTCGGGGGTGCCGGCGAAGACGAGACGCATCAAGTGCCTTTCTGCAAGAGAACGTTGGAGATCAGGAGGGTCAGCGCCAGAGGGGTCAGCGCGCGGCGCCGAACGTGCTGTGCGGGGAGACCTTGACGACCGGCGCGGGCGCGCCGCCCCAGTCGGTGTCGCGGATCGCCTTCAGCGCGGCCTTGCGCTGCTCGCGGTCGAGCCGGTCGATGAAGATGATGCCGTCGAGGTGGTCGGTCTCGTGCTGGATGCAGCGGGCGAGCAGCTGGGTGCCCTCCAGGGTGACCGGATCGCCGTACATGGTGAAGCCCTTGGCGACCACGCCGTAGGCGCGCTTGGTGTCGTAGCGCAGGCCGGGCAGCGAGAGGCAGCCCTCGGGGCCGTCCTGCTCCTCCTCGGTCAGCGACAGGTCCGGGTTGATCAGGTGCCCGGTGACGCCGTCCACGTGGTAGGTGAACACCCGCAGGGAGACGCCGAGTTGGGGCGCGGCGAGGCCTGCGCCGGGCGCGTTGAGCATGGTTTCGGTCAGGTCGCCGACCAGGGTGCGCAGTTCCTTGTCGAACGTGGTCACCGGCTGGGCGGTGGCCCGCAGGACGGGGTCTCCGAAGAGCCGGATCGGCTGGATCGCCACGGGTACGGGCTCCTGTCCGTCGAGGGTGCGGGGCTGCGGGCAACTGCGGGTTCCCGGCAAGTCTATGCAACGCACCGGGACCGCCGCCCATGCCCTCACACCGCTCCTCGCACCGCCCTTCACCCCGCCCCGAACGCCCCTCCCCCACCCCGGCACCGGCTTCTGGCATATCCCGAGTGTGCCCGGCGGCGTTACCCCGGCCCCCGCTTCGGCGTTGGTCAAGTGAGATTGACCGGGGCCGGGCGCACGGGACACCGCGCCCCGGCCGAGCCGAACCGTACGGAAGGTGGCACGTAGGCCATGGCCGAGCAGATCAACCACGACGCCCGGGCGCGGGCGAGCCTGCACCTGCTGGTGCGGGACATCGAGCGGGTGAGGCGGCAGGTCGACGCGCTGCGGACGCTCACCGCCCAGTTGGGCAACGTCTACCGTCCGCGCCGGCCCAGTACGTCGGCCGGCTTCGTCGTGTACGGGCGGGCGCCCGCGCCGACCGTGCGCCTGGCGCAGGAGCTGCGGGAGAGCGTGGAGACCCTGGTCGCGGCGGCGGTCGAGTTCGACCGGGCGCTGGGCTTCTCCTGGGACTCGGTGGGCTCGGCCCTCGGGGTCACCAAGCAGGCCGTGCACCGCCGGTACGGGATGCGCCGCCCGACCAGCGAACTCCTCGCCGCCAGCGGCGCCGTCCCGGGCCAGAGCCGCCCGGACCGCTCGGAGGAGCTGCCCGCCGCGCCGTCCGGCGGCCTGGCGGCGACCGTCCCGGCGGCCCGCCAGGGCGGCCTGGACCGCAGCAGCCTCGACCGCAACGCCCTGGAGCGCGGCAACCACGACCGCAACGCTCTGGAGCGCGGCACCCTGGAGCGCACCGCGCTCGACCGCACCGCCCCGGAGCGCGGCCCCCTCGACCGCCCCCCGGTCGACCGCACCACCCCCGAGCGCACCCCGGTCGACCGCACCGGCATCCCGCTGCGCGGCTGACGCCGCCGTCCGACCAGCGCCATCCGGGGCGGGGTGGCCACTCACCCCGCCCCCGCCGGCCTCACCCGATGTCGGTCGGATCCACCCGCACCCGTACGGCCTCCGGCGTCCGCAGCGCGATCCGCGCGATCTGCGCCGCCTTCAGGGCCGCCGCCAGCGCCGCCCCCTGCCCGGGCGGCACCCTCAGCAGCGCGCGCTCCTGGTCCTCCCCGCGCAGGGCCGGGGCCGGTACCGGCCCGAGCACGTCCGCCTCCGAGGGCAGCCGGATCAGCCCCAGCAGGTCGGCCACGGCCGCCGGGCTGCCGCTGACCGACGCCATCCGCGACACCGGCGGGAAGTGCAGCTGCGCCCGCTCGTCGCGTTCCAGCCCGGCGTGGCCCAGCGGGTCCCAGCGGACCAGGGCCTGCACCGGCCGCGCCGACGGCTCGGCGACCACGACCACCGAGCCGCCCTCCTCGGCGGACCGGACCAGCGCGGCGGCCGTCAGCCAGAGCCGCAGCGTCTCCTCCCCGGCCCGCAGGTCGGGCCGGCCGAGCAGCGCCCAGCCGTCCAGCAGCAGCGCCGCCCCGTACCCGGAGCCGCCGTCCACCACCGGCTCCGCACCGGGCGTGGAGATCACCAGCGACGGCTCGTCCGGGACGGTGGCCAGCACCGCGTCCCGCCCGGAGGTGCGCACCGGGATGCGCGGGAACGCCTTGCCCAGCTCCTCCGCCGTGCGCCGGGCGCCGACCACCTGGGCGCGCAGCCGGAACGAGCCGCACTCGGGGCAGTGCCAGTTTGTCTCCGCCTCCCCGCACCAGCCGCAGTTCAGCGCGGCGTCGGCCGCGGGCGCCTCCAGCGGGCCCTCGCACCGCCGGCACCGGGCGGGGGTGCGGCAGCGCCCGCAGGACAGCCGGGGCACGTAGCCGCGCCGGGGCACCTGGATGAGCACCGGGTGCCCGGCGGCCAGCGACTCCCGGGCGGCCTCCCAGGCCACCGAGGGCAGCCGGGCGGCTTGGGCGGCGCCGTCGCGGTGCTGGTCCTGGTCGGTGACGGTCCGGACCCGCGGCGCGATCCGGCGCACGGTCTCCCGGTCGGCGGTCAGCGGGCGGGCCCACCCGGTGCTGACCAGCTGCGCGCCCTCCACCGTGACGGCGTGGCCGCCGAGCAGCACGGCCGCGCCCTCGTCGGCGGCGCGCAGCAGCGCGACCTCGCGCACGTGCGGGTGCGGGGCGCGCGGGTCGCTGTGGCTGTTGTCGCCGTCGGACCAGACGACGACCAGCCCGAGGTCGCGCACCGGCGCGAACATGGTGGCGCGGGTGCCGATCACGGCGTGCACCGAGCCGCGGCTCACCGCCAGCCAGCGCCGGTAGCGCTCGCGCGGGCCGAGGTCGGCCTCCAGGGCCACGTGCCGGCCCGCGCCGAGCAGTTCGGTGAGCGCCTGGTCGACCCGGGCCACCGACCGCCCCTCGGGCAGCACGACGAGCGCGCCGCGCCCGCCCGCCAGCGTGGCGGCGACGGCGCGCGCGATCTCGTACGGCCAGCCGGGGCCGGGCAGCGCCGCCCAGACGGCGCGCGGCGAGCCGCCGTCGGCCAGCGCGGCGAGGAAGTCGGGCCCGGCCGGGTAGCGCTGCCAGCCCCCGGGGGCGGGGGCCGGGGGGCGCGGGAGCGCCGGCGGCGAGGGCTCGGCCTCGGCCTTGGCGTGCCGGGGCGGGACGGCCAGCTGGAGGACGTCGGCGAGGGTGCCCGCGTAGCGGTCGGCGACGGTCCGGCAGAGCCGGAGCAGCTGGGGGGTGAGCACGGGCTCGGGCGAGAGCACCTGGGCGAGCGGGGCGAGCGGGCCGGGGAAGTCGCTCTTCTCCAGCCGGGCGACGATGAACCCGTCGTGCAGCTCCCCGCCCTCGCGCTGGCCCTTCACCACGCGCGCGCCGAAGCGCACCCGCACCCGGGCGCCCGGGCGGGCCTCCTCGGCCATCGCGGCCGGCACCTCGTAGTCGAAGAACTTGTCGATGGTGAGCACGCCCTTGTCCACCACGACCCGGGCCACCGGCAGGTGCTCGGCCCGCTTGGCGCCGCGCCACGTCCGGGGCTTGGCCCGCTTGACCGTCTCCCGGATGAACGCCAGCTGCTCCGGCTCGGCCCCGTTCTCCGTGTTCTCCGTCTCCCCTGTGCTGCTCATCGCTCCCAGTACTACCAGGTCACACCGACAGAACGCACAGAAGCGGCGCCCACCCCGCCCGGGGGTAGGCGCCGCTTCCGGACGATCAGGCCGTTCAGTCCTTCACGGCCGCCTTCAGCTGCTCCACCCGGTCGGTGCGCTCCCAGGTGAACTCGGGCAGCTCACGGCCGAAGTGGCCGTACGCCGCGGTCTGGGAGTAGATCGGGCGCAGCAGGTCCAGGTCGCGGATGATCGCGGCCGGGCGCAGGTCGAAGACGTCGGTGACGGCCTTCTGGATGGTCAGCACCGGCACGGTCTCGGTGCCGAAGGTCTCGACGAACAGGCCCACGGGCTCGGCCTTGCCGATCGCGTACGCGACCTGCACCTCGGCGCGGCGGGCGAGGCCGGCGGCGACGATGTTCTTCGCCACCCAGCGCATCGCGTACGCGGCCGAGCGGTCGACCTTGGACGGGTCCTTGCCGGAGAAGGCGCCGCCACCGTGGCGGGCCATGCCGCCGTAGGTGTCGATGATGATCTTGCGGCCGGTGAGGCCGGCGTCGCCCATCGGGCCGCCGATCTCGAAGCGGCCGGTCGGGTTCACCAGCAGGCGGTAGCCCTCGGTGACCAGCTTGATGCCCTGCTCGGCGAGCGCCTTCAGCTCGGGCTCGACCACGAACTCGCGGATGTCCGGGGTGAGCAGCGACTCCAGGTCGATGTCACTGGCGTGCTGGGTGGAGACCACCACGGTGTCGAGGCGGACGGCCTTGTCGCCGTCGTACTCGATGGTGACCTGGGTCTTGCCGTCGGGGCGCAGGTACGGGATGGTCCCGTTCTTGCGGACCTCGGTCAGGCGGCGCGAGAGGCGGTGCGCGAGGGTGATCGGCAGCGGCATCAGCTCGGGCGTCTCGTCGGACGCGTAGCCGAACATCAGGCCCTGGTCGCCGGCGCCCTGCTTGTCCAGGTCGTCCTCGTCGCCTTCGACCCGAGCCTCGTACGCGGTGTCGACGCCCTGGGCGATGTCGGGCGACTGCGCGCCGATGGACACCGACACGCCGCAGGAGGCGCCGTCGAAGCCCTTCTTGGAGCTGTCGTAGCCGATCTCCAGGATCTTGTCCCGGACGAGCTGGGCGATCGGCGCGTACGCCTTGGTGGTCACCTCGCCGGCCACGTGCACCTGGCCGGTGGTGATGAGCGTCTCCACGGCGACCCGGGAGGTCGGGTCCTCCCGGAGGAGAGCGTCAAGGATCGTGTCGCTGATCTGGTCAGCGATCTTGTCGGGGTGTCCCTCGGTGACGGACTCCGAGGTGAACAGGCGGCGAGACACAGCGCTCCCTGGGGTTGCAGCGGCTGCTGACTGAAGGCCCCCGGCGAACCGGGGACATCCGGAAAGACTTGATTCCTGGAGTCTAACGGGATGCCTCCGCCGAACGTCACCCGCTTCCGGAAATCGCGACCGATCTCCAGCGGGGCTTGATCAGTCGCCGACCGTTTCCAGCCGCTTCACGACCAGGTCCCAGACCACGTCCGCCAACGCCTCCTTCGGACCCACCGGAACGGCCGTCTCACTGCCGTCCGAGCCCAGTACCACGGCCTCGTTGACGTCCGTCCCGAAAGCCTTGCCGTTGCCCACCTCGTTGACGACCAACAGGTCGCAGCCCTTGCGGGCGAGCTTGGCGCGGCCGTTGGCGAGCACGTCGTCGGTCTCCGCCGCGAAACCCACCACGAGTTGGCCCGAACGGGCGCGGTGCGCCGCCAGCTCGGCCAGGACGTCGGGGTTGCGGACGAGGGCGACCGGCGCCGGCTCGACCCCCTCGACCTTCTTGATCTTGCCGCTGGCGTACTCGGCGGGCCGGAAGTCCGCCACGGCCGCGGCCATGACCACGGCGTCGGCCGACGCGGCCGCCTTCAGGGCCGCCTCGCGCAGCTCCAGCGCGGTCGAGACGTGCACCACGTCGACCCCGGCCGGGTCGGCGAGCTCCGCGTTGGCCGAGACCAACGTCACGCGCGCCCCACGGGCCGCGGCCGTCACGGCGAGCGCGTAGCCCTGCTTGCCGGAGGAGCGGTTGCCCAGGAAGCGCACCGGGTCCAGCGGCTCGCGGGTGCCGCCGGCCGAGACCACCACGTGCCGGCCCGCCAGGTCGGTCGGGGCGGCCCCGCCCCGGCGCAGCACGGCCCGGCAGGCGTCGAAGATCGCGGACGGCTCGGGCAGCCGCCCCTTGCCGGTGTCCTTGCCGGTGAGCCGCCCGACGGCCGGCTCCAGCACGATCACGCCCCGGCGGCGCAGCGTGGCCACGTTGTCCCGGGTGGCGGGGTGCTCCCACATCTCGGTGTGCATGGCGGGCGCCAGGACGACCGGACAGCGGGCGGTGAGCAGGGTGTTGGTGAGCAGGTCGTCGGCGAGGCCGTGGGCGGCCTTGGCGATCAGGTCGGCGGTGGCGGGGGCGACCACGACCAGGTCGGCCTGCTGACCGATCCGCACGTGCGGCACCTCGTGCACGCGCTCCCAGGTCTCGGTGGCGGCCGGGCGGCCGGAGAGCGCGGCCCAGGTGGCCTCGCCGACGAAGTGCAGCGCGGCCTCGGTGGGCACCACGGTGACCTGGTGGCCGGACTCGGTGAACCGGCGGAGCAGCTCGCACGCCTTGTAGGCGGCGATGCCGCCGCTGACGCCGAGGGCGACGCGCGGCGCGTCCGCCGACCCGCTCCGGTCCGAAGTCGCGCTCATACTCCCGCTCTCCTCCACTCCTGGGACGTGCACACCCTACGGCCCCTCAGCCGCCGCGCGCACCGTGGTCGGCCCCACAGCCCCAGGGAACGCCGAAGGGCCCGGCGGAAACGATTCCGCCGGGCCCTTCCACAAGCTTTCGGAGCACCGTCTCAGGCGGCTTCGATCGCCTCGGCGGTCAGCATGCCCGCGTTGATCTCGCGCAGCGCGATCGACAGCGGCTTCTCGTGCACGTGGGTGTCGACCAGCGGGCCGACGTACTCGAGCAGGCCCTCACCGAGCTGGGAGTAGTACGCGTTGATCTGGCGCGCGCGCTTGGCGGCGTAGATCACGAGGCTGTACTTGGAGTCGGTGGCCTCAAGCAGCTCGTCGATCGGCGGGTTGATGATGCCCTCGGGCGCGGTCATGGAAGAGGACACGCGAAAACCTTCCGAAAGGGTGGAAAAGACAGACAGGTCAGGCTACACCGAGCAAGGCTAGCAGTTCGGCCGCTACCTGCTCGACGGAGGTGTTGACAAGGGTCGTGTCGAACTCGGGCTCGGCCGCGAGCTCGACCTTGGCCGCCTCCAGCCGCTTCGCGATCACGTCCTGCGACTCCGTGCCCCGACCGGTCAGCCGACGGACCAGCTCGTCCCAGCTCGGCGGGGCCAGGAAGACCAGCTGCGCCTCGGGCATCGACTCGCGCACCTGGCGGGCGCCCTGGAGGTCGATCTCCAGCAGGACGGGCTCGCCGCGCTCCAGCTTCTCCAGCACCGCCGAGCGCGGGGTGCCGTAGCGGTTGCCGGCGAAGACGGCCCACTCCAGCAGCTCGCCGTTGGCGATCAGCTTGTCGAACTCGTCGTTGTCGACGAAGTGGTACTGGACCCCGTTCTGCTCGCCCGGCCTCGGGTGCCGGGTCGTCGCCGACACCGAGAGCCAGACCTCGGGGTGCTGCTTCCTCATATGAGCGACGACCGTGCTCTTGCCGACCCCCGAAGGGCCGGAGAGCACGGTCAGCCGCGGACGCTCACTCATGCACCGATTATCCCGGATCGCGGACGGTCCCGGGACCACGGGGCACGGTCAGGCGGCACCGCCGCCGAACTCCCGCTCCAGGGAGGCGATCTGGTTCGTACCGAGGCCGCGGACGCGCCGGCTCTCGCTGATGCCGAGGCGTTCCATGATCTGCTTGGCACGGACCTTGCCGACGCCGGGAAGGGACTCCAGCAGTGCGGAGACCTTCATCTTGCCGATGACGTCGTTCTCGGCCTTTCCGGCCTTGATCACCTCGTGCAGGGAGGCGCCGGAGTGCTTGAGCCGGTTCTTGACCTCGGCGCGCTCCCGGCGAGCCTCGGCGGCCTTGGCGAGCGCGGCGGTGCGCTGTTCAGGGGTAAGGGGCGGAAGAGCCACGCCGTTCACCTCAGGGTGTGGAAGGAAGGGATTGAGCTATGACTGGTTTGGATCCCAGGACACCGTCCGCAAGGGGAACCAGAGGGCCCTTGACCTGCGGGAGCTACGGGTTTCGCGGCTCGCCGATGACCTATCGCCGGACACTACCCGGATTGCGGCGCCACGTCAGGAAAAGAACACGAAAAGTCCTGGTCAGCCAAGGCCGACCAGGACTTTCCAGGGCAAAATGACCGCGATTGCGAAACTTTGACACCGTCAATGTGACGGCGCTCACGTCAACTCCGGTGGGGTCCGGGGACCCTCGCCGGGCTGCGCACACTGCACAGGGTCATCGCCCCGCTACGTGCTCGCGCCCGCGATCGCCGCTACTTCACCGCGTCCGCGTACTCCCCGACGAACCGCTCGGCCGCCGAGCGCAGGGCCGCCACCGACGGACCGTGCTTGAGCACGTCCCGGCTGACGCTCGGCACCACGTTGATCACCGCGGCGCCGAACACCCGCGGCAGGTCGGCCATCGTCGCGCCCTGGGCGCCGATCCCGGGGGCCAGCAGCGGGCCGTTGATGGCCAGTTCCACGCCCGCGTCGGCGAGCGTCGCACCGACGACCGCGCCGAAGGAGCCCAGCGGGGCGGCGTCGCCGTTCTCCGCCGCCAGCTGCCGCAGCACCGAGGCCGCGACCGACTCGCCGTCCGCGCCCACCGCCCGCTGGACCTCGTGGCCCTCCGGGTTGGAGGTGAGCGCCAGCGCGAACACGCCGCAGCCCTGCGCGCGGGCCAGGTCGAGGGCCGGGCGCAGCGAGCCGAAGCCCAGGTACGGGCTGACCGTGACGGCGTCCGAGAACAGCGGGCTGCCGGGCGACAGGAAGGCCTCCGCGTAGGCGGCCATGGTGGAGCCGATGTCGCCGCGCTTGGCGTCCATCAGGACCAGCGCGCCGGCCGCCCTGGCCTCCTCGACGGACTTCTCCAGCACCGCGACGCCCTTGCTGCCGAAGCGCTCGAAGAAGGCGGCCTGCGGCTTGAGCACGGCCACCCGGTCGGCCAGCGCCTCGACGACGGTGCGGCTGAAGGTCTCCAGGCCGGCGAGGTCGTCGCCGAGCCCCCAGGCGGCGAGCAGGGAGGCGTGCGGGTCGATGCCGACGCAGAGCTGGCCGCGGGTGTCGAGGGCCTGGCGCAGCCGGGCGCCGAACGGGGCGAGGGTCATGTCGTCCTTCCGGAAGGTCGTGGGGAGGCCGCACGGAGGCCGTACGGAGGTCGTGCGCGGCTCGTACGGGGCGTCGTACGGGCCGGGGCCGCACGGAGGGTTCAGGAGGCGGCCCTGGTGCCGTCGACGGCACTGCCGACGGCGGCGGCCAGGTCGCGGAAGCCCGCGGCCCTGATCCGGGCGGAGAGGCCCCGGTGGATCCGGCGGCACCAGAACGGGCCCTCGTAGATGAAGGCGCTGTAGCCCTGGACGAGGTCCGCGCCGTGGACGATCCGCTGCCAGACGTCCTCGGCGGTCTCGACGCCGCCGACCGAGACCAGCGTCAGCCGGCCCCCGGTCCGGGCGCGCAGGCGCTGGAGCACCTCCAGGGCGCGGGCCTTGAGCGGGGCGCCGGACAGGCCGCCCATGCCGATCTCCTCGACCCGGGCGGCGTCGGCGCGCAGGCCTTCGCGGCCGATCGTGGTGTTGGTGGCGATGATGCCGTCCAGGCCCAGTTCCAGGGCGAGGTCGGCGACCGCGTCGACGTCCTCGTCGGCCAGGTCGGGGGCGATCTTGACCAGCAGCGGGACGTGGTGCGCGGTGGTGCGGTCGGCGGCCTCGCGGACGGCGGCGAGCAGCGGGCGCAGGTGGTCCACGGCCTGGAGGTTGCGCAGCCCGGGGGTGTTCGGCGAACTGACGTTGACGACCAGGTAGTCGGCGTACTTGGCCAGCCGCTCGGTGGACTTGACGTAGTCGGCGACGGCGTCGGCCTCCTCGACCACCTTGGTCTTGCCGATGTTGACGCCGATCACCGGGGTGGAGCTGGTGTGCGGGCGGGCGGCGAGGCGCGCGGCGACCCGGGCCGAGCCCTGGTTGTTGAAGCCCATCCGGTTGATCAGCGCGCGGTCCTCGACCAGGCGGAACAGCCGGGGCGTCGGGTTGCCCGGCTGGGGCTCGCCGGTGATGGTGCCGATCTCGACGTAGTCGAAGCCGAGCATCGCCAGGCCGTCGATGCCGACGCCGTTCTTGTCGAAGCCGGCCGCCAGGCCGAACGGGCCCGGCAGGTCGAGGCCGAGGGCGGTGGTGTGCAGCGCCCGGTCACGCGGCGCGAGCACCAGCCGCGCCAGCGTGCGCAGGCCGGGCACCGAGGAGACGAGCCGGATCCAGAAGAAGGCGAGGTGGTGCGCCTTCTCGGGGTCCATCTTCTTGAAGACGAGGTCGAACAGCAGCTTGTACAAAAACCCAACTCCCGGATCAGGGCCCGGATCTGAGCGTGAGCACCCGGATCAGGGCATGGAAGTGGGGGGCACCCGACCAGCCTCGGTGCCCCCCACTGCGGTGGTGCTACTTGCGGCCGGCGTTGATCAGCGCGGCGTGCTCCTGGAGCGACATCACCCCGACCTCGTCGCGCAGCAGCGCGTCCATGCCCTGGACGGCCGCGCCCATCGCCTGGACCGTGGTCAGGCAGGGCACGCCGCGGGACACGGCGGCGGTGCGGATCTCGTAGCCGTCGAGGCGCCCGCCGGTGCCGTACGGCGTGTTGATGATGAGGTCGACCTCACCGTCGTGGATCAGCTGGACGATGGTCCGCTCGCCGCCCGGGCCCTCGCCCTCGCTGTGCTTGCGCACCAGCGTGGACGGGATGCCGCCGCGGTGCAGCACCTCGGCGGTGCCGGCGGTGGCGAGCACCTCGAAGCCGAGGCCGACCAGCGCGCGGGCCGGGAAGACCAGGTTGCGCTTGTCCCGGTTGGCGACCGAGACGAAGACCTTGCCCTTGGTCGGCAGCGCGCCGTAGGCGCCGGCCTGGGCCTTGGCGTAGGCCGTGCCGAAGACCTTGTCGATGCCCATGACCTCGCCGGTCGAGCGCATCTCCGGGCCGAGCACGGTGTCCACGCCGCGGCCGTGGATGTCACGGAAGCGGCTCCACGGCATCACGGCCTCCTTGACCGCGATCGGCGCGTCGGCCGGCAGCGTGCCGCCGTCGCCCTCGGCCGGGAGCAGGCCCTCGGCGCGCAGCTCGGCGATGGTGGCGCCGAGCGAGATCCGGGCGGCGGCCTTGGCCAGCGGCACGGCGGTCGCCTTGGAGGTGAACGGCACGGTGCGGGAGGCGCGCGGGTTGGCCTCCAGCACGTACAGGATGTCCCCGGCCAGCGCGAACTGGATGTTGATCAGGCCGCGGACGCCGACGCCGCGCGCGATGGCCTCGGTGGAGGTGCGCAGGCGCTTGATGTCGTAGCCGCCAAGGGTGATCGGGGGCAGCGCGCAGGCGGAGTCGCCGGAGTGGATGCCGGCCTCCTCGATGTGCTCCATGACGCCGCCGAGGTAGAGCTCGGTGCCGTCGTACAGCGCGTCGACGTCGATCTCCACCGCGTCGTCGAGGAAGCGGTCGATGAGCACCGGGTGCTCGGAGATCAGGCCGGCGTGGCGCTCCAGGTAGGAGGCGAGCGAGGCCTCGTCGTAGACGATCTCCATGCCGCGGCCGCCGAGCACGTACGACGGGCGGGCGAGCACCGGGTAGCCGATCTCGTCGGCGATGGCCTTGGCCTCGGCGAAGGAGAAGGCGGTGCCGTGCTTGGGGGCGGGCAGGCCGGCGTCGCGCAGCACGCGGCCGAAGGCGCCGCGCTCCTCGGCGAGGTCGATCGCCTCGGGCTGGGTGCCGACGATCGGCACGCCGTTGTCCTTGAGCGCCTGGGCCAGGCCGAGCGGGGTCTGGCCGCCGAGCTGGACGATCACGCCGGCCAGCGGGCCGGCCTGCTGCTCGGCGTGGACGATCTCCAGCACGTCCTCCAGGGTGAGCGGCTCGAAGTAGAGCCGGTCGGAGGTGTCGTAGTCGGTGGAGACGGTCTCCGGGTTGCAGTTGACCATCACGGTCTCGTACCCGGCGTCGGCCAGCGCGAAGGAGGCGTGCACGCAGGAGTAGTCGAACTCGATGCCCTGGCCGATGCGGTTCGGGCCGGAGCCGAGGATGATCACGGCCGGCTTGGTGCGCGGGGCGACCTCGTTCTCCTCGTCGTAGGACGAGTAGAAGTACGGGGTCTTGGCGGCGAACTCGGCGGCGCAGGTGTCGACGGTCTTGAACACCGGGCGGATGCCGAGCGCGTGCCGGACCTCGCGGACGACGTCCGGCTTCAGGCCGCGGATCTCGCCGATCTGCTGGTCGGAGAAGCCGTGCCGCTTGGCGTGGCGCAGCAGCTCGGGGGTGAGCTTCGCGGCCTCGGTCAGCTCGGCGGCGATCTCGTCGAGCACGAAGAGCTGGTCGACGAACCACGGGTCGATCTTGGTGGCCTCGAACACCTCCTCCGGCGTGGCGCCGGCCCGGATGGCCTGCATCACGGTGTTGATCCGGCCGTCGGTCGGCACGACCGCCTTGGCCAGCAGCTCGGCCTTGTCGCCGACCGGGCCGGTCCAGGAGAACTGGGAGCCCTTCTTCTCCAGCGAGCGCAGCGCCTTCTGCAGCGCCTCGGGGAAGTTGCGGCCCATGGCCATGGCCTCGCCGACCGACTTCATGGTGGTGGTCAGCGTGGCGTCGGCGCTCGGGAACTTCTCGAACGCGAACCGGGGGACCTTCACCACGACGTAGTCGAGGGCCGGCTCGAAGGAGGCCGGGGTCTGCTCGGTGATGTCGTTGGGGATCTCGTCGAGCGTGTAGCCCACGGCCAGCTTGGCGGCGATCTTGGCGATCGGGAAGCCGGTCGCCTTCGAGGCCAGCGCCGAGGAGCGCGACACCCGCGGGTTCATCTCGATGACGATGACCCGGCCGCTGTCGGGGTTGACGGCGAACTGGATGTTGCAGCCGCCGGTGTCGACGCCGACCTCGCGGATCACGGCGATGCCGATGTCGCGCAGGATCTGGTACTCACGGTCGGTGAGGGTCATCGCCGGGGCGACGGTGATCGAGTCACCGGTGTGCACGCCCATCGGGTCGAAGTTCTCGATGGAGCAGACGACCACGACGTTGTCGTTCTTGTCGCGCATCAGCTCCAGCTCGTACTCCTTCCAGCCGAGGATGGACTCCTCCAGGAGCACCTCGGTGGTCGGCGAGAGGGCCAGGCCCTGGCCGGCGATGCGGCGCAGGTCCTCCTCGTCGTGGGCGAAGCCGGAGCCGGCGCCGCCCATGGTGAAGGAGGGGCGCACGACGACCGGGTAGCCGCCGAGCGTGTCGACGCCGGCCAGCACGTCGTCCATCGAGTGGCAGATGACCGAGCGGGCGGACTCGCCGTGGCCGATCTTGGCGTTGACCGCCTCGACGACGCCCTTGAACAGCTGGCGGTCCTCGCCCTTGTTGATCGCCACCACGTCGGCGCCGATCAGCTCGACGCCGTACTTGTCCAGCGTGCCGGCCGAGTGCAGGGAGATCGCGGTGTTGAGCGCGGTCTGCCCGCCGAGGGTCGGCAGCAGCGCGTCGGGGCGCTCCTTGGCGATGATCCGCTCGACGAACTCCGGGGTGATCGGCTCGACGTAGGTGGCGTCGGCGATCTCCGGGTCGGTCATGATCGTGGCCGGGTTGGAGTTGACCAGCACGACCCGCAGGCCCTCGGCCTTGAGGACGCGGCAGGCCTGCGTGCCCGAGTAGTCGAACTCGGCGGCCTGGCCGATCACGATCGGGCCGGACCCGATCACCAGGACGGACTTGATGTCAGTGCGCTTAGGCACGCTGGCCCTCCATGAGCTTCACGCTGTGCTTGTCGTCGCCTCGCATGAGCTCGACGAACCGGTCGAAGAGGTAGGCCGCGTCGTGCGGGCCGGCCGCCGCTTCGGGGTGGTACTGCACGCTGAAGGCGGGGACGTCGAGCGCCTGGAGGCCCTCGACCACGTCGTCGTTGAGGCAGACGTGGGAGACCTCGACCCGCCCGAAGGGGGTGTCGCTCACCCGGTCCAGCGGTGCGTCCACGGCGAAGCCGTGGTTGTGCGCGGTCACCTCGACCTTGCCGGTGGTGCGGTCCTGCACCGGCTGGTTGATGCCGCGGTGGCCGTACTTGAGCTTGTAGGTGCCGAAGCCCAGTGCGCGGCCGAGGATCTGGTTGCCGAAGCAGATCCCGAAGAACGGGGTCCCGCGCTCCAGCACGCCCTGCGCGACAGCGACCTGGTGGTCGGCGGTGGCCGGGTCGCCCGGGCCGTTGGAGAAGAACACGCCGTCCGGCTGGACCGCGTAGAGGTCCTCCAGGGTGGAGTCGGCCGGCAGCACGTGCACCTCGATGCCGCGCTCGGCCATCCGCTGCGGGGTCATCCCCTTGATGCCGAGGTCCAGCGCGGCGACGGTGAACTCCGCAGTGCCGATGGGCAGGGCTTCGCCGCCGGGACCGATCGCGGGCACGACGTACGCCTCGGTGGTGGCCACCTCGGCGCACAGGTCGGCGCCCTTCATCTCGGGCGACTGCTGCACCCGGGCGAGCAGTTCGGCCTGGTCGGTCAGCGCCTCGCCGGAGAAGATGCCGCAGCGCATCGCGCCGCGCTCGCGCAGGTGGCGGGTGAGCGCCCGGGTGTCGATGCCGCTGATGCCGACGACGCCCTGGCGGACGAGCTCCTCGTCCAGCGAGCGGGTGGAGCGCCAGTTGGACGCCACCCGGGCGGGGTCGCGCACGACGTACCCGGCGACCCAGATCCGCCCGGACTCGTCGTCCTCGTCGTTCCAGCCGGTGTTGCCGATCTGCGGGGCGGTCATCACGACCACCTGGCGGTGGTACGACGGGTCGGTGAGGGTCTCCTGGTAGCCGGACATACCGGTGTTGAAGACGGCCTCGCCGAAGGTCTCGCCGGTCGCGCCGTAGGCCTCGCCGCGGAAGGTCCGGCCGTCCTCCAGGACGAGCACGGCGGGGGTGCGCTCCCGCCGTCGGCGCTGCGTGGTGGGGGCAGGTGCGGTCATTGAGCGGCCTCTTCCGTCTTCGTCTTCGTACGTGTTGCGAGTTGGGCGATCGCCTCGACCCAGGCGGCGTGCTCGTCCGGGTGGTCGGCCCGGAAGCCCGAGTCCAGCTCGGTGCCCTCGTGCGTCCAGGTGACGACGAGCAGCCCGGCCGGGACGACCTTGCCGGCGATCCCGGAGTCCGTGCGGGCACCGGTCAGGTGCTCGGCCGGGATCCAGAGGTCGACGTCACCGGGGCGCCGCACCAGCAGGCCGTCCTCGCCGAGGGTGAGGTCGGCGCGGCTGCGGGTGCCCAGGCCGTGCGCGACGACCCGGTCGAGCCAGTTCCCGGCGGTGGTGGAGCCGTGGTACCGCCCGCTGGTCTCCAGGATGGTCCGCCCGGCGCCGGCCGGCACGGCGGGCAGCGGCGGGATGCCGGACTGGAGGGTGCGCCGCCAGTTCCAGCCCTGCCGCATCAGCCAGTAGACGAGCCCGATGACGATCAGCAGGCCGACGGCCCAGCCGATGTACCCGGGCCAGTTGGTGACCTTGGCCTGCTCCTGGGCGAGCGCGGCCGGGCCGGTCACGCCGCCCCGCCCTGCTCGGCCAGCTCGCCGGCCAGCACGGTGGCGCGCCCGCGCAGGAAGGTGGCGTGCACCCGTCCGGGCAGGTCAAGGCCCTTGTAGGGGGTGTTGCGGCTACGGGTGGCGAAGCTGTCCGGGTTCACGGCACCACGGTACGCGGGATCGAACAGCACCAGGTTGGCCGGCTCACCGACCGAGACGGGACGGCCCTGTCCGGCGAGACGGCCGATCCGGGCCGGGCGGTGCGACATGCGGTCGGCGACGCCCTCCCAGTTCAGCAGGCCGGTGTCCACCATGGTCTGCTGCACGACCGACAGCGCGGTCTCCAGGCCGACCATGCCCATCGCGGCGACGGCCCACTCGCAGTCCTTGTCCTCGTCCGGGTGCGGCGCGTGGTCGGTGGCGACGGCGTCGATGGTGCCGTCCGCGAGCGCCTTGCGCAGCGCCTGGACGTCCTCGGCGGTGCGCAGCGGCGGGTTGACCTTGTAGACCGGGTCGTAGGAGCGGACCAGCTCGTCGGTGAGCAGCAGGTGGTGCGGGGTGACCTCGGCGGTGACGTCCCAGCCCTTGGCCTTGGCCCAGCGGATGATCTCGACCGAGCCGGCGGTGGAGACGTGGCAGACGTGCAGCCGGGAGCCGACGTGCGCGGCGAGCAGCACGTCCCGCGCGATGATCGACTCCTCGGCGACGGCCGGCCAGCCGCCGAGCCCGAGCTCGCCGGAGACCTGGCCCTCGTTCATCTGGGCGCCCTCGGTGAGCCGCGGCTCCTGGGCGTGCTGGGCGACGACGCCGTCGAAGGCCTTGACGTACTCCAGGGCGCGGCGCATCAGCACCGCGTCGTCCACGCACTTGCCGTCGTCGGAGAAGACCCGCACGTTCGCGGCGGACTCGTGCATCGCGCCCAGTTCGGCGAGCTTGTTGCCCTCCAGGCCGACGGTGACGGCGCCGACCGGCTGCACGTCGCAGTAGCCGGCCTCCTGGCCGAGCCGCCAGACCTGCTCGACCACGCCGGCGGTGTCGGCCACCGGGGTGGTGTTGGCCATCGCGTGCACGGCGGTGAAGCCGCCCATCGCGGCGGCCCGGGTGCCGGTGAGCACGGTCTCGGCGTCCTCGCGGCCGGGCTCGCGCAGGTGGGTGTGCAGGTCGACGAGACCGGGCAGCACGATCAGGCCGCCGGCGTCGATCTCGACGTCCGCCTCGACCGCCAGGTCGGTGCCGATCGCCTTGATCACACCGTCGGCGAGGTGGAGGTCCTGCGGGGCACCGCCGAGGATCTGGGCGTTGCGGATCAGGTAGGTGGTCACTGAGCGGTCTCCACGGAGTCGGTGCGGGCGTCGTTGAGGGTGGCTCCCCCGAGCAGCAGGTACAGGACGGCCATCCGGACCGACACGCCGTTGGCGACCTGCTCGACCACGGTGCAGCGCGGGGAGTCGGCGACCTCGGCGGTGATCTCCATGCCGCGCACCATCGGGCCGGGGTGCATCACGATGGCGTGCTCGGGCAGCTGGGACATCCGGGTGCCGTTCAGGCCGTAGCGGCGGCTGTACTCGCGCTCGGTCGGGAAGAACGCGGCGTTCATCCGCTCGCGCTGCACCCGCAGCATCATCACCGCGTCCGTCTTGGGGAGCACGCGGTCCAGGTCGTAGCTGACCTCGCAGGGCCAGTTCTCGATGCCGATCGGCAGCAGCGTCGGCGGGGCGACGAAGGTGACCTGGGCACCGAGGGTGGTCAGCAGGTGCACGTTGGAACGGGCGACCCGGCTGTGCAGGATGTCGCCGACCATGGTCACCCGGCGCCCGGCGAGGTCGTTGCCCAGCCCGGCGTTGAGGTGGCGGCGCATGGTGAAGGCGTCGAGCAGCGCCTGGGTGGGGTGCTCGTGGGTGCCGTCACCGGCGTTGATCACGCTGCCGTGCAGCCAGTCGGACTGGGCGAGGCGGGCCGGCGCGCCCGAGGCGTGGTGCCGGACGACGACCGCGTCGGCGCCCATCGCCTGGAGGGTGAGCGCGGTGTCCTTGAGGCTCTCGCCCTTGGAGACCGAGGAGCCCTTGGCGGAGAAGTTGATGACGTCGGCGGAGAGCCGCTTCTCGGCGACCTCGAAGGAGGTCTTGGTACGGGTCGAGTCCTCGAAGAAGAGGTTGACGACGGTCCGGCCGCGCAGCGTGGGCAGCTTCTTGACGGCCCGTCCGGAGAGCTGGGCGAGCTCCTCGGCGGTGTCCAGGATCAGCAGCGCGTCGTCGCGGGTGAGATCGGCGGCGGAGACGAGGTGGCGCTTCACGCGGGTTACTCCGGGAGGTGCGGTTCGGACGGCTGGGAGGCCAGGGCCTGCGAGGAGCGTTCGTTGTAGTCGCGGTCGCCGACCAGCACGGCGTCCACGCCGTCGCTGTCGGACAGGCGCACCTGCACGGCCTCGCGCAGCGAGGTGGGGAGGTTCTTGCCCACGTAGTCGGCGCGGATCGGCAGCTCGCGGTGGCCGCGGTCGACCAGGACGGCGAGCTGGACGGCGCGCGGGCGGCCGATGTCGTTCAGCGCGTCGAGCGCGGCCCGGATGGTGCGGCCGGAGAAGAGCACGTCGTCGACGAGGATGACGAGCTTGCCGTCGATGCCGCCGGACGGGATCTCGGTGTGCTCCAGGGCGCGGGCGGGCTTGAGCCGCAGGTCGTCCCGGTACATGGTGATGTCCAGGGCACCCAGCGGGATCTCGCGCCCGGTGATCTGGGCCAGCCGGCCGTGCAGGCGGCGGGCGAGGTGGACGCCCCTGGTGTGGATGCCGAGCAGCACGACGTCCTCGGCGCCCTTGGCGCGCTCGACGATCTCGTGCGCTATCCGGGTGACGACCCGGGCGATGTCCGTGCCGTCCAGCACCTGGTGCGGCGGTCGCGGCGTCGAATCCTGGTGTGTGGTCATGCCGAAGCGGACCTCCTTCCCCGCCTCACTGGACGGGCCTTAAAGGATGTCTGGGACTGCCCCCGCCGACCGGGCGCGGGCTTCGAGCCATCCTAGCAGCGGGCCGAGGGGCAATCGGACACGCACCATTCCGCTTCGCCGGGTTCACGCCCCGGACGCGCCGCGGATGCGGGCCATTCGCACGACTGCCCCATTCGGCTTGACGCAGCTACCTTACTCTACGTAACCTCACAGTGAGTTACGAGACGGACGTCGGACCCACCGGTAACGGCGTCGGCAATCGTCCGTGGCCCACCACTGAACGCGAAGCAATCTCGTCCGGGGAGACCAATGTCCAGCGACTACGCGAAGCAACTCGGAGGCAAGCTCCGAGCGATCCGCACTCAGCAGGGTCTCTCCCTGCACGGTGTCGAGGAGAAGTCCCAGGGGCGCTGGAAGGCAGTCGTCGTCGGCTCGTACGAGCGCGGCGACCGTGCGGTCACCGTGCAGCGGCTGGCCGAGCTGGCGGAGTTCTACGGCGTCCCGGTGCAGGAGCTGCTGCCCGGCGGCACCCCCGGCGGCGCGGCCGAGCCGCCGCCGCGCCTGGTGCTCGACCTGGAGAGACTGACCCAGGTCCCGTCCGAGAAGGCCGGCCCGCTGCAGCGCTACGCGGCGACGATCCAGAGCCAGCGCGGTGACTACAACGGCAAGGTGCTGTCGATCCGCCAGGACGACCTGCGCACCCTGGCGGTCATCTACGACCAGTCGCCGTCGATCCTCACCGAGCAGCTGATCTCCTGGGGCGTGCTGAACCCCGACGCGCGCCGCGCGGTGCGCGAGGAGGAGGCGAGCTGACGCTCGCCGCACCGGCTCCCGTCGGCTCGGTCCACGGTCCGGGCCACGCTCCGGGCCTTGCAGAAACGTCACGGCGCGGCACCCCGCATCCCGGGGGCCGCGCCGTCGCGCGTCCACGGCCGGCTCAGCAGACCGTCCCCAGGCTGTAGCCGGGCTGCGCCGCCACGCCGTCCAGCCGCACCGGCCCGGCCGCCGGCGCCCAGTCCTGCCCGCCGCTCGACCAGGCCCAGGAGGCCGGCAGGAAGTGCTCGTCAGCGGCCGCGCCACGGGCGCCGCCCGCCGCCACCGAGCCCTGCGAGCCGTGCAGCACCGCCACCCCCGGCAGCTCCAGCGCCAATCCGGCGCACAGCACCGCGCAGACCAGCTCCAGGTCCTCGTCGTTGATCCGGACGACGCCGTCCTCCCACTGCAGCACCCGGGCCGCCGCGGTCAGCCGCCCGCCCGGGGCGTCCACCCGAAGCCGCAGCTCGTACACCCCGGCGCCCGCGCCGACCAGCATCCGGCGGAACACCTCGGCGCCGCGCTGGCGGGCGGCGCGCACCCAGCGGGCGTGGTCCTCGTCGACCTCGCCCGCGGCGCCGGACAGGCCGCCGTCCAGCAGCAGGTCGGCGTGGCAGAGCGTCAGCCCGTTCTCCCGGGCCCGGACCAGGCGCGGCACGAAGTCCCCGGCCAGTTCCTCGCCCTGATAGGCCAGCAGCTGGGTCTGCAACGGCGGATTGACCAGGTAGCGGTCGCGGGCGAGCGGCTCGGCCGGGTCCAGCCCGTGCAGCACGCAGAACTCCGCGAAGTCCTGCGGGTGGAACATCCGGGCCCGCACGGTGTCGAAGCGCTCCAGGGCGTCGGCCAGCAGCTCGGCGGTCTCGGCCAGGTACTGCTCGTGGTCGGCGGCGTTCGACAGCCCCCAGGCGCGGGCCCGGGCGAAGTCGGCCGCGCTGGTCAGGATCCCGATGACGAACGCCTGCTCGGCCCCCTCGGCCCGCCGCCGCTGGTGCGGCGCCCGCACCGTGGGTCGCGGGCCGCCGGCGGTGCAGTCGGAGTTGCGGCGGGCACGGCCGTTGCGGCTCATGCGCCCACCTCGCTGCGCTCGGCACGGGCATGCGCCCCTGCGCGCCTCTCGGTGGTTCGCTCGCTGCGCTCGCTCACGGGATGGCTCCTGGCATCGACGGGTACCGTCGGCGGGTGACGGTCAGCGGCCGGCTCGCCGCTGACCGTCTATCTCCCCATCCGCGCGCGCCGCACACGTACGGCGTGTCACAGGAATGTAACCGACGGTAAGACGATGTGATTCACGCCGTCCGCGGCACCCGGGCCAGCTGGCGGGACTGCGCGACCAGGCGGCCGGACGAGTCCCAGACCTCGGCGTCCTCCTCGAAGTACCCGCCGGCCACGTTGCGCGTGGCGTGGGTGACCCGCAGCCAGCCCGGGACCGGCCTGGCCCGCAGGTGGACGGTCAGTTCGACGGTCGGGGCCCAGCCGGGCATGCCCAGGTCGAAGGTCACCGGCGGCAGCGCGTCGGCGACCAGCAGGAGCAGCAGCGGGTCGGGATCGCGACCGTCGGCGAGCCGGAACCAGCCCTGGATCCGCCCGTTGCCGGACGGCTGCCCGAGCGCCCAGCCGATGGTGGCCGGGTCCAGCCGCAGGTCGAAGCGCTCCAGCAGCTCGGCCTGGGCGATCAGCTCCCGGGGCGCGTGCTCGACGCCGATGCACTGGTCCGGCGGCGGCAGCTGCGGCGGCTGGGCGCTGGTGCGCACCTCGCCGTCGGCGGTGGAGAGGTCGCCGTGGCTGGCGACCACCCGCAGCCGCTCCACGCCGTCCTGGCTGAGCGAGGCGGTGCCGGTGGAGAGCCCGCGGCCGGTGCGCAGCACCTCGGTGCGGACGGTGGCCGGGCCGGGCGTGGAGGCGGACAGGTAGTAACCACTGATCGACACCGGGTCGGGGTGGTCGCCGTGCTCCAGCGACAGCGCGTGTCCGGCGACGGCGAGCAGCAGCCCGCCGTTGACCCCGCCGCCGATCTGCCAGCCGGCACCGAGTTCGGCCTCGTAGCGGCCGGGCTCGTCAGGGTGCCGGGTCAGGGCGATGCCCTGGTCGAACTCGCTGCGGGTCGCGGTGGTCATGGGGGTGGCCTGCCCTTCACTGCGGGTTTCCGAACGCCAAGTTACTGGCGAGTAGGGCACCACCTTACGCCGCCCGGGTGAAACGCGCGACGGCCGCCGGACCCGGAATCCGGGTCCGGCGGCCGTACTGCGGGTCTCACCGCCACCAGTGGTCGGGACCTACCGGCGGATGCTCGGCTTCAGCTCCAGGAAGCGGGCGAGCAGGCCGTTGACGAACGCCGGGGAGTCGTCCGTGGAGAACTCCTTGGCGATCTCCACGGCCTCGTCCAGGACGACCGCGTCCGGGACGCCGTCCTCCCAGATCAGCTCGTAGGCGCCGAGCCGCAGGACGTTGCGGTCCACGATCGGCATCCGGTCGAGGGTCCAGCCCACCGCGTACTGCGAGATCAGGTCGTCGATCCGGCGAGCGTGCTGGACGTACCCCTCGATCAACTCCATGGTGTACTCGCCGACCTGCGGGGTGCCCTCGTCGGGCTTCGGCTCGCGGGCGCGAGCCACCCAGTCCGCGAGGACCCGCTGCGGGTCGACCCCGCGGTGGTCGGCCTCGAAGAGGATCTGGAAGGCCCGGGTACGGGCCTTGCTACGTGCGGCCGACACGGACTTACTTCACCCGGCCGAGGTAGCTGCCGTCGCGGGTGTCGACCTTGATCTTCTCGCCGGTGACGATGAAGAGCGGCACGGCGATCTCGGCGCCGGTCTCCAGCGTGGCCGGCTTGGAGCCGCCGGTGGAGCGGTCGCCCTGGACGCCCGGCTCGGTGTGGGAGATCAGCAGCTCGACGGAGGCCGGGAGCTCGATGTACAGCGGGGCGCCCTCGTACATGGCGACCAGGGCCTCGAAGCCCTCCAGCAGGTACTTGGAGGCGTCGCCGACGACGGCCGGCTCGACCACGATCTGGTCGTAGGTGTCCGTGTCCATGAACACGAAGTTCTCGCCGTCCTTGTACGAGAACTGCATGCCGCGCTTGTCGACGTTGGCGGTCTCGACCTTGGTGCCGGCGTTGAAGGTCTTGTCGACGACCTTGCCGGTCAGGACCTCCTTGAGCTTCGTGCGCACGAAGGCCGGGCCCTTGCCGGGCTTGACGTGCTGGAACTCGACGACGGACCAGAGCTTGCCGCCCTCCAGCTTGAGGACCATGCCGTTCTTGAGATCGTTCGTGGAAGCCACGGGCGCACTTACTCCTGGATATAGCTGTCAAGGAACCAAGGCTTGCGTCCTGCCGCCGACGGCCGACGGGCGGCCGCGGTCACAGGGCGAGGAGCTCCTTGGTGGTGATGGTGAGCAACTCGGGCCCGCCCTCCTCTGGGGGGCGCACCACGAGCGTGTCCTCGATCCGGACACCGCCCTTGCCCGGGAGGTGGACCCCTGGGCCGACGGTGACCGGCACGCGGCTGTCCAGTTTACCCATGTCCGACGGACCGAGGCGCGGCGCCTCCCGGATCTCCAGCCCGATGCCGTGGCCCACCGGGTGCGGGGAGGTCTCGGTGTGGCCGGCCGCCTCCAGGATCTGCCGCGCGGCCCGGTCGGGCACGTACTGCTCCACGCCCGGTCCGAGTGCCTCCCGGCCGGCCCGCTGGGCCCGGAACACCAGCCGGTGCAGTTCCACCTGCCAGGGCGCGGGGGCCGCGCCGATCACGAAGGTCCGGGCGGTGGAGACGCCGTAGCCCCGGTACTGGGCGCCCATCACCACGGTGAGGAAGTCGCCCTCCTCCACGCGGCGGTCGGTCGGCTGGTGGGCGGGCTGGCCGGAGTGGCTGCCGGTGCCGACGGACACCGGGTAGGCCGCCCGGTCCGCGCCGTGGTCGATCATCCGGCGTTCCAGCTCCATCGCCAGGTGCCGTTCGGTGCGGCCGACCAGGATCGACTCCAGCAGCTCGCCGAGCGCCTGGTCGGCGATCTCGGCGGCGATCCGCAGGTCGGCGATCTCGTGCTCGTCCTTGACCACCCGCAGCCGCTCGACCACCTGCCCCAGGTCGGCCAGCCGGGCCCCCTCCGCCAGGCTCGCCACCGCGCGGTGGCGGCTGACGGTCAGGTCGTGCTCCTCCACCGCCAGGTCCGCCACGCCCAGTCGCGCGGCGGCGGCGGTCGCCGCCAGGGCGGTGTCCGCCGCGGCCGCCACCGGTACCTGGGTGACGTCCGGCGCGATCAGGTGCTCCCCGGTGTCGTCCGCCGGCAGATCGTCGGGCACCGCCAGCAGCACCCGCTCCCGGGTCAGCAGCAGCGTCGCCCCGCAGGGGGCGCAGCCCGTCAGATACCGCACGTTCGCCGCCCGGGTGATCAGCGCCGCATCGGCCCCGGCCGCACTGCAGTGCTCCCTCACCCGCTCCCGCCGACCCGCGTACGCATCAGACATGCGTCGAGCCTACGAACCCCCACTCCGATCCGCCCGCCGAGCACCCCCGACAGGGCGCGCCCCCGCCCCCGCACGCCCCCTCCGTGGTCGCTACGCCCCTTCCGGGTCGATCAGGCCGCGGCGGTAGGCGGGGACCAGGTTCTGGGGGACGAGCAGTTCGCGGCCGTTGAGGGTGATCGGGACGAGCTTCGGGGCCTTGCCCTTCCACTGGGCCCGGCGGTGCCGGGTGTTGCTGCGGGACGTCTTGCGCTTGGGGACGGCCATCGGGGGCTCCTTGTCGGGTGGTGACGGTGGTGTGGTGGCTATCGGGTGGTGCCGGCGGCGTACGGGAGGAGGGCCGTCTCACGGGCGTTCTTGACGGCCCTGGCCACGGCGCGCTGCTGCTGGACGGTGAGCCGGGTGACGCGGCGGCTCCGGATCTTGCCGCGGTCGGAGACGAAGCGCCGCAGCAGGTCGGTGTCCTTGTAGTCGATGTACTCGATGCCGGCCGCGAACAGCGGGTTCGGCCGGGCCTTGGGCGGGTTCGGTCGCTTACGCACAGTGACGGCTCCTCAGTGAACGGGGTCGAGCAGGTCCCGGAAGGCGTCCGGCAGGGCCTTCCAGCCGGGTTCGCCGGCGGCGAGTTCGGCGTCGGTGAGCAGACAGGAGTCGAGCAGCCCGGTGACGCCGTCGACGTCCAGCCCCTCCGCGGTGAAGCTGAGCTGCTGCACCCGGTCGCCGTGCAGCGGGTGCCAGTCGAGGGCGGCGGCGGCCCGGCGGGCGGGCGGGTAGAGCTCCCAGGCGGCGTCGGGCAGGGAGGTGAGCCAGGGCCCGCACTCCTCGACGGCGAGATTGGCCCCGGCGGCGTCCCAGGCGAGCATCAGGTCGGGCCGGTTGGCCAGCCAGAAGCGGCCGCGGCTGCGCTGGGCGGCGGGGACGAGCAGCTCCAGCGCCCGGTGCAGCCGCTCGGGGTGCAGCGGGCGGCGGCGCTCCCAGACCAGCGTGGTGACGCCGGCCTCGTCGCTCTCCTGCGGGAGCAGCGCGATCGCCGGGTTGACCCGGTCGCGGGCGGCGGCGACGTCGAAGCCGCCGAGGGCGGCCCGGGTGAGCGCGCCGGTGCCGAGCCGGACGACCCGGGCGGTGGGGTGGAGCTGGCGGAGCAGCGCGAGCCCGGGCGTGTGCGCCGTCGCGCGCGGGACGGCGAGGGTGGTGGCGTACTCGACCTGGTGGGCGAGCGCCTCCGCGCGGGTCCGCTGGTCCTGGCGGGCGGTGTGCTCGCCGTGCTCCACCAGGTCGTCGGAGACGGAGAGCTCGCCGACCAGCCGGTCCGGGTCGACGGCCGTGACCACGCCCGCGAGTTCGACGGCGTCCTCCAGGTGGCGGCCGTCCGCCTCTCCCCCGGCGATCACCTCGACGGCCGGGTGCGGGTCGCTGCCGCCCCACAGTTCGACGATCGCGAGCCCGTACCGGCCCTCGTCGGCGATCCGCAGCAGTCGCGGCAGCAGGTCCTCGCGCAGGGCGCAGCAGGGGCAGTCGTTCACCAGCGGGACGTCGGCGGCGTCGAACCCGCCTCCGGTGTCGCGCAGTTCACGGTGGACGATGCCCTGCGAGGCCTCCCGCAGGTCGTGGTGGAGGACCACCGCGTCCACCCCGGCCACCGCCAACTCCCGGACGGCGGCGCGGCGTTCGTCGGCGTGCAGTCCGGCCACGACCACCACGGGCAGTTTGATCCCGTCCACGCCGCTCACCAGCTGGCCTTGCGGACGCCGGGCAGGTGGCCGGCGTGGGCGTGGACGCGGAGGTTGACCCGGGAGAGGCCGAAGGCGCGCAGGTAGCCGCGGGGGCGGCCGTCGACGGCGTCGCGGTTGCGGATCCGGGTGGCGCTGGCGTCGCGGGGCTGGCGGGCGAGTTCGGCCTGGGCGGCGGCGCGTTCGGCGGGGGCCGTGCCGGGACTGGCGATGATCCGCTTGAGCTCGGCGCGGCGCTCGGCGTACCGGGCCACGACGGCACGGCGCTGCTCGTTCTTGGCGATCTTGCTCTGCTTGGCCATCAGGCCTTCCCCCCTCGGGCGCGGATGCGGGCGACGGCGGCCTCGATGCCGATCGTGTCGATGGTGCGGATGCCCTTGGCGCTGAGGGTGAGCCGGACGTACCGGCCCTCACCGGGCAGCCAGTAGCGCTTGTGCTGGATGTTGGGGTCGAAGCGGCGGCGGGTGCGGCGGTGCGAGTGCGAGATCGCGTTGCCGAATCCGGGCCGACGGCCGGTGAGTTGGCAGTGGGCGGACATGGGTGCTCCCTGGCGTCCGGGAATGGGCAGGACGGAGCTCACGTTACACCAGATGAAAATGACTTCCATTTCGGTGTACGGTTTCGCCCCGACCCCGAACACCCCGCCAACCCGGGAGGACACCCATGGCCCGTAACGAACTGCGCCCCGTCATCAAGCTCCGCTCCACCGTCGGCACCGGCTACACGTACGTGACCCGCAAGAACCGCCGCAACGACCCGGACCGGATGGTCCTGCGCAAGTACGACCCGGTCGCGCGCCGGCACGTCGACTTCCGCGAAGAGCGCTGAACCCCGCCCGCCCGACGACCGGCACCGACCCGCGGCGACGGAACGGCGCCTCCCCCGGGATCCCGGGGGAGGCGCCGTCGCCGCCCGCTGCCGTCGCCGGTCGCAGCCGTCGCTACTCGGCGGCCGCCCAGCGCTTCTCCACCCGGGCCAGCTTCCAGTAGGCGATCGCCGCGGCCCAGACCACCACGAACAGCCCGGCGATCGCGTAGCCGACGTTGTCCAGCGAGATGCCCGCGATCCAGCCGGTGACCGGGTCGGTCAGATCGAGCTTCTCGTGCAGCACGCCGACCAGTTCGATGGTGCCGATGACGAAGGCCACCGCGATCGACAGCCCGGTGATCGTCAGGTTGTAGTAGACCTTCCGGACCGGGTTGGCGAAGGCCCACTGGTACGCGAAGTTCATGAACGTCCCGTCCAGGGTGTCGAACAGGCTCATCCCGGCCGCGAACAGCAGCGGCAGGCAGACGATCGCGTACCAGGGCAGCCCGGCCGCCGCCCCCGACCCGGCCATCACCATCAGGGTGACCTCGGTCGCGGTGTCGAAGCCCAGCCCCAGCACCATGCCCACCGGGAACATCTGCCCGGGCCGGGTGATCGACCGGGTCGCCCGGTTCAGCACCCGGGCCATGAAGCCGCGCGAGTTGAGGTGCTCCTCCAGCTGCGCCTCGTCGTACGACCCGGCCCGCATCGCCCGGAACACCTTGAGTATGCCGAGCAGCGCGGCCAGGTTGAGCGCGCCGATCAGGTAGAGGAACGCGCCGGAGGCCGTCGTGCCGACCATCCCGAGCCACTTGTGGGTGGTCGAGTCGTCGTCCATCAGCGTGCTGGCCAGCTGCGCGCCGCCCGCCACCAGGGCGGCCATCAGCACCACCATCGAGGAGTGCCCGAGGGCGAACCAGAAGCCGACCGAGACCGGCCGCTTGCCGTCCGCCATCAGCTTGCGGGTGGTGTTGTCGATCACCGCGATGTGGTCGGCGTCGAAGGCGTGCCGCATGCCGAGGGTGTACGCGGTGATCCCCAGGCCCACCCCGAAGACCTGGGTGCCGACCGCGTAGTTGTGGGGCGCGACCAGGAAGACGAGCGTCCCGAAGGCCACCACGTGCATGGCCAGGATCACCCCCATCAGCCCGGCCGTGCGAACGGTGTCCTCGCGCTTCCAGCGGAACGTGGGCAGCGCGGACGGTGTCGCCGGAGCCTCGGCAGCCGCGGCGGTTTCGGGCAGGGTCATTCGGGTCACGCTCCAGCACCTCGTGGAAACACTTCGTGAGATGCCGTGGCCGGTCTCCTGGCTTACGGGGGTCCCGTACCCGCCTTCCCAGGTGCGCGAGGCTCCCAGTGGCGTCGTGGGTACGGACGTCTCTCCATCGTCGACGATCACGATGGCCCGATCACAGTGGCGAGGGCCGCTCCGGACTGGGATCCCTGAGGATCCGTCACCGGTCTTCCCGAGCACCACGGCGGGGAACACCGTAGGGGCCAGGACCCACCCTTGCAAGGCTGCGCACCTGCGCAGGTGTCCAGGATCACAGGCCCCCTGCTGCAACAATGTGCGCATGCATCTCGTACCGGCCGACCGCGCGGGCCACCGCACCATCGACGGACACCGGGTCTGCGAGGCCATCGCCGCGATCGGCGACCCCGCGCACGTCCGCACCTGGGCCGAGCGGTTCTCCCTGCTCGCCGACCCCGGGCGGCTCGCCCTCCTGCTCGCCCTCCACCGGGCCGGCCCGCTCGCCGTCTCCGACCTCGCCGTGGCCACCGGCATGCGCGACCCCGCCGTGTCCCAGGCCCTGCGGCTGCTCCGCACCGCGGGCGTGGTGACCGGGGACAAGGACGGGCGGGTCGTGCGCTACCGGCTCGTGGACGAGTCCCTGCGCCCCCTCCTCGACGCGTGCGCCGCCGCCGAACACCACGAGCCCGGCGCGGCCTTCGGCTGACCGGCCGGGCAGGGCCTGGTCAGGCCGCCTGGCAGGCGGGGCACCAGAAGAGGTTGCGCGCGGCGTGCTGTTCCGTCCGGACGTCGGTGCCGCAGACCAGACAGGGCATCGCGGCCCGCCGGTAGACGTACACCTCGCCGCCGTGGTCGTCGACGCGCGGCGGTCGGCCCATCGCCTCGGGGGTGTGCTCGGGCCGGACGGTGTCGATCCGGCCCGCGCCGACGCCCTCGTGCATCAGGGCGACCAGGTCGGCCCAGATCGCGTCCCACTCGCCCCGGGTGAGGTCACGGCCGGCGCGGTGCGGGTTGATCCCGTGGCGGAACAGCACCTCGGCCCGGTAGACGTTGCCCACCCCGGCCAGCACCTTCTGGTCCATCAGCAGCGCGGCGACGGTCGTCCGGCTGGCCGATATCCGGCGCCAGGCGGCCTGCGGGTCGGCGTCGGCCCGCAGCGGGTCGGGGCCCAGCCGGGCGGCGACGGCGGCCTTCTCCGCGCCGGTGACCAGCGCGCAGGTGTTGGGGCCGCGCAGGTCGGCGTAGCCGTCGTCGTTGGCCAGCCGCAGCCGGACCAGGCCGACCGGCTCGGGCGCGGGCCCGGTACCGAAGGCGAAGCCGCCGTAGAGGCCGAGGTGGACGTGCACCCAGCCGCCCTCCTCGAAGCCGAGGAACAGGTGCTTGCCGACGGCTTCGGCCGCGGTGAGCAGCTGCCCGTCGATGGCCTTGGCCTCGTCGGCGAACCGGCCCTGCGGGCTGGACACCTCGACCGGGCGGCCGCCGAAGGCCTTCCGGTTCTCGGCGGCGAGGCGGTGGATGATGTGGCCTTCCGGCACGGGCGTCAGCTCCCCCGGGGTGGTTCGATCAGGACCCGCCCATCATCGCAGTCGGCACCGACACCACCGGATCGTCGCGGGTCAGCGCACCGGCATGCCCATCAGCCGGGCCAGGATGACGCGGTCCAGCTCGGCGGCGGTGCCGGCCACGTCCAGGTACGAGTTGTCGATGATCGGCAGCCCGGAGTTGTACCAGCCGGCCATCCGGCCGTGGATCCGCGCCACCTCCTCGTCGCCGAGCCGCCGGGTGCCGCCGCGCCGGGCGTTGCGGTGCAGCACGGAGTCCAGGCTGGGCAGCAGCACGACCGGGATCATGCCGGGACCGATGTGCCGCTTCCAGCCGCCGAGGCCGATGGCCGGGCGGTCCGGGAAGACGGCGTCGTCGATGATGCAGGAGATGCCGTTGGCGAGGTAGTTGCGGCAGGCGAAGCCGCAGGTGCGGCGGGCCAGCCGGTACTGCGCCTCGGAGGCGTTGTTCCAGCCGGACTGCGGGTTGGCGAAGCCGGACTGCACCCACTCGCGGACGTCGTCCAGGCTGATGTGCGCGGTCGGGCTGGGCCGGCGCTCGGCCCAGTACCGGGCGACGGTGGTCTTGCCCGCCCCGGCCGGGCCGATCAGCAGGACGGCGATCGGGCTGGTGGGCGCGTGCCGCTGCGGCGGGTGGGCGGGGAGTTGCACGGGCGCGCCGGAGGGCAGCACGAAGTGCCCGGTGGCCCCGGCGGAGGCCGGTGCACTGGGCGCGGGTGCGACCGGAGCGGGCGCGGGAACAGGAGCCGGAGCGGGCGGCACCGGCGGCGGCGCGGCGGCCCCCGACGGCTGCGGCCCCGGCGGAGCGGCGGGACGCGGCGGGACGTGCCCACCCCCGGCGTACTGCGTCACGGTCACCTCCCGACACCTCTCAGCGGGGAGACTACACGGCGGCCCGGCGGCGGGCACAGTCCGCCGCCGGGCCGCTGACCAGGCGTCAGCGCGTGGTGAGTTGCTCGGCCAGGGCGCGCAGGGCCAGCTCGTACGAGCCGAGCCCGAATCCCGCGATCGTGCCGGAGGCCACCGCGGCGATCACCGAGGTGTGCCGGAAGGCCTCCCGGGCGTACGGGTTGGAGATGTGCACCTCGATCAGCGGCGCGGTGCGCTGCGAGGCGGCGTCCCGCATCGCGTACGAGTAGTGCGTGAACGCGCCCGGGTTGATCACCACGGGCACCTTGCCGTCGGCCGCCTCGTGCAGCCACTCCACCATCTGCTGCTCGGAGTTGGTCTCGTGCACCTCGACGTCGAAGCCGAACTCCTTGCCGAGCGCGGTGCAGCGCTCGACCAGCCCGGCGTAGGAGGTGGCGCCGTAGACGTCCGGCTCGCGGCTGCCGAGCCGCCCGAGGTTGGGGCCGTTGAGCACCATGACCCTGGTCACGCCGAGACCTCCGCGTAGGCGGCGACCAGCAGGGACGGGTCGGGGCCCTCCAGGACGGAGGTCTTGCCGAGGCCGTCCAGGACGATGAAGCGGATCAGGTCGCCGCGCGACTTCTTGTCGATCTTCATGGCGTCCAGCAGCTTCGGCCAGGCGTCCGCCTGGTAGCGCAGCGGCAGGCCGACGGAGGCCAGCACGGTGCGGTGCCGGTCGGCCGTCTCGTCGTCCAACCGGCCGGCCAGGCGGCCGAGTTCGGCGGCGAAGACCATGCCGATGGAGATCGCGGCGCCGTGCCGCCACTTGTAGCGCTCGTTGCGCTCGATGGCGTGGCCGAGGGTGTGGCCGTAGTTGAGGATCTCGCGCCGGCCGGACTCCTTGAGGTCCCCGGAGACCACGTCGGCCTTGACCTGGATGGCGCGGCGGATCAGCTCGACGGTGTGCGGGCCGTCCGGGGTCTTGGCGCCCTCCGGGTCGGCCTCGATCAGGTCGAGGATGGCCGGGTCCGCGATGAACCCGCACTTGATGACCTCGGCGAGGCCGGAGACGTAGTCGTGCTTGGGCACGGTCGCCAGGGTGTCGAGGTCGGCCAGCACGCCCACCGGCGGGTGGAAGGCGCCGACCATGTTCTTGCCCTCGGCGATGTTGATGCCGGTCTTGCCGCCGACGGCCGCGTCGACCATGCCGAGCAGCGTGGTGGGCATGGAGATCCAGCGGACGCCGCGCAGCCAGGTGGCGGCGACGAAGCCCGCCAGGTCGGTGGTGGCGCCGCCACCGAGGCCGACGACGACGTCGCTGCGGGTGAAGCCGGTCTGCCCGAGCACCGACCAGCAGTACGCGGCGACCTCGGCGCTCTTGGCGTCCTCGGCGTTGGGCACCTGGAGCGCGATCGCCTCGTAGCCCTCGCCGAGCAGGTCCTCGCGGATGGCGTCGGCGGTGGCGGCCAGCGCCTCGGGGTGGATGATCGCGACCCGCTTGGCCCCTCTCGTCCCCAGACTGGGGGGACTGATCAGCGCCGACAGCTCACCGAGCAGCTGGTGCCCGATCAGCACGTCGTACGGGTCGTGGCCGGCGCTGCCGCCGACGTGAATCCTGACGATGGGGTCAGTCATGGGGGGTCTTCAGCTCCAGTGCTTCCAGTACGGCGTCCGCGACCTGCTCGGGGGTGCGGCCGGCGGTGTCGACGACGGCGGTGGCCACCTCCAGGTAGAGGGGCCGGCGGGCCTCCATCAGCTCGCGCCAGCGGGCCCGCGGGTTGATGGCCAGCAGCGGGCGCGGGGCGTCCAGGCCGACCCGCTTGACCGCGTCCGCCAGCGGGACCTCCAGGAAGACGACCGGCAGCTCGCGCAGCAGGGCGCGGGTGGCCTCGGCCATCACCGCGCCGCCGCCGAGCGCCAGGACGCCGTCGTGCTCCGTGGCGCCCGTGCGCACGGCCCGGACCTCCAGCTCGCGGAAGTGCGGCTCGCCCTCGTCGACGAAGATCTCCGGGATGGGCTTGCCGGCCAGCGCCTCGATGTCGGCGTCGGTGTCCCGGAAGCCGACGCCCAGACGCTCGGCCAGGGCCCGCCCGACGGTGGACTTGCCACTGCCGGGCGGGCCGACCAGCACAACGACCGGAACGGTCATCGGATGATCAGGTTGTCGAGGTAGCCCTGCACGTTGCGGCGGGTCTCGGAGACGTGGTCACCGCCGAACTTCTCGTTCACCGCGTCGGCCAGCACCAGCGCGACCATCGCCTCGGCGACGATCCCGGCGGCCGGCACGGCGCAGACGTCCGAGCGCTGGTGGTGCGCCTTGGCCGGCTCACCGGTGCGCACGTCCAGGGTCTGCAGCGCCCGCGGCACGGTGGCGATCGGCTTCATGGCGGCACGCACCCGCAGCACCTCGCCGGTGGTCAGGCCGCCCTCGGTGCCGCCGGAGCGGCCGGAGGTGCGCTTGACGCCCTCGGGGGTCGGGACGATCTCGTCGTGCGCCTGCGAGCCGGGCACCCGGGCCAGCTCGAAGCCGTCGCCGACCTCGACGCCCTTGATCGCCTGGATGCCCATCAGCGCGGCGGCCAGCCGGGCGTCCAGCCGGCGGTCCCAGTGCACGTGCGAGCCCAGACCCACCGGCACGCCGTACGCGAGCACCTCGACCACGCCGCCGAGGGTGTCGCCGTCCTTGTGGGCCTGGTCGATCTCGGCGACCATCGCCTTCGACGCGTCGGCGTCCAGGCAGCGGACCGGGTCGGCGTCCAGCCGCGCCTCGTCCGAGGGCAGCGGCAGCACCCCGGCCGGGGCCTTGGCGGCGGCCAGCTCGACCACGTGGCTGACGATCTCGATCCCGCAGGTCTCCTTCAGGTACGCGCGGGCGACGGCACCGAGCGCGACCCGGGCGGCCGTCTCACGGGCGCTGGCGCGCTCCAGGATCGGACGGGCCTCGTCGATCGAGTACTTCTGCATGCCGGCCAGGTCGGCGTGGCCGGGCCGGGGGCGGGTGAGCGCCTCGTTGCGGGCCAGACCGGCCAGCACCTCGGGGTCGACCGGGTCGGCCGACATGACCTGCTCCCACTTCGGCCACTCGGTGTTACCGACCATGACCGCCACCGGGCTGCCCATGGTCTCGCCGTGCCGGACGCCGCCGAGGAACGTCACCTCGTCCTGCTCGAACTTCATCCGTGCGCCGCGACCGTAACCGAGCCGGCGGCGCGCCAGCGCGTCGGCCACCACCGCGGTGGTGACCGGTACACCGGCGGGCAGGCCTTCCAGCGTCGCGACGAGTGCGGGGCCGTGCGACTCCCCCGCCGTCAGCCAGCGCAACGTACCCAACGGAGCTCCTTCATCAGCGGACCGGCCTCGGCACCTGCCGGGGCCCGCCCGGGCGTGCCTTTTCCCCTGAATCCTTTCACGTCCCGGCGGCACCCGGAGGCCCAGTCCGCGTGACGGACGGCAACCGGTCAGTCGGCGGGACGGTGGTCGGCACGATTCCGGCCACCCGGCCGGGCGGTGGTCGGCGCGATCCGGCCACCGGCACGGCCTCAGCGCCCGGCGAGGGCCTTCTCGCCCGCCTCGCGCATCGCCGCCAGCGGCCCCGGCGCCCGCCCGGTGAAGGCCTCGCTCTGCAGCACCGCCTGGTGCACCAGCAGGTCCAGCCCGCCCAGGACGGTCGCCCCGCGCGCGGCGCAGGCGGCGGCCAGCGCCGTCGGCCACGGGTGGTACAGCACGTCGAACAGCGCCCCCGGCACGGCGGGCAGCGCCCCGGCGAACGCGTCGGTCGCACCGACCGGCGTGGTCGAGACGGTCAGCGGCCGCGCCAGCGCCTGCGCGCCGAGCTCCCAGTCGGCGGTGCGCACGGCGACGCCCAGCCGCTCGCCCAGCTCGGCCATCTCCCGGGCCCGCTCCGCGCTGCGCACGTAGACGGTCACCTCCCCGGTGCAGACCTGGGCCAGCGCGGCCAGCGCCGAGGAGGCGGTGGCCCCGGCACCCAGCACGGCCGCGGCCGGCACCTCGGTGATGCCCCGCTCGCGCAGCGCGTTCACCAGCCCGGGGACGTCGGTGTTGTCCCCGGTGCGCCGCCCGTCGGCGGTGAACACCACGGTGTTCACCGCGTCCACCGCGCGGGCCGTCGCGCTGACCTCGTCCAGCAGCGGGATGATCGCCCGCTTCAGCGGCATGGTCAGCGACAACCCGGCCCACTCGGCCTCGTCCAGCCCGGCGAGGAAGCCGGGCAGGCCGGCCTCGTCGACCTCGAAGCGGTCGTAGCGCCAGCCGTCCAGCCCGAGCGCCGCGAAGGCGGCCCGGTGCAGGTCCGGCGAGAGCGAGTGGGCGATCGGCGAGCCGAGAACGGCGGCCCGGTGCTTGCTGGTCAACGCTGCTCCTCCGTGAACGGCGGTGCGGTGGCGGCTACTTGGTGGTGCAGTGGAGACCGACCTTGTCGAAGCCCTGACCCGCCGCCCGGCAGTACGCCTCGACGTTGGCCGCGTGCTCCTTGTCCGTCTCGGCGAAGAGGGTCTTGATCGGGGACATCGCGATGAAGTACAGCCACTTGCCGTCCGCCGGGTTGAGCACCGCCTTGAGCGCGTCGTCGCCGGGGTTGGAGATCGGCGTCGGCGGCAGGCCCGGGTTGATGTAGGTGTTGTACTTGTTGGACCCGTCGTTGATGTCCTTCTTGTCCAGCTCCTTGCGGCCCAGCGAGTACTGCAGCGTGGTGTCCATGCCGAGCGTGTGGCGCACGGCATCGCTCGCCAGCCGGTTCTGGATGGTCCTGGCCATCTTGCCGAAGTCCTCGACGTTGTTGCCCTCGCGCTGCAGGATGCTCGCCTCGATGACCACCTCGTACGCGTTCTTGAGGCCGGCCTTGGACGCGTCGGCGTCCAGGGTCGCGTACTTGTCGGTGGCGTTCTTCACCATCTGCTTGAGCAGGTCCTCGGGCTTCATGCCGTCGGCGATGTTGTACCGGGTCGGCCAGAGGAAGCCCTCGACGTTGCCGTTCGCGTACGCCGGCAGGCCGAGACTCCCGACCTGGGCCTTGGCGACACCCGCCGTGGTGCCCTGCGGCAGCTTCAGCTTCCCGTCGATCAGGGTGTAGATGTCGGCGGCGGTCTTGCCCTCCGGGATGACCAGCCCCGCACCGCCGGCCCCGTTGAGCAGTTCGCTCAGCGCGGTGGCGGCCGGCAGCTCCTTCTTCAGCGAGTAGAAGCCCGGCTGGATGGTCTTGCACTTCGGCTCGGCGTCGCAGGCCTTGCTGAAGGCGTCGACGCTCTTGACCACGCCTGCGCTCTTCAGGGCCAGACCGATCTGACCGCCGACCGCACCCGACTTGACCTCGACCTGGACGGGGCTGCCGCCCTCGCCCGTGAAGTCCGGCGGCGGGCCGAAGTGGTCCTGGTAGAAGCCGTAGCCCCACCAGCCGGCCCCGCCCAGGGCGCCGACCAGCACCAGCGCGACCAGCAGGCAGGCCCCGCCGTTGCGGCGGCCGGACTTCTTGCCCTTCTCCTTGCGCTTCTTCTGCGCGTCGCGGGAGGAGTCCTCCTCCCCGAGGAAACCCTCCTGCTCGACGTGGCCGTCCTCGTCGCGGTACTCGGCGTCCTCGTGGTGGCCGTCCTCGTGACGGCCGTCCTCCTGGAAGCCGTCCGGGTGGCCGTCCCACTCGTCGCTCTCGGGCGCGTGCCCGCCGACCGGGTCGGCGCCGGCCTCCAGCGCGGCGGCCTCGGCCTCCCAGTCGATGCCGTCCGGGCCGGGGCCACTGACGGGCGCGACCGGCTCGGGTTCCGGCGCCGCGCGACGCCGCCGCCCGGGCTGCGCGCCCTGCTGCGGGATGCCCGGCTGCTGCTGCGCCCCGGGCTGCTGAAGCTGCTGGGGCTGCTGGGACTGTTGGGGCTGCTGCGGTGCCATCCCCTGCTGCTGCGCCATGCCCGGCTGCTGCTGACCGTCCGGGAACCCCTGCTGCTGATACCCCTGCGGGTACCCCTGCTGCGGCATCTGCGGCATCTGCTGCTGTTGCTGCTGATACCCCTGCTGCGGCATCTGCTGCTGCGGGTAGCCCTGCTGCATCTGCTGCTGGGGCACCTGCTGCTGGGGGTACTGCTGCTGTCCCCCCGGGAACCCCTGCTGCTGATACCCCTGCGGGTACCCCTGCTGCGGCATCTGCTGCATCTGCTGCTGTTGCTGCTGCTGATACCCCTGCTGCTGCACGTCTCCGTACGGCTGCTGGACCGGCTCGCCCTGCTGCTGGGGATACTGCTGGACCGGCTCGCCCTGCTGGGGATACTGCTGCCACTGGCCGTCCTGCTGGCCGGGGACCGGCTGCTGGCCGACGTACCCGGGGTCACCGGGGTGCCACGGCTCAGAGCCCTGGGGGCCGTAGCCCCGACCCAGATCGGTCATTGATCCCCTTAACCGACGAAGACGGCCGGAGGATCGGACCGGCCGTCCGGGACGCGGTCCCGGCTGATTCTCGAACCGGCGTGCTAGCGCAGCGCCTGGGAGGAGACGTTACCGTACCGCACACGTCCCCCCGGCAGGGCGGACGTGCCGTCAGTGTCCGACCTCATCCACCCTCGCTCGGCTCGGGCGCCGGCGCCGCCGGCCCGGAGTCCGGGGCCGACGCACCGGCCGAAGCCGACGGCAGCTCCGAGGCGCTCGGCTTCGCCGACGCCCGGTTGGCGTTGAAATCGGCGACGTTGCGCTGCTGCACGTCGAAGCTGTCGGTGAAGCGGGTGTCCCCCGGTTTCACGGTGACGAAGTAGAGCCAGTCCCCCTGCGCCGGGTCCAGCGCCGCCATGATCGCCTGCCGCCCCGGGTTGGAGATCGGCGTGGGCGGCAGCCCGGGGTGCAGGTAGGTGTTGTACGGGGAGTCCAGCCGGGTGTCGGTGACGGTGGTGTTCAGGGTCGACCGGCCGAGCGCGTAGTTGATCGTGGAGTCGAGCTGCAGTGGCATGCCCTTGGCGAGCCGGTTGTAGATGACCCTCGCCACCTTGCCCATGTCCTCGTTGTTGTCGGCCTCGCCCTGGACCATGCTGGCCACGGTGACCAGCCCGTACAGGCTCTGCCCGAGGTTCTGCGCGACGACGTTCGCGTCGTCCCGGCTGAACTCCTTGCCGGCCCGCTCCACCATCTGTTTCAGCAGGTCGATCGCGGTGGTCCCGTCGGTGACGCTGTACGTCGCGGGGAAGAGGTAGCCCTCGGGGCTGCCCTTGGCGAAGTCCGGCAGGCCCAGTTCGGCGCCCTGCTCCTGGGCGGTGCGCTGGGTGGTGCCCTCCGGCAGGCGCAGCTTGTGGTCGATGGCCACGTAGATCTGGTAGCCGCGCCAGCCCTCGGGGATGGTCAGGCCGTTGGCGTTGGCGGGGTCGATCAGCACGGTCAGCGCGGCCGCGGCCGACATCCGCTGCTTCAGGGTGTAGGTGCCGGGCTGGATCCGCCCGGCGGCCGCGGCGCTGCCCTTGGCCGCCCGGGTGAAGGCGATCGAGCTGGCCACCACCCCGTTGCGGACCAGGGTGGACGCGATCTGGGACAGGCCCGCGCCCTCCGGCACGGAGACCTGGACGCTGCCGGTGCCCTGCCCCGCGAAGTCGGCGGCGGCCGGGGGTGTGCGCTGCCCCTGGAACCAGGTGTACCCGGCGAGGCCCGCCCCGCCGAACACCGCGACCAGGGCGAGCGCGGTCAGCCCGCAGGCCAGTCCGTTACGCCGTCGGTGCGGATCGGGTGCATCGGAGCGCATGCGGGGCGCGCCCGGCGGGCGGCCCTCCGGCTCCAGCACCGGCGCACCCAGGTGCCCGGGCGTGAGCCCCGGGTGGAAGTCCTGGTCGGTCATCGCTCGCGTCCCCTCGGCAGTGCCGAAACGTTCGAAAGGGGTCCGTGCGGACGCGTCCGCACGGACCCCTCGACGGGACGTTAGATCAGGCCGGTCAGCCGACCGCCTCGACGCTCTCACCAGGCGGGTTCCCGCTCACCCGTTCGGACTCAAGGGCGGTCTGCAGGATCACCACCGCGGCGGCCTGGTCGACCACCGAGCGGCCCTTCTTCGCCTTGACGCCCGAGGCGCGCAGCCCGTGGGTGGCGGTGACGGTCGACATCCGCTCGTCGACCAGCCGGACCGGCACCGGGTACAGCCGGTTGGCCAACCGCGTCGCGTAGGCGCGGACCTTCTCCGCCGCCGGGCCCTCCTTGCCGCTCAGCGAGCGGGGCAGCCCGACGATCACCTCCACCGCGTCGTACTCCTCGACGATGGCGGCGATCCTGGCCTGCGACTTCACCCCGGCCGGAACGGTCTCCACGGGCGTGGCGAGCACCCCGTCGGGGTCGCAGGACGCGACCCCGATCCGGGCGTCACCGACGTCGACGGCGATCCGCCGCCCCCGCCGGAAGGGCCGCTCCACCTGAGGCTCCTCGACCATCAGCTGGCGCGCTCCGCGACCAGGCCGCGCACCGCGGCGACGGCCTCGCCGACCGCGGCCGGGTTGGAGCCGCCGCCCTGGGCGACGTCGTCCTTGCCGCCACCGCCGCCGCCGAGGGTCTTGGCGGCGACCCGGACCAGCTCGCCGGCCTTGATACCGCGGGCGCGGGCGTCCTCGTTGGTGGCGATCACGGTCAGCGGGCGGTCGTTCGCCACGGTGAAGGCGGCGACCACGGCCGGGCGCGAGCCGAGGCGGCCGCGCACGTCCAGCACCAGCTTGCGCAGCTCGTCCGCGCCCACGCCGTCGGCGACCTGCGCGGCGACCACCGAGATGCCGTGCACGTCCTCGGCCGAGTCGGCCAGACCCGCCGCGGCGGCCAGCACCTTCTCGGCGCGGAAGCGCTCGATCTCCTTCTCGGCGTCCTTGAGCTTGGCGAGCATGCCCGAGATCTTCTCCGGCAGCTCCTCCGGGCGTCCCTTGACCAGCTCGGTCAGCTGGGAGACCACGGTGTGCTCGCGGGCCAGGAACTTGTACGCGTCGACGCCGACCAGCGCCTCGACGCGGCGCACGCCGGAGCCGATCGAGGACTCGCCGAGCAGCTTGACCAGGCCCAGCTGGGCGGTGTTGCCGACGTGCGTGCCACCGCACAACTCCTTGGAGAAGTCACCGATGGTGACGACCCGGACCTCGTCGCCGTACTTCTCGCCGAACATCGCGATGGCGCCGGCCTTGCGGGCCTGATCCATCGTCATGACCTCGGCGGTGACGTCGAGTTCGCGGCCCAGCACGTCGTTGATCTTCTGCTCGACGTCGACCAGCACGGTGCCCGGGACGGCGGCGGGCGAGCCGAAGTCGAAGCGGAAGCGGCCGGGGGCGTTCTCGGAGCCGGCCTGGGCGGCCGTCGGGCCGAGCGCGTCACGCAGCGCCTGGTGGGTCAGGTGGGTGGCCGAGTGGGCGCGGGCGATCGCCCGGCGGCGCTCGGTGTCGATCGTGGCGTACGCCGAGGCGCCGAGCACGACCTCGCCGAACAGCACCCCACCGGAGTGCACGATGACACCCGGGACGGGCTGCTGCACGTCACGGATCTCCACCACCGCGCCGGACTCCAGCCGGATCCGGCCGTGGTCGGCGAGCTGGCCGCCGCCCTCGGCGTAGAACGGGGTGCGGTCGAGGATGATCTCGACCTCGTCGCCCTCGGAGGCGGCCGGCGCCGGAACGCCGTCCACCAGCAGGCCGACGACGCTGGCCTCGCCCTCGGTGAGGTTGTAGCCGGTGAAGACGCTCGCGCCGGACGTGTCGGCGACCTCGCGGTACGCGGCGACGTCGGCGTGGCCCATCTTCTTGGCCTTGGCGTCCGCCTTGGCCCGGTTGCGCTGCTCCTGCATCAGGCGGCGGAAGCCGGCCTCGTCCACCTGGAGGCCCTGCTCCTCGGCCATCTCCAGGGTGAGGTCGATCGGGAAGCCGTAGGTGTCGTGCAGCTTGAAGGCCTGGTCCCCGGAGAGGACCACGCCGCCGGCCTGCTTGGTCTCGGTGACCGCGGCGTCCAGCAGGCTGGTGCCGGCCTTGAGCGTCTGCAGGAAGGCCGCCTCCTCGCCGACGACGACCGTCTCGATGCGCTTGCGGTCGCTCTCCAGCTCCGGGTACTGCGGAGCCATCGCCTTGATGGCGATGTCGGTGAGGTCCTTGGCCACCACGCCGGTGGCGCCCAGCAGGCGCATGTTGCGGATGGCGCGGCGCAGGATGCGGCGCAGCACGTAGCCGCGGCCCTCGTTGCCGGGGGTGACGCCGTCGCCGATCAGCATCAGCGCGGTGCGGATGTGGTCGGTGACCACGCGCAGCGAGACGTCCGACTTGTGGTCGGCGCCGTAGGTGTGGCCGGTGAGCTCGGCGGCGCGGTCGAGGATCATCCGGCTGGTGTCGATCTCGAAGAGGTTGTCGACGCCCTGGAGGATGGCGGCGAGGCGCTCCAGGCCGAGGCCGGTGTCGATGTTCTTGCTCGGCAGGTCGCCGAGGATCTCGAAGCCGTCCTTGCCGTCGCCGTGGCCGCGCTCGTACTGCATGAAGACCAGGTTCCAGATCTCCAGGTAGCGCTCGCCGTTGACGGCCGGGCCGCCCTCCTCGCCGTACGCGGGGCCGCGGTCGTAGTTGATCTCCGAGCACGGGCCGCAGGGGCCGGGGACGCCCATCGACCAGAAGTTGTCCTTCATGCCGAGGCGCTGGATGCGCTCGGACGGGACGCCGATGACGTCACGCCAGATCAGCTCGGCCTCGTCGTCGTCCTGGTAGACGGTGATCCAGAGCTTCTCCTTCTCCAGGCCGTAGCCACCGTCCGCGACGGAGCTGGTGAGCAGCTCCCACGCGAACTTGATGGCGCCTTCCTTGAAGTAGTCGCCGAAGGAGAAGTTGCCGCACATCTGGAAGAAGGAGCCGTGCCGGGTGGTCTTCCCGACCTCCTCGATGTCCAGGGTGCGCACGCACTTCTGGACGCTGGTGGCGCGCGCGAACTGCGGCTTGACCTCGCCCAGGAAGTAGGGCTTGAACGGCACCATGCCGGCGTTGACCAGCAGCAGGGTGGGGTCGTCGGCGACCAGGGACGCCGACGGAACGACGGTGTGGCCGCGCTCCTCGAAGAAGCGCAGCCAGCGGCGGCGGATCTCAGCCGACTCCATTATTGGTCCTTCCGGTTCGGGGTGCCGCCCCGCTGCGGCAGGGCGCGGCGGGGCGTTTCTTCAATGGCTCGGGTGGTGGTGCGGGCCCCACGGGATACGGGGCGGGGGCCGGACGGGGGCAGGGCGGCGGCCGGGCTGCCGGGCGCCGCCGAGATAGCTCGGTACTGCGGCTCGCCGCGCAGGACCCGGCGGGTGCTCCCGGGTTCGACGACGGCGGTGCCGTGCAGTCCGAGGTCGTCCTTCAGCTGCTCCTCGCGCTCGGCCATGCCGGCCCGCACGTCCTGGGCGAACTGCTTGGCCAGGTCGCCCAGGTGCAGCGCACCGCGCGTGGCGGTGCCGGAGAGGCTGTCCGGGGTGAGCCGGTGCACGGCCTCGTTGGCCTTGTTGATGGCCCACACGGTCGCACCGGCGCCGACCGCCATCCAGAAGACGCGTCGCACCATGCCGTCAGCCCCTCACCGCGCGCCGGACCCGGGAGAGCAGGCCGTTCCTGGGCGCGGTCGCGGCGCGCACCTCGGCCCGGATCAGCCGGGCCAGCTCCTCGCGCTCGCCGCTCTGCGACGGCACGGACGGCTGGCCGCCCTGCTGCTTGGCGACGGCCTTGCGGACGCCGTAACTGAAGGCCGCGACCTTCACCAGCGGGCCGCCCAGGGTGGCGGCGACGGTGGAGGAGAGCGCGTTGGCGTTGGCGGCGGCGTCCTGCACGTTGGCGGTGATCTCGTCCACCCGCTCCAGCTGCTGGTTGGCACTGCGCACGGCGGCGCCCGCGTCGCTCAGCAGCGGGACGGCCTGCTCGGTGACGGCGGAGACGAGGACGGTGGCCTCCTTCAGCACTCGCGAGAGGCGGACCAGCACCACGGCGAGCAGGGTGACCAGGACCGCCCAGAACACGGCGACGAGCAACCCGGCCAGCTCTCCCACGGACACCTTTGCGCGCTCCCTCGCCTTGCTGTTCTCCAAAGGGAACCCTATCGCGCCCACGCCCGGTTTCCGGACCGGGTTGTCGCCGGGCTCCGGGGTCCGCCGTCGCGTCGACACCCGGCCGAACCGGTCGGATGTGCGAACCGCGCGCGTAACCTACCGGCCGGTCACCTCGTTCTGCCAGGCGGGCCGTCGCCCGTACGGCCCGACGAACGTCCGGGCCCCGACGGTCCGGGCCAGGAACACGGGGAGCAGCGCTTGGCCGGCGACTGGAGAGCACAGCCCGGGGAACCCGCGGCGTGGCCGCGCGAGCCGGAGCCCGGCCGGCTGCCGGCCGAGGTGACGGGCTTCGTCGGGCGGCAGCGGGAGCTGGCCGAGCTGGCGGGCCTGCTGGCCGGCGCCCGGCTGGTGACGGTGACCGGGCCGGGCGGGGTGGGCAAGAGCCGGCTGGCCCTGCGCGCCGCCGCCCGGGCGGCCGACGCCTTCCCGGACGGCACCTGGCTGGTCGAGGTGGCCCCGGTGCAGGATCCGCTGCGGCTCGGCCGCGCGGTGCTGGAGGCGCTGCGGCTGGACGACGACGCGGCCCGCCCGCCGCTGGACCTGCTCGCCGAGCGGCTGTCCGGTCGGCGCGCGCTGCTGGTGCTGGACGGCTGCGAGCACCTGGTGCAGGCCTGCGCCGAACTGGCGCACGCGCTGCTGCGGGCGCTGCCCGGCCTCCGGGTGCTGACCACCAGCCGCGCCGCGCTGCGGGCCTCGGGCGAGCACCTGCTCACCCTGGCCCCGCTGCCGGTCGACCCCCGGCCGGGCGGTCCGGGCGGTCCGGGCGGTCCGGGCGGGCTGCCGGACGCGGTGCGGCTGTTCGCCGAGCGGGCCCGGGCGGTGCTGCCCTCCTTCGCGCTGACCGAGGCCAACGCCGAGGCGGTGGGCCTGCTCTGCCGCCGTCTGGACGGCATCCCGCTGGCGGTGGAGCTGGCGGCCGGGCGGCTGCGCGCGCTGTCGGTGGAGCAGATCAGCGCCCGGCTGGACGACCGGTTCCGGCTGCTCACCGGCGGCTCCCGGACGGCCCTGCCGCGGCACCGGACGTTGCGCACCACGATCGGTTGGAGCCATGAGCTCTGCACCGTGCAGGAACGTTTACTCTGGGCCCGCCTGTCGGTCTTCGCCGGCAGTTTCGACCTGGAGGCCGCCGAGTACGTCTGCGCCGGTGACGGCCTGGAGGCCGAGGACGTGCTCGACCTGCTCGACGAACTGGTCGGCAAGTCCGTGGTGCTGCGCGAGGACAGCGCCTTCGGCGTCCGCTTCCGGCTGCTGGACACCCTGCGCGACTACGGCGGCCAGTGGCTGCGGGCCGCCGGCGAGGAGCAGCGGCTGCTGCGCCGCCACCGCGACTGGTACCTGGGCGTGGCCACCTGGGGCGAGGTCGAGTGGTTCGGACCCCGGCAGGCCGAGACCGCCGAGCGCACCGAACTCGCCCATCCCAACCTCCGCGCGGCGCTGGAGTTCTGCCTCGCCGAGCCCGGTGAGGAGCAGATCGCCCTGCTGCTGGCGGGCACGCTGTGGTTCTACTGGGTCGGCTGCGGCCACCTCGGCGAGGGGCGGCACTGGCTGGACCGCGCGCTCGCCCTGGACCGCGAGCCGACCGAGGCCCGCGCCAAGGCCCTCTGGGCGACCGGCCACCTGGCCACCCTGCAAGGCGATCTGGAGGCGGCCCGCCCGGCGCTGGAGGAGTGCCGCCGCCAGGCCCTGGACACCGGCGACGACCGGGCGCTCGCCTACGCCGTCCACCGGCAGGGCAGCGTGGCCCTGATCGGCGACGAGCCGGACCGCGCCGCCGAACTGTTCGAGGAGGCGCTCTGGCACTACCGGACCATCGGCGAGCTCAACAGCACCGTCGTGCTGGCCATGTTCGAGCTGGGCCTCGCGTACCTCTTCCAGGGGGATCCGGAGAGCGGCGAGCTCTGGTTCGGCCAGGCCCGCGAGCTGTGCGAGGAGCACGGCGAGCAGTGGGCGTACGCGTACGTGCTGTACGCGATGGCGTACGCGCACTGGCTGGACGGCGCCGTCCGGGCGGCCCGCGCCCTGGCCCGGGAGGGCCTGCGGCTGAACCACCTGTTCCACGACCTGCTGGGCATCGCGCTGGCGATCGACCTGCTGGCGCTACTGGAGACCGAGCCGGGCGGCCCGGGCGCGCCGGGCGACCTGGGCGAGGCCCGGGTGCTGCAGGGCGCCGCGCACCGGATCTGGGGCGCGGTCGGCCTGCCCTTCCTGGGCTCGCGGTCCTTCTTCGGCCCGCACCGGGAGTGCGCGGAGCGGGCCCGGGCGGGGCTGACCGCGCAGGAGTACGAGCGGTGCTACCAGGCCGGGGCCCGGCTCGACCTGGACGCGGCGGTCTCCCGGGCGCTGGGCGGCAGCGGGTCGGCGGGCGGCCCGGAGCCCGGGGCCGGGCCCTGCTCGGTGCCGTCCGCACCGACGCCCGCGCCGGCCAGGAATAGCTGAAGCTTGCTGATTGCTTGAGGAGGCAAGGAACCACCCGGAAGGAGCACCCCGTGGCCGTGACCACCGCCGCCGACGAGTACCGCCTCGCGACGTTCCACTTCGAGTCCAAGGCCTACGCCGACGCCGCCCGCATGCTGGAGGGCGTGCTGGCCGAGGAGCCGGCCAACCTCTCGGTCCGGCTGCTGCTGGCCCGCAGCTACTACCACTCCGCCCAACTCGGGCGCGCTGAGGCCGAGTTGCTCCGGATCCTGGACACCGACCCGGCCGAGGACTACGCCCGGCTGATGCTCGGCCGCACCCTGGAGCGCCAGGGCCGCGCCGAGGAGGCCCGCCCGCACCTGCGGCTGGCCGCGGCGATGACCGGCGAGAGCCGGTAAATCCCGTCCGACCGGCACCGGGAGCTGCCACCGGAAAAGGGGCGAGCCCCCGCCGCCTCGAAAGGCGACGGGGGCTCGCTGAGGTACCGCGGATGCGGAACCGCCGCGGGTCAGCGCGAGTAGTACTCGACCACCAGCTGCTCGTCACAGATCACCGGGACCTCCTTGCGCTGCGGCGCACGGTCCAGGCGGAAGGCCAGGGCCTTCAGGTTGACCTCGAGGTACTTCGGGGTCTGGCCCTCGCCCGCGTAGCCACCCTCACGGGCGACCTGGAACGGGACCTTCTCCTTGCTGCGCTCGCGGACGGTCACCACGAAGCCCGGCTTCATCTGGTACGACGGCTTGTTGACCTTGCCACCGTTGACCTCGATGTGGCCGTGGACGACCATCTGGCGGGCCTGGTAGATGGTGCGGGCAATGCCCGAACGCAGCACCAGCGAGTCCAGACGGGTCTCCAGCTCGGCGACGAGCGCCTCACCGGTCTTGCCCTCGGCCTTCTTCGCGCGGTCGAACGCGCGCGCCATCTGCTTCTCGCTCAGGTCGTACTGGGCGCGCAGACGCTGCTTCTCGAGCAGACGGACCTTGTAGTCCGAGTTCTGCTTGCGACCACGGCCGTGCTGGCCGGGCGGGTACGGGCGGGCCTCGAAGTACTTGACGGACTTCGGGGTCAGCGGCACGCCGAGCGCACGCGCGATCTTGACCTTGGGACGCTTCTGGTTCGCCATGAACCAAACCTTCCTTGCTTACGAATACGGCTTCACCAGGTGTTGACGGAGGTCGCATCTCGCGACCCGGAGACAACCCATCGCCGAGGCGATGCGGTCAGCCGCTCTCCGGAGCCGGGCACGAAAGTGCTGGTCACACGGAACAGCCCGGAAATCCGGGCCGTCCGCGACACCGAAACGGTGCGCGACGCTCCTGGTGCGGGCCTCCCGGAGGAGGCCTACGGCCGATGCCCCGCTGGTGTGGCCGGTCGGTGGGGTCTCCCCCGCCGCCGTCCCGGGACGTGGCACTCCGACCGATTGTACCGGGTGCTCGACCGCCCCTTCTCACTCGCCCCTGAGCCGGCCCCGCGTCCACTCCACGACGTCCGCGTAGCGGGCCTCGCCGCCGCGCCGGGTCGGCTGGTAGTAGTCCTTGCCGTGCACCGCGTCCGGCGCGTACTGCTGGGCAGCGATGCCCTCCGGCAGGTCGTGCGGGTACTGGTAGCCCTGGCCGTGGCCGAGCTTGCCCGCGCCGCCGTAGTGCGCGTCCCGCAGGTGCGGCGGCACCGCGCCCGCGAGCCCCTGCCGGACGTCCGCCAGCGCCGCGTCGATCGCCAGGTAGGCCGCGTTGGACTTGGGCGCCAGGGCCAGCGCGATCGCCGCCTGGGAGAGGATGATCCGCGCCTCCGGGAAGCCGATCAGGGCCACCGCCTGGGCCGCCGCGACCGCCGTCTGGAGCGCCGTCGGGTCGGCCAGGCCGACGTCCTCGCTGGCCGAGATCATCAGCCGGCGGGCGATGAACCGCGGGTCCTCCCCCGCCTCGATCATCCGGGCCAGGTAGTGCAGGGTGGCGTCCACGTCGCTGCCCCGGATCGACTTGATCAGCGCGCTCGCCACGTCGTAGTGCTGGTCGCCGTCCTTGTCGTAGCGCACGGCCGCCTGGTTGACGGCCGTCTCCGTGGTGGCCAGCGTGATGCTCGCCTCGCCCTTCTCCAGCGCCGCCCCGGCCGCCGCCTCCAGCGTGGTGAGCGCCCGCCGGGCGTCACCGCCGGCGAGGCGCACCAGGTGGTCCTCGGCCTCCGCCGTCAGCTCCAGCGCGCCCCCCAGGCCGCGCTCGTCGGCCGTCGCGCGGCGCAGCAGGGCGCGGACGTCCTCGTCGGTCAGCGACTCCAGGGTGAGCAGCAGCGAGCGGGACAGCAGCGGGGAGATCACCGAGAAGTACGGGTTCTCGGTGGTCGCCGCGATCAGGGTGACCCAGCGGTTCTCCACGGCCGGCAGCAGCGAGTCCTGCTGGGCCTTGGAGAAGCGGTGGATCTCGTCCAGGAACAGCACCGTCTCGCGGCCGGACATGCCGACCGCCCGCCGGGCGCCGTCGATCACCGCCCGGACCTCCTTGACCCCGGCGGTGATCGCGGACAGCTCGACGAAGCGGCCCTCCACGGCCTGGCTGATCACGTGCGCGAGGGTGGTCTTGCCGGTGCCGGGCGGGCCCCAGAGGATCACCGAGCTGGTCGCCGCCGGGCCGCGCGAGCCCGAGACCAGCCGCCGCAGCGGCGACCCGGGCTTCAGCAGCTGCCGCTGCCCGGCCACCTCGTCCAGGGTGCGCGGACGCATCCGTACGGCCAGCGGCGCCCGGCCGGGCTCCCTGCTCTGGCGTTCCTCGGCGGCGGCGGTGAAGAGGTCCGGTTCGTCCACACCGGAAGCCTATGCGAGGCCGCCGACACACCCGCCGGGGCCGCCCGGCATCATCGTGCTCAGGCCCGGTCCGGCCGATCGAGGCGGGCCGCGTGGTCCGGGACGTACTTCTGCAGGTCGCGCGGGGGCCGCTGGTAGCCGCGCGGGGCCGGGCGGGGCGGCAGGTCGATCTGCGGGGCGGTGGTCTCGCGGTACGGCACGGTGGAGAGCAGGTGGGCGATCATGTTGATCCGGGCCCGCCGCTTGTCGTCGCTCTCCACCACGTGCCAGGGCGAGTCCGGGGTGTCGGTGTAGACGAACATCTCGTCCTTGGCCCGCGAGTAGTCCTCCCAACGGGTGATCGACTCGACGTCCATCGGGGAGAGCTTCCAGCGCTTCATCGGATCCTCCAGCCGGTCCCGGAAGCGCCGTTCCTGCTCGGTGTCACTCACCGAGAACCAGTACTTGCGCAGCAGGATGCCCGCCTCGATCAGCATCCGCTCGAAGGTCGGGCACTGGTGCAGGAACTGCCAGTACTGCTCGTCCGTGCAGAAGCCCATGACCCGCTCGACGCCGGCCCGGTTGTACCAGCTGCGGTCGAACAGCACGATCTCCCCGGCGGCCGGCAGCTGCTCGACGTACCGCTGGAAGTACCACTGGGTCTTCTGCCGCTCGGTCGGGGTCGGCAGCGCCGCGACCCGGGCGATGCGCGGGTTCAGGTACTCCGTCACCCGCTTGATCGCGCCGCCCTTGCCGGCGGCGTCGCGCCCCTCGAAGACCACCACCAGCCGGGCGCCCTCGACCCGCACCCACTCCTGGAGCTTCACCAGTTCCTGCTGGAGCCTCAGCAGTTCCCGCTCGTACGGCTTCCTCGCGAGTCGTTCCGGCTTCGCGGTCCGCTGCTCCTCGGCCACCTGGGGTCCTCCGTCCGGCTGCTGCTGATGAGCACTCACCGTAGGCGCTGGAGGCCGCCCCCGCAGGTCGGCGGACGGGCGGGCGGCAGCGGCGGCCCCCTGAACCGCCGCTGCCGCGCTCCCCCGTCCGGTCGGCGCGAACGCCGAACGACCAACCTTGGCCCACACCTGCCGGACGGGTCCAATATCCGGTTCCATAACCTTGGGGCATGGATGTCGACACCCGCCTGCTGCGCAGCTTCGCCGCGGTCTGCGAGGAGGGTCAGCTGACCGCCGCCGCGGCCCGGCTGTTCGTCTCCCAGCCGACGCTCACCAAGCAGATCCGCCAGCTGGAATCGCTGCTCGGGGTCGAGCTGTTCGAGCGCTCGCGGCGCGGCATGGCGCCCACCCGGGCCGGGCGGGCGCTGGCGGACTACGCCGGGGCGATGCTGGCCGGCTGGGAGGACGCGCTGCGGGCCACCCGGGCGGCCGCGGCCGAGCAGGGTTCGGTGCTGCGCGTGGGGTTCGAGGGCGGCATCATCAACCTGATGACCCGCAGCACCGTCGCCGACTTCGCCCGGCGGATGCCCGGCTGGCAGGTGGAGCTGCGGCAGAACAACTGGTTCGACCCGACCTCGGGCCTGGCCACCGGCGAGATCGACCTGACGCTCTGGCACGGCCCGGCGTGGCTGGTCGAGCACTACAACGTCGCCGTGCTCGGCGAGGAGGCGCGGGTCGTGGCGCTGCCGGCCGGGCACCGGCTGGCGGACCGGGCCGGGCTGTCCGTCGAGGACCTGCTGGACGAGCCGTTCGTGGCGATACCGCACGAGGCCGGGCACTGGCGCGAGTACTGGCTGGCGGGCCGGGAGCGGGGCGGGCGTCCGGTGCGGATCGGCGCGGTGGCGCACAACACCGACGAGTGGCTGGCCGCGGTGGTGTGCGGTCAGGGCGTCGGCTTCGCACCGGAGACGATGAGCCGGCTGGCCGTACGGGGTGACGTCGCGTACCGGCCGGTGCGGGGGCTCAGCCCGAGCCTGGTCGGGCTGTACTGGCCGAAGGACCGCGAACTCACGCCGGCGATGGCCGCGTTCGTGCGCAGTTGCCGGGTCACGGTCCCCTTCGGCCGGCTGGGATCGTCGGGTGGGACGGAGCCCCGGGTGGGAACGTCGGGTGGAACGGGGCCTCGGATGGGGACGGGGCCCCGGGTGGGAACGCGGCCGGTGGAACCGACCTGACGGTCTACACCGCCACGAAGGCCTCGGGGTAGCGGCAGAGCCCGCGCGGAGCGCCGTCGTACGCGGGCAGCGGCAGCGCCTGGAAGTAGGCGTCCGGCACCTCGAACGGCCCGCTGACCTCGTGCCGACCGGCCGCGCTGAAGCCGAACCGCCCGTAGTACTCCGGGTCGCCGAGGACGACCACGAGCTTCTCCCCCGCCTCCTCGGCCGCCGACAGCGCGGCCCGGACGACGAGTTCGCCGACGCCCTTGCGCTGCCACTCGGGCGCGACGGCGACCGGCGCGAGCGCGAGGCCCGTGCCGTCCTCGCCGACCCGCAGCCGGGTCAGCAGCGCGTGCCCGATCACCAGCCCGGTCTCGTCGACCGCGACCAGCGACAGCCCGGGCAGCCAGGCCGGATCGCGGCGCAGCGCGTCGACCAGGTCCGCCTCGTCCGGGCCGGGGAACGCGGCCATGTGAACGCGTCTGGTCGCCGGGGCGTCATCCGGACACTCGACCCTTGTGATCACCTGCATGAGTCAACCCTCCTTGTGTCACACGTCATTGTGGACCGGCCCCGGACGGTGGGTGGACCGTCCGGGGCCGTTGAAGGTTAGCGGATCCGGTGTCAGGCCTCGGACTTCGCGGCGTCCTCACGCAGCTTCGGCTTGGCGTCCACGCCGGCCTCCCGGCGCTGGGCCGGGGTGATCGGGGTCGGGGCGCCGGTCAGCGGGTCACCACCGGTGGACGTCTTCGGGAAGGCGATGACGTCGCGGATGGTGTCGTACCCGCCGAGCAGGGTGACGATGCGGTCGAGGCCGAAGGCGACGCCACCGTGCGGCGGCGGGCCGTAGTTGAAGGCGTCCAGCAGGAAGCCGAACTGCGAGGCCGCCTCCTCCTCGGAGAGGCCGATCGCGTCGAACGCCCGCTTCTGCACGTCGCGCTGGTGGATACGGATCGAACCGCCGCCCAGCTCCGAGCCGTTGAGGACCAGGTCGTAGGCGTTGGACAGGGCCGAGCCCGGGTCGGTGTCGAAGGTGGCGAGCGACTCGGCCGTCGGGGCGGTGAACGGGTGGTGCACCGCGTGCCAGCCCTGGAACTCGCCCTTGTCGTCCTCGATCGGCTCGAACATCGGGAAGTCGACGACCCAGAGGAAGGCCCACTGCGACGCGTCGATCAGCTCGCAGCGGCGGCCGATCTCCAGGCGGGCGGCGCCCAGCAGCTCCTGCGAGGGGCGCTGCTTGCCGGCCGCGAAGAAGATCGCGTCGCCGTTCTTGGCGCCCGCGGCGGCGGCCAGGCCGGCCAGGTGCTCCTCGGACAGGTTCTTGGCGACCGGGCCGCGCAGCTCGCCGGTCTCGGCGTCGATGACGACGTAGGCCAGGCCGCGGGCGCCGCGCGCCTTGGCCCAGTCCTGCCAGGCGTCGAGCGCCTTGCGGGGCTGCGAGGCGCCGCCGGGCATCACCACGGCGCCGACGTACGGGGCCTGGAAGACGCGGAACCCGGTGCCCTTGAAGTACTCGGTGAGGTCGGTGAGTTCCTGTCCGAAGCGGACGTCCGGCTTGTCGGAGCCGTAGCGGGCCATGGCGTCCGCGTAGGTCATCCGGGGCAGCGGGTTGGGGAGCTCGTAGCCGTGCACCTCGCGCCAGATCGAGCCGACGATCTTCTCGCCGAGGGCCAGGACGTCCTCCTGGTCGACGAACGAGGCCTCGATGTCGAGCTGGGTGAACTCCGGCTGCCGGTCGGCGCGGAAGTCCTCGTCGCGGAAGCAGCGGGCGATCTGGTAGTAGCGCTCCATCCCGGCCACCATCAGCAGCTGCTTGAACAGCTGGGGCGACTGCGGCAGCGCGTACCAGTGGCCGGGCTGCAGGCGGACGGGGACGAGGAAGTCGCGGGCGCCCTCGGGGGTGGAGCGGGTGAGGTACGGCGTCTCGATGTCGAGGTAGTCGTTCTCCTCCATCACCCGGCGGATGATGTTGTTGACCTTCGAGCGCAGTCGCAGGCCCTTGGCGGGGCCCTCGCGGCGCAGGTCCAGGTAGCGGTAGCGCAGCCGGACCTCCTCGTTGACCGTGCCCGGCTCGTACTCGGCGACCGGGAAGGGCAGCGGGGCGGCCTCGGAGAGGACCTCGATCTCGCTGACGACGACCTCGACCGCGCCGGTCGGGATGTCCGGGTTCTCGTTGCCGTCGGGGCGCACCCGGACGTCGCCGACGACCTTGACGCAGTACTCGGCGCGAAGGCCGTGCACCGAGTCGAGGTCGCGGACCACGATCTGCACGGTGCCGGAGGCGTCGCGCAGATCGATGAAGGCGACACCGCCGTGGTCGCGGCGGCGGGCGACCCAGCCGGCCAGGGTGACGGTGGTGCCTGCGTGCTCCGGGCGGAGCGTGCCCGCGTCGTGCGTGCGGATCACAGCTGCTTCTCCTTCAGGGTGGTGACGAGTGCGTCGAGGGCGACGGGGTTCTGCTCGCCGGTGGTCAGGTCCTTGAGCTGGACGACGCCGTCGGCGAGGTCCCGGTCCCCGGCCACGAGGGCGAAGCGGGCGCCGGACCGGTCGGCGGACTTCATGGCGTTCTTGATGCTCTTGACGCCGAAGGCGAGGTCGGTGGCGACGCCGGCCCGGCGCAGCTCGACCACCTTGGCGAACAGGACGTTCTTGGCCTCCTCGCCGAGCGCGACGGCGTACACGGAGGTCGCGGCGGGCAGGTCGAGGACGATGCCCTCGGCCTCCATCGCCAGGAAGGTGCGGTCCACGCCGAGGGCCCAGCCGACGGACGGCAGCGCCGGGCCGCCGATCATCTCGGACAGGCCGTCGTAGCGGCCGCCGCCGCCGATCGCGGACTGGGCGCCGAGGCCGTTGTGCACGAACTCGAAGGTGGTGCGGGTGTAGTAGTCCAGGCCGCGGACCAGCTTCGGGTCGTCGACGAAGGCCACGCCGTTCGCGGTGAGCAGCTCGCGGACCTTCTCGTCGTACGCCTTGCACTCCTCGCACAGGTAGTCGCGCAGCTTGGGCGCGTCGACCAGCTGGGCCTGCACGGACTCGCGCTTGTCGTCCAGGACGCGCAGCGGGTTGATGTCGGCGCGGCGGCGGGTGTCCTCGTCCAGGTCCAGGCCGGCGAGGAACTCGACCAGGGCGGCGCGGTAGACCGGGCGGCACTGCTTGTCGCCGAGGCTGTTGAGCAGCAGCGAGTAGTCGCGCACGCCCAGCGAGCGGAAGGCGTCGTCGGCGAGGATGATCAGCTCGGCGTCCAGGGCCGGGTCCTCGGCCCCGATCGCCTCGGCGCCGACCTGGGAGAACTGGCGGTAGCGGCCCTTCTGGGCACGCTCGTAGCGGTAGTACGAGCCGGAGTACCAGAGCTTGACCGGCAGGTTGCCCTGCTTGTGCAGGTTGGCCTGGAGGGCGGCGCGCAGCACCGAGGCGGTGCCCTCCGGGCGCAGCGCGAGCTCGTCGCCGCCGCGGGTGGTGAGGTTGTACATCTCCTTGCTGACGATGTCGGTGGACTCGCCGACGCCGCGGGAGAAGAGCTTCACGTCCTCGAAGACCGGGGTCTCGATGTAGCCGTAGCCGGCCCGGCGGGCGGGCGCGGCGATGCGCTCGCGGATCGCCAGGAAGGTCGCGGAGCTGGGGGGCAGCAGGTCGTAGGTGCCCTTGGGGGCGGTGAAGGTGCTCAACTTCTCTTCCGTCACATTCCTCGTCGCGGGAAAGCCTGGGCGCCGGCCGCCCCTGCTGCCTGTCGGAGGTAGGGGTTGGTGGCGCGCTCGTGGCCGATGGTGGTCTGTCCGCCGTGGCCGGAGAGGACCACGGTGGTGTCGTCGAGGGGCAGGCACACCCGGGCCAGCGACCGCATGATCGCCTCGCTGTCCCCGCCCGGGAGGTCGGTACGCCCGATGGAGCCGGCGAACAGCAGGTCGCCCGAGAACAGCACCGGGGGGAGGTCCTCGGCACCGGGCGTCCGGAAGGTCACCGACCCCCCGGTATGGCCCGGGGCGTGGTCCACGGTGAGCTGCAGGCCGGCGAGCTCCAGCACGGCGCCGTCGGTGAGCTCGCGCACGTCGTCGGGCTCGCCGACGGTGAGCTCGCCCATCAGCTGGGTGCCCAGGGCGCGGCCGAGGGCCTTCTCCGGGTCGGACATCATGTACCGGTCCTCGGGGTGGATCCAGGCCGGGACGCCGCGGGCGCCGCAGACCGGGACCACCGAGGCCACGTGGTCGATGTGGCCGTGCGTGAGCACCACGGCGACGGGCTTGAGCCCGTGCTCGCGAACCATCTCCTCGACACCGCGCGCCGCCTGGTGGCCGGGATCGACGATGACGCACTCCTCGCCCGCCGCCGGGGCGACCAGGTAGCAGTTGGTGCCCCAGGCTCCAGCGGGGAATCCGGCGATGAACACGCGCGTCCTTCGTGATGCGGTCGGCAGTGGCGGCTACGGTCGCGGCTGCCGGGTCGGATGCAGCCACCAGTCATGCAGCACACCAGTGAGGTAAAGGCAGCCTACCGGCGGTGCGGGTGCGGTTGCGAACCAGATAGGGGTGGCGCGCGCGGTTCGCGCTGACAGGTTCACCGCGTTCTTACAGGCCCGGTCCCTACACTTGGCCGCCGATGGATGCGATGATCCGCTTCGGTACCCATCCACTTTCCCAGCACATCCGTAGGAGACACGGCCGGTGGTCAGCAGCGAACAGCGGCGGCGGCAGCTCGCCCGAGAGAAGTACGAGCGCCAGATGGAGCGGCGGGTCGCCGCGCGGTCCGCGCGCAGGCGCCGCAACACGATCCTGGGCGCCTCGCTCGCCGTCGTGGTGCTGGCCGGCGGCGGTGCGCTGGTCGGCACCGGGGCGTTCAGCTCGGACAAGGACAAGTCGGCTTCGGCCGCCTCCTCCGCCCAGGCCGCGCCGAGCCAGGGCGCCGAGCCGACCACCCCGACCCGCAAGCCGGTCGAGGGCTGCGCCGATCCGGCGCCGGGCGCGCCGAACGGCAAGCAGTGGCAGGCCGAGCCGGCCATGGCGATCGACGCGGGCGGCTCGTACACCGCGACGCTGGACACCAACTGCGGCAAGGTGACGCTCGCGCTCGACGCGGCCAAGGCCCCGCACACGGTGAACTCCTTCGTCTTCCTGGCCGGGGAGAAGTACTTCGACCACACCAAGTGCCACCGGCTCACCACCGACGGTATCTTCGTGCTCCAGTGCGGCGACCCGACCGCCAGCGCGACCGTCCCGGGCGGCACCGGCGGCCCCGGTTACAAGTTCGCGGACGAGAACCTGACCGGCGCGACCTACCCGGCGGGCACCGTGGCGATGGCCAACTCCGGCCCCGGCACGAACGGGAGCCAGTTCTTCCTGGTCTACAAGGACACCCAGCTGCCCCCGAACTACACCCCCTTCGGCAAGATCACCGGAGGCCTGGACGCGGTGCAGAAGATCGCCGCCGCGGGCACCCTGGAGGGCGCCCCGGACGGCCACCCGATGGCCGACGTCACCTTCAACTCGGTGACCACGACAAAGAGTTGACATCTCCCGGGGCCGCCCGCAAGAGGCGCCCGAAGCGCCTCGGCGCGGCCCCGGCCCGAAATCGCCCGGCCCGGATGCGGACAGCACCGGGGCTGGTCGCCTATGTTGGCGTTGTATTCAGGGTGCCCGCACCCGCCTGGCCGTCACCCTCGGCAGCAAGTCACGGCGGACGGGGACGGCGGACTCATCGGTCCGCCGCACATCAACTGTGGACGACGGACGCGCGCCGCCCCGGCGCGGGCGCGACGTCATGTGGAGGACGCGCTATGAGCAGCGACCCGTGGGGCCGTGTCGACGAGCAGGGCACGGTCTACGTCAGGACGGCCGACGGCGAACGCGTCGTGGGTTCCTGGCAGGCCGGCTCGCCCGAGGAGGCCCTCGCCTACTTCGAGCGCAAGTACCAGGGCATCGAGGTGGAGATCGGCCTGCTGGAGAAGCGGGTGCGCACCACCGACCTGGCCGCCAAGGACGCCCAGGCCGCGCTGGACCACCTGCGCGCCCAGGTGACCGAGGGGCACGCGGTCGGCGACCTGGCCGCCCTGGCCAAGCGGCTGGACACGCTCGCCGGCGAGATCGAGAGCCGGCGCGAGGAGCGCAAGGCCGCCCGCGCCAAGGCCCAGGACGAGACCCGCACCGCCAAGGAGGCGCTGGTCTCCGAGGCCGAGCAGCTCGCCGAGTCCACCCAGTGGCGGGAGGCCGGGGACCGGCTGCGCGCCCTGGTGGACACCTGGAAGGGCCTGCCCCGGCTGGACCGCAAGAGCGACGACGAGCTGTGGCACCGCTTCTCGCACGCCCGTTCGGTCTTCTCCAAGCACCGCAAGGCGCACTTCGCGACCCTGGACGCCGAGCGCGAGCAGGCCCGGCAGACCAAGGAGGCGCTGGTCGCCGAGGCCGAGGCGCTGTCCTCGTCCACCGAGTGGGGCGACACCGCGGCCGCCTACCGCGACCTGATGGCGCGCTGGAAGTCCGCCGGCCGGGCCCAGCGGGACATCGAGGACGAGCTGTGGGCGCGGTTCCGCGGCGCGCAGGACGTCTTCTTCCAGGCCCGTTCCGCGGTGTTCAGCGAGCGGGACGCCGAGCAGGTGGCCAACCAGAAGCTCAAGGAGGCGCTGGCCACCGAGGCCGAGGCGATCCTGCCGATCACCGACCTGAAGGCCGCCAAGGCGGCGCTGCGCGAGGTCAACGAGCGCTGGGAGGCGATCGGGCACGTGCCGCGCGACGCCCGTCCGAAGCTGGACGGCCGGCTGAACACGGTCGAGCGGGCCATCCGCGAGGCCGAGGACGCCGAGTGGAAGCGCTCCAACCCGGAGGCCAAGGCGCGCGCCGCCGGCATGGTCGGCCTGTTCGAGGCGAAGGCCGACAAGATCCAGGCCGACCTGGACAAGGCCCGCGCCGCCGGCAACGCCGGCCGGATCGCCAAGCTGGAGAACGAGCTGGCCGGCGTGCAGACCCTGCTGGAGCAGGCGCACCGGAGCCAGGAGGAGTTCAGCGGCTGATCCGCCGAACGCACGAGAGAGGGCCCCGGGATCTCCCGGGGCCCTCTCTCGTGCTCTCGTGCCCGGGGGCGCTACTTGCGGGCCGAGGTGACGCGGTAGACGTCGTAGACGCCCTCGACGCCGCGCACGGCCTTGAGCACGTGGCCGAGGTGCTTCGGGTCGCCCATCTCGAAGGTGAAGCGGCTCATCGCGACCCGGTCGCGGGAGGTCTGCACCGCCGCCGACAGGATGTTGACGTGCTGGTCGGAGAGCACCCGGGTGACGTCCGAGAGCAGCCGGGAGCGGTCCAGCGCCTCGACCTGGATGGCCACCAGGAACACCGAGGACTGGGTGGCGGCCCACTCGACGTCGATCATCCGCTCGGGCTGCTGGCTCAGCGACTCGACGTTGACGCAGTCGGCGCGGTGCACCGATACGCCGTTGCCGCGGGTCACGAACCCGACGATCGGGTCGCCCGGCACCGGGGTGCAGCAGCGGGACAGCTTGACCCAGACGTCCTCGACGCCCTTGACGATCACGCCCGGGTCGCCCTTGGCCCGGCGGCGCACCGCCCGGCGGTTGTCGTGCGTCGGGGTCGCGGTCTCGGCGAGGTCCTCGGTGGCGCCCTCCTCGCCGCCGAGCGCCTGGACCAGTTTCTGCACGATGTTCTGCGCGGTGACGTGGCCCTCGCCGATCGCGGCGTAGAGCGAGGAGATGTCGGGGTAGCGCATCTCGTGGGCCAGGGTGACCAGCGAGTCGCCGGTCAGGATCCGCTGGATCGGCAGGCCCTGCTTGCGCATCGCCCGGACGATCGCCTCCTTGCCGTGCTCGATCGCCTCCTCGCGGCGCTCCTTGGAGAACCAGGCGCGGATCTTGTTGCGGGCGCGCGGCGACTTGACGAAGCCCAGCCAGTCCCGGGACGGGCCGGCGTTCTCCGCCTTGGAGGTGAACACCTCGACGGCGTCGCCGTTCTCCAGCGTCGACTCCAGCGGTACCAGCCGCCCGTTGACCCGGGCCCCTATCGTCCGGTAGCCCACCTCGGTGTGCACCGCGAAGGCGAAGTCGACCGGGGTCGCGCCGGCCGGCAGGGCTATCACGTCGCCCTTGGGCGTGAAGACGAAGACCTCGTTGCTGGCCAGGTCGAAGCGCAGCGACTCCAGGAACTCGCCCGGGTCGGCGGTCTCCTTCTGCCAGTCCAGCAGCTGCCGCAGCCAGGCCATCTCGTTGACGGCGCCGGCCTTGTCGTCCTTGCGGACCTGGGTCGGGGTGTCGGTGCGGACCTTGGACGCGCCGGCCACCGCGCGCTGCTTGTACTTCCAGTGCGCGGCGATGCCGTACTCGGCCCGGCGGTGCATGTCGAAGGTGCGGATCTGGAGTTCGACGGGCTTGCCGCCGGGGCCGATCACCGTCGTGTGCAGCGACTGGTACATGTTGAACTTGGGCATCGCGATGTAGTCCTTGAACCGCCCCGGCACCGGGTTCCACCGCGCGTGGATGGTGCCCAGCGCCGCGTAGCAGTCGCGGACGGTGTCGACCAGGACCCGGATGCCCACCAGGTCGTAGATCTCGGCGAAGTCCCGGCCCCGGACGATCATCTTCTGGTAGACCGAGTAGTAGTGCTTCGGCCGGCCGGTGACGGAGGCGGTGATCCGGGCGCCGCGCAGGTCCCCCTGGACCTGGTCGATGACGGTCGCCAGGTACTCGTCCCGCTTGGGGGCGCGCTCGGCGACCAGCCGGACGATCTCGTCGTACATCTTGGGGTAGAGGATCGCGAAGGCGAGGTCCTCCAGCTCCCACTTGATGGTGTTCATGCCCAGCCGGTGCGCCAGCGGGGCGTAGATCTCCAGCGTCTCGCGGGCCTTCTTCTCCTGCTTCTCCCGCTTGAGGTAGCGCATCGTGCGCATGTTGTGCAGGCGGTCGGCCAGCTTGATCACCAGGACCCGCGGGTCCTTGGCCATCGCGACGACCATCTTGCGGACGGTCTCGGCCTGCGCGGCCTCGCCGAACTTGACCCGGTCCAGCTTGGTGACGCCGTCCACCAGCAGCGCCACCGAGTCGCCGAAGTCCTTGCGCAGGGTCTCCAGGCCGTAGTCGGTGTCCTCGACGGTGTCGTGCAGCAGCCCGGCCATCAGGGTCGGGGCGTCCATCCCCAGCTCGGCCAGGATGGTGGCCACCGCCAGCGGGTGGGTGATGTACGGGTCGCCGCTCTTGCGCTTCTGCCCGCGGTGCCACTTCTCGGCGACGGCGTAGGCCCGCTCGATGTCCCGCAGCAGCGCCGGATCGGCCTTCGGGTCGTTCGCCCGGATGGACCGGAACAGCGGCTCCAGCACGGGGTTGAGCACGCTGGAGCGCTGGCCGCCGAGGCGGGCCAGGCGGGCGCGCATGCCACCCGAGGAGGAGCCGCGCCCGGTGGGGGCGGTCGGTCGCGAGGAGGTCGGCGCCGGGCGTGCCGGGGTGGCCCCCGAGGGCGTGGGACGGTTGTCGGGGGCGGCCGCTTCGGCCGTGGGCACAACCTCGTCGGGCAAGGACTCTCCTCGGGGCACCGGGGCCGACCCCTGCCGCGGCCCGTACGGTCGGACGCAACCGGGAGGGGATGAATCTTCATGGTACCGAGCCGGGCGCCCGGGCGTTCATCCGCCCGGGCCGGAAACGGAAGGGCGGCGGTCGGATGATCCGACCGCCGCCCTTCGTTCAGGTCCCTCAGACCGTGACCAGCGTCTCCAGCGGGGCGCCGTTCAGGTGCCCGGACAGCCGTTCCCGGCCGTCCAGGAAGCCCAGCTCCATCAGCACCACGACGCCCACCAGCTCGGCGCCGGCCTCCTTCACCAGGTCCAGCGAGGCGCTGATGGTGCCACCGGTGGCCAGCACGTCGTCCACCACCAGCACCCGCTCACCGGGCACGAAGGCGTCGCACTGCACCTCCAGCGTCGCCGAGCCGTACTCCAGCTCGTACGAGCGCCGGAACACCTCGCCGGGCAGCTTGCCCTCCTTGCGGATCGGCACGAAGCCCAGCCCGGCCGCGAAGGCCGCCGGAGCCGCCAGCACGAAGCCGCGCGCCTCCAGGCCCACCACCTTGGTCGCCCCGAGCTCCCGCGCCCGGTCCGCCAGCGCCCTGGTGAGGGCGCCGAAGGCCTCGGCGTCGGCCAGCAGCGGCGCGATGTCCTTGAACAGCACACCCGGCTTCGGGTAGTCCGGGACGTCCCGGATCCGGCTGTTCAACAGCTCGGCCAGTGCGGTGTCGGCGGTGGTCACGGCGTGTCCTTACGGTCGGGTCGGTTCAGCGCTTGGTGGACGGACGGCCCTTGGCACGCGTGGTGCCGGCCGCCCGGCCGCGCTGACCGACCATACCCGCAGGCAGGTCCTCGTCCGCGATCTCCTCGTCCGCCGGCACCTCGCCGGCGGCCTTGGCCGCGGCCGCGGCCCGGTGCTGCAGAACCCGCTTGCGCAGTGCCTTCATCTCCGGCTGCTCCTCCTTGAGCTGCGCCAGCAGCGGGGTGGCGACGCAGATCGACGAGTAGGCACCGGCCGCGAGGCCGATGAACAGCGCCAGCGAGATGTCGTTCAGCGTGCCGGCGCCCAGGAGGCCGCCACCGATGAACAGCAGCGCGGCGACCGGGAGCAGGGCGACCACGGTGGTGTTGAGCGAACGCACCAGGGTCTGGTTGAGGCCCGCGTTGGCCGCCTCGCTGTAGGTGCGCTTGTTCTGCTTGGTGAGGTCCTTGGTGTTCTCCTTCACGGTGTCGAAGACGACGACCGTGTCGTAGAGCGAGTACCCGAGGATGGTCAGGAAGCCGATCACCGTACCCGGGGTGACCTCGAAGCCCACCAGGGCGTACACGCCGATGGTGATCAGGAGGTCGTGGATGAGGGCGACCAGGGCCGCCACCGCCATCCGCCACTCGAAGGCGATCGCCAGGTAGACCGTCACCAGGACCATGAAGATGATCAGGCCGGTGAGTGCCTTCGAGGAGATCTGCTTGCCCCAGCTGGGGCCGATCACCTGGGCCTCGACGGTGTCCAGCGGCACGCCCAGCTTCTCGGAGAGCTGAGCGCGGATCTCGTCCGAGCTCTTCGGCTCCTCGGTGCTGACCTGGATGCGGATCTTGCCGTTGTCGGTCGACTGCACCAGCGGGTGCGAGGAGGTGATCTGGTTGGACGTCTCCTGCGCCTGCGAGACGGTCAGCCCCGGCTTGCTCACGGTGTAGACCGAGCCGCCCTTGAACTCGATGCCCAGGTGCAGGCCCATCGCCAGACCGATCGCCGCGATCAGCACGATCACGCCGGAGATGGAGTACCAGAGCTTGCGGCGCCCGACGAAGTCGAAGCTGACCTCGCCCTGGTAGAGCCGGTGTCCCAGATTGGAGAAGCGTGACACGGTGTCAGGCCTCCTTCACGGCGGCAGAGGAGGGGCTACGACGACGGCTGCTGCGCAGCGGCGGGCGGGCGCCCAGCCGCTTCGGGTCCAGGCCGGACCACGGGTGACCGTTGGCGAAGAACTTGCGCCGGGCCAGCAGCGTGATGACCGGCTTGGTGAAGAGGAAGATCACCACGACGTCCAGCGCGGTGGTCAGCCCCAGGGTGAACGCGAAGCCCTGGACCTTGCCGACCGAGACCACGTAGAGCACGGCGGCGCAGAGGAAGGACACGAAGTCCGACACCAGGATGGTGCGCCGGGCGCGCGGCCAGGCCCGCTGGACCGCCGGGCGCAGCGGGGCGCCCTCGCGGACCTCGTCGCGGATGCGCTCGAAGTAGACGATGAAGGAGTCGGCGGTGATGCCGATCGCGACGATCGCGCCGCAGACCGCGGGCAGGTTCAGCGCGAAGCCGATCCCGGCGCCGAGCAGGCTCATGATCGAGTAGGTCAGAGCCGCCGAGACGAGCAGACCGGCGATCGAGACCAGGCCGAGGCCGCGGTAGTAGACCAGCGAGTAGAGCACCACCAGCAGCATGCCGATCGCGCCGGCGACCATACCGGCCTCGAGCTGGTCGCTGCCGAGCGCCGGGGAGACGGTGGTGATGTCGCTCTTGGTGAACTCCAGCGGCAGGGCGCCGTAGCCCAGCACGTTGGACAGGTCCTGCGCCTCGGTCTGGCTGAAGCGGCCGGTGATCACGGCGCTGCCGCCGGGGATCACGTTCTTGACCTCGGGGTGCGAGACGACCTGGTTGTCCAGCACGATCGCGAACTGGTTGTTCGGCGGGGTCTGGGTGGCGAGCTGGCCGGTGACCTTGGTGAAGGCGTCGGTGCCGGCGCCGTTGAACTGCAGCTGGACCTGCCAGCCGGCACCCGTCTGGGTGTCGAGGCTCGGCTGGGCCTTGGAGACGTCCGAACCCTTCACGGCGACGGGGCCGAGGGCGAGCTTCTCGTAGTAGCCGTTCTCGGGCTTCTGCGAGCAGGCGACGACGGCCTTGTCCTCGGGGCCGGTCTGCGCCGAGCGGACCTCCGGCTTGGTGCAGTCGAGGGCGGTGAAGGCCGCGGCCAGCTCCGGCGGCACGGTGCCCTGGGTCATCGCGGCGCTGACGTCCGCGGCGCTGGGCGGGGTGGCGGGCGCGGACGGCGTGGTGGCGGCGCTCGGGGCGGTGCTCGCGCCCGTGGCGGCGGCGCTCGGGCTGGCGTCGGCGGCCAGCGCCTCACCGGCCGGGCGGCCCTGCTTGGTGCCGCTCGCGCTGGGCGTGCCGGACGCGCTCGCGCCGGGCGAGGCGGTGGACCCGGCGGACTGGGCCGCGCTCGGGGTGCCGGTGGCCGAGGGGGAGGCGGTGGGCGCCGGCGGCGTGAAGCCGCTGGGCGCCACCGCGAGGACCGGGCGGAAGTACAGCTTGGCGGTGGTACCCACCTGGTCCGCCGCGTTCTGCTGGTTGCCGCCCTTGGGGATGTTCACGATGATCGTGTTGTCGCCCTGGGTCTGCACCTCCGCCTCGGAGACACCCATGCCGTTGACGCGGCGCTCGATGATCCCGGTGGCGATGTCCATGTTGGACTTGCTGATCGCCTTGGGGTCTGTCGACTTCGCGGTCAGCGTGATGCTGGTGCCACCGGCGAGGTCGATTCCGAGCCGGGGCTTGGTGTGGCCCGTCCCGAACATGAGGGCGACCAGTCCGACGGTGACGACCAGGATGAGGGCCAGCGCCCGCCCTGGGTAGCCGTCGCGCGGGCGCGACTTGGGTGTTGCCACCTTGCTCGTTTCTCCCTGTCCATGCCACTCCCCCCAACCGGACCCCCGTCCGGCTTGTGGCGGGACGGGGGCATGGCGGTTCTGCGGCCCTGAGGTCCTGTGGGCTCGCGGCACTGGGCCGCGCGGCCGGGCTGGTGCCCGACCGTACTACTTGCTCGCGGGAGCCCCGCCCTCGACGTCGCCCTTGGCGCCGCCGTCCTTGGTGAGCGTCAGCGGCTTGTCCTCGGCCGGCTTGTCCTCGACCGGCTCGGCGTCGGCGTCCTCGGCCTCCGGCTCGGCCAGCTCGTCATCGGCGGGGCGACCGTTGATGATCGCGTCGTACTCCTGGGGGTCCAGGACAGCGGCGATCGCGCTCTTGGTGAAGTGGGTGACCACGCCGGGCGCGATCTCCAGCTCGATGGTCTCCTCGTTGACCGCCTTCACCTGGGCGTACAGGCCGCCGATGGTGCGCACCCCCGCCCCTGGCTCCAGCGAGGTCTGCATCTGCTGCATCTGCGACTGGCGCTTCTTCTGCGACCGGAACATGAGCACGATCGCGATGATCGGGAGGAGAAGGATGATGAAGTTCACTGCAGCCAGGGTCCTTTACGGGCCGCCGACCGGCGGCCTGTGTGGTATTGGTCGGCCCGTCAGGTGAGCGGGGCGGTCCGGCGGAGTCTAGGCGACCCCGAACTGATCGGACAACGCCAAGCATCGCATCCTGCCGCCGAAAGTGGCGACCCTCCGCCTGCACAGTTTCCCCGGACTTCGCCCCCGGCCCGCACGCGGGCCGCTCACCGGGGTGGCGCATCGGACGCCTCCCGGGAACCGGCGGGCGACGATCACCCGTTCAGCCCTCGTCGGCCCGCAGGAGTTCGGATTGCGCGGGTACGGCGCCCCGGGTGGTCTGGACCGGCGGGGTCATCCCCAGGTGCTGCCAGGCCGCCGCGGTGGCGATCCGGCCGCGCGGGGTCCGGGCGAGCAGGCCCTCGCGGACCAGGAAGGGCTCCGCCACCTCCTCGACCGTCTCGGACTCCTCCCCCACCGCGACCGCGAGAGTCGACAAACCGACCGGACCGCCGCCGAACAGCCGCAGCAGCGCGGTCAGCACCGCGCGGTCCAGCCGGTCCAGTCCGCGGGCGTCCACCTCGTAGACGTCCAGCGCCCGGGCGGCGATCTCCGCGGTGACCTGGCCGTCGTGCCGCACCTGCGCGAAGTCGCGGACCCGGCGCAGCAGCCGGTTGGCGATGCGCGGCGTCCCCCGCGAGCGGCCGGCGATCTCGGCGGCGCCGGCCGGGTCGATCTCCACGTCCAGCAGGGTGGCCGAGCGGCGCACCACCCGTTCGAGCTCGGCCGGGGCGTAGAACTCCATGTGCCCGGTGAAGCCGAAGCGGTCGCGCAGCGGGGGCGGCAGCAGGCCGGCCCGGGTGGTGGCGCCGACCAGGGTGAAGGGCGGCAGTTCCAGCGGGATGGCGGTGGCGCCCGGGCCCTTGCCGACGATCACGTCGACCCGGAAGTCCTCCATCGCCATGTAGAGCATCTCCTCGGCCGGACGGGACATCCGGTGGATCTCGTCGAGGAAGAGCACCTCGCCCTCGGCGAGCGAGGAGAGGATCGCCGCGAGGTCCCCCGCGTGCTGGATCGCCGGGCCGGAGGTGATCCGGATCGGGGCGCCCAGCTCGGCGGCGATGATCATGGACAGGGTGGTCTTGCCCAGCCCGGGCGGCCCGCTGAGCAGCACGTGGTCGGGCGCGCTGCCGCGCTTGCGGGCCGCCTGGAGCACCAGGGACAGCTGCTCGCGCACCCGCTCCTGACCGATGAACTCGTCCAGCTGCTTGGGGCGCAGCGCCGCCTCGACCGCCTGGTCCTCCCCGTCGGCGGCGGCCGTCACCAGCCGGTCGCCCGGGTCCGAGTCGTACGGACTCATCAGCACATGCTCCAAAGTCGACAAGAGGACAGATCGCCAGATGGCTTCAGCGGGATCGGTTGAGGCCGCGCAGGGCGAGCCGGAGCAGTGCGCCGACGTCCGGCGTCTGCTGGGCCTCCGCCTCGGGGGTGACGGCCACGACCGCGTCGTCCGCCTCGCGCGGAGCGTAGCCGAGACCGGTCAGCGCCGAGTGCAGCTGCTCGGTCCAGGGGGCCGGGCCGCTCGCGATCGGCTTCTGCGCCGGCACCGCGCCGTGCGGTGCGCCCAGCCTGTCCTTGTACTCCAGCAGCAGCTTGGCGGCCTTCGCCTTCCCGATGCCGGGCACGGCCACCAGCGCCTTCTCGTCGCCGCCGGCCACCGCGGCCCGCAGCGCGTCGGGGCTGTGCACCCCGAGGATCGCCTGCGCCAGCTTCGGGCCGACGCCCGGCGCGGCCTGGAGGATCTCGAAGACGGCGCGCTCGTCGTCGTCCGCGAAGCCGAACAGGGTCAGCGAGTCCTCCCGGACCACCAACGAGGTCGCGAGCCGGGCGGGCTCACCCAGCCGGAGCCCGGCCAGCGTGTTCGGCGTGCACTGCACGGCCATGCCGACCCCACCGACCTCGACCACGGCGAGCCCGGAGGAGATGGCCGCCACGGGCCCTTGCACGAAGGCGATCACCGGCTGCTTCCTTTCAGGGGGGTGGCGCGGGCCGCCCGTACCGCGGCCTCCAGGCGGTTGACCGCCCCGCCGCGCCAGATGTGGCAGATGGCCAGCGCCAGCGCGTCGGCGGCGTCGGCGGGCTTGGGCGGGGCGTCCAGCCGCAGCAGGCGCTGCACCATGGCCGTGACCTGCGCCTTGTCGGCCCGGCCGGAGCCGGTGACGGCGGCCTTGACCTCGCTCGGGGTGTGCAGGGTGACCGGGATGCCGCGCCGGGTGGCGCAGAGCATCGCGACCGCGCTGGCCTGGGCGGTGCCCATCACCGTCCGGACGTTGTGCTGGGCGAACACCCGCTCGACGGCGACCAGCTCCGGCTGGTGCTCGTCGAGCCAGGCCTCCATGCCCTGCTCCACCAGCAGCAGCCGCCGCCCGATCTCGTCCTCGGCGGGGGTGCGTATGACGCCGACCCCGACCATCCGCAGCGGCCGCCCCGGCGCGCCCTCGACCACGCCGATCCCGCACCTGGTCAGCCCCGGGTCCACGCCCAGTACCCGTACCACAGCCCCGCCTCTCGTTGGTCGCCGTCCGCCTCCGGGCGCTCCGGCCCGAACAGGCCCTCCGGCCCGACGGCGGGCGACCTGCGAAGGCTACCGTCCGGGTCCGACAGCGCCCGCAAAGACACCGGCCCGGCGGTCGGGAGACCGCCGGGCCGGGGAGTGAGAACGATCACTCGGCGTCGAGCTGCGCACCGACCTCGTCGGAGATGTCGAAGTTGGCGAAGACGTTCTGCACGTCGTCGCTGTCCTCCAGCACGTCGATCAGCTTGAGGATCTTGCGGGCGCCGTCGACGTCCAGCTCGACCTGCATGCTCGGGAGGAAGTTGGCCTCGGCCGAGTCGTAGTCGACACCGGCGTCCACCAGCGCGGTGCGCACGGCGACCATCTTGGCGGCCTCGGAGACGATCTCGAACGCGTCGCCGAGGTCGTTGATCTCCTCGGGCTCCTGGTCGAGGACGACCTCGAAGAGCTTGTCCTCGTCCACGCCGTCAGCCTTGGGGACGATCACGACGCCCTTGCGGGTGAACAGGTACGACACCGAGCCCGGGTCGGCCATCGAGCCGCCGTTGCGGGTCATCGCGACGCGCACGTCGGAGGCGGCGCGGTTGCGGTTGTCGGTGAGGCACTCGATCAGGACGGCGACGCCGTTCGGGCCGTAGCCCTCGTACATGATGGTCTGGTAGTCGGCGCCGCCGGCCTCCAGGCCGCCACCGCGCTTGACGGCACGGTTGATGTTGTCGATCGGGACCGAGCTCTTCTTCGCCTTCTGGATGGCGTCGTAGAGGGTCGGGTTGCCGGCCGGGTCGGGACCGCCGGTGCGCGCCGCCACCTCGATGTTCTTGATCATCTTGGCGAAGAGCTTGCCGCGCTTGGCGTCGATCACGGCCTTCTTGTGCTTGGTGGTAGCCCACTTAGAGTGGCCGGACATTCGCCAGCTCCTTTACGTCGCCAAAGGGAAATGAAACAGATGAGATCTTACCGGTGTCGTCACCGGAAAGGCGCACACGGTCAGCGCCGCCCCAGGTGCTCCTCGACCATCGCGACGAAGTAGGCGTGCACGCGGTGGTCGCCGGTGAGCTCCGGGTGGAAGGAGGTCGCCAGCAGGTTGCCCTGGCGCACGGCCACGATCCGGCTCTCCGGACCGTCCGCGGCGGGCAGCTCGGCCAGCACCTCGACACCCGCGCCGACGCCCTCGACCCAGGGGGCCCGGATGAAGACGCCGTGCACCGGCGCGTCGCCCAGGCCCTCGAAGGCGACACCGGACTCGAAGGACTCGTTCTGACGGCCGAAGGCGTTGCGGCGCACGGTCATGTCGATGCCGCCGACGGTCTCCTGGTCGTCCCGGCCGTCCAGGATCTTGTCGGCCAGCATGATCATTCCCGCGCAGGTGCCGTACACCGGCATCCCGGCGGCGACCCGCTCGCGCAGCGGGTCCATCACGCCGAACAGCAGCGCCAGCTTGGACATGGTGGTGGACTCCCCGCCGGGGATCACCAGCGCGTCGACCTCGGCCAGCTCCTCGGCACGGCGCACCGGGCGGGCGAGCGCGTCGGCCTCGGCCAGCGCGACCAGGTGCTCGCGGACGTCACCCTGGAGGGCGAGGACGCCGATGACTGGAGTGCTCACGGTCTTCAACCTCGTTCGATCGTTCTACGGATGTACGTGACGCGGCCCGCCGCGCGCCAGGGCGCTGCGACGGGCCGGCACAGGGGGGCGACTACCAGCCGCGGTTGGCGTAGCGCTCGGTCTCCGGCAGGGTGTCGCAGTTGATGCCGACCATGGCCTCGCCGAGGTTGCGGGAGGCGTCCGCGATGATCTTCGGGTCGTCGTAGAAGGTGGTGGCCTTCACGATGGCGGCGGCGCGCTTGGCCGGGTCGCCCGACTTGAAGATGCCCGAGCCGACGAAGACGCCCTCGGCGCCGAGCTGGCGCATCAGCGCGGCGTCGGCCGGGGTGGCCACGCCACCGGCGGAGAACAGCACGACCGGCAGCTTGCCGAGCTCGGCGACCTCCTTGACGAGCTCGTACGGGGCGCGCAGCTCCTTGGCGGCGGCGTACAGCTCGTTGTTGTCGAAGCCGCGCAGCTTGGCGATCTCGTTCTTGATCTGGCGCAGGTGGCGGACGGCCTCGACCACGTTGCCGGTGCCGGCCTCGCCCTTCGAGCGGATCATGGCCGCGCCCTCGGCGATGCGGCGCAGGGCCTCGCCCAGGTTGGTGGCGCCACAGACGAAGGGGGTGGTGAAGGCCCACTTGTCGGAGTGGTTGACCTCGTCGGCCGGGGTCAGCACCTCGGACTCGTCGATGTAGTCGACACCGAGCGACTGGAGGACCTGGGCCTCGACGAAGTGACCGATCCGCGACTTGGCCATCACCGGGATGGAGACCGCCTCGATGATCTCCTCGATCATGTTCGGGTCGGACATCCGGGCCACGCCGCCGTCCTTGCGGATGTCGGCCGGAACCCGCTCCAGCGCCATGACGGCCACCGCGCCGGCGTCCTCGGCGATCTTGGCCTGCTCGGCGTTGACCACGTCCATGATCACACCGCCCTTGAGCTGCTCGGCCATGCCGCGCTTCACCCGGGCGGTACCGATCTGCGGCTGGTCTGCGGTGGTGGGGGTGGTGGACACGTGAGACCTCACTCGAAGATGAACCAGTGCTATCGCCCTATGGTAGGCGGAACGGGTGACGCAACCATGCGCCACCAAGTCCAGCCCGGACGACGGGATGCGACAAACGGGCCGTATCCGAGCACAGCCTAGGCGGGTGCCCCTTCGGGCGTGAGCGCGGGCGGCGGGGCATCGTCCATCTCGAACGCCAGCGGGAACGGGGCCTTCCCCGCCAGCCGGAAGTACCGCACCAGACGGTGCTCGCGCACCGCCCGGGCCGCCCGCACCGCGTCGTTGTGGAACCGGCGCGCCATCGGCGCCCGGCGCACCGCCGCCGTCAGATCGCGCACCGCGTCCTCCCCGCCCGGCTCCGCCACCAGCGCCGCCACCTGCTCCGGCTCGGCGAACACCGCCCGCAGCGCCAGGCTCAGCTGGCTCTCCGCCACCTCACGCTGGTCGTCCTCGGCCTGCCGGGCCGCGTGCGCCGCGTCCAGCAGCAGCAGCGAGGCCGCCGGGTCCAGCAGCGAGGACGTGGCCAGCTCCATCGCCACCGAGGCCCGCCGGACCAGCTGCGCGTCCAGCGCCGCCCGCGCGGCGTCGATCCTGGCGTGCAGCCGGTCCAACCGACCGGCCGTCCAACTCAGGTACATGCCGAACAGCACCACGGCCACGCCGGCCCAGATCCAGGTAGTCACGGGGCGCAACGCTACCGGGTGTCACCGGCTCAGCCCTCCGCGCTCGCGCTCCGGTAGGACCCGCGGTCGACGTCGGAGACGTTCACCGCGGTGTGCAGCCGGGTGCCCGGCGCCGGCGCGACGTGCTCCGCCAGCAGCGCCAGCACGCCCTCGCTGAGCGCCGCCTTCGCCTCCGGCGTACGGCCCGGGAAGATCTGGAACTCGACGTACACCTGCGCGGCGGCCCCCTCGCCCTCCCCCACCACGAAGTCGTCGTTCTGCCGGAACAGCGTCTTGCACGCCTCCGGCTTCGCGTCGATCGTCCCCACCGCGAGCCGGTTGATCGCCACGCCCAGCGCCCGGCGGTCGAAGGAGCCGGCCAGGCTCGGCGAGTAGTCGACGGAGATCTGCGGCATCGGTGCCCCCATGCGTCGTGCCCGAATACGGTCGACCGACCCTAACGCCGCCGACACCCCGGAAAAGTCCCGGGGCCGCCGGGCTCAGTCCCGGGCCAGGCCGAACCGGCCGCGCCGGCCGCTGCGCACGTCCTCCTCGACCACCGCCGCGGCCCCCGCCGCCACCGTCTCGTACACCGCCAGGATGTCCGCGCCGACCGTCGACCAGTCGAACCGCCGCACGTACCGCGAGGCGGCCTTGCTCAGCTCCCCCAGCCGCTCCGGATCGCCCAGCAGCCGCAGCGCCGCGGTGGCCAGCGCGTCCGCGTCCTCCACCGGGAACAGCTCGCCCGCCTCCCCGCCGTCCAGCACCTGCTTGAACGCGTCCAGGTCGCTGGCCAGCACCGGGGCGCCCGCCGACATCGCCTCGACCAGGATGATCCCGAAGCTCTCGCCACCGGTGTTCGGCGCCACGTACAGGTCCACGCTGCGCAGCAGCCGGGCCTTGTCGCGGTCGCTCACCATGCCGAGGAACTCCACCTGGCGGCGGACCTCCGGCGCCAGGCCGGCGACGGCCTCCTCCTCGTCCCCCTTGCCCGCCACCAGCAGCCGCACGCCCGGCCGCTCGGCCAGGATCTTCGGCAGCGCCGCCAGCAGCGTCGGCAGGCCCTTGCGCGGCTCGTTGATGCGGCCGACGAAGCCGATCGTGCCCGGCTCCCCGGCCGCCGCACCGCCGCACCAGCGCTCGTCCGGCTCGGCGTCCGCGAAGAAGCCGACGTCCACGCCATTCGGGATCACCACCGCGTCGCCGCCCAGGTGCTCCACCAGCGTCCGCCGCGCGTACTCCGACACCGCGATCCGGGCCCGCATCTTCTCCAGGCCGGGCTGCAGGATCGGCGAGGCCGCGATCATCGCCCGCGAGCGCGGGTTGGAGGTGTGGAACGTCCCCACCATCGGCCCGGACGCCGACCAGGCGGCCAGCATCGACACGCTCGGCGCCGCCGGCTCGTGCACGTGCAGGATGTCGAACCGGCCCTCGTGCAACCACCGCCGCGTCCGCGCCGCCGACAGGACGCCGAAGCTCAGCCGCGCCACCGACCCGTTGTACGGCACCGCCACCGCCCGCCCGGCACCGACCACGTACGGCGGCAGCGCCTCCTCGTCCTCGGCCGGCGACAGCACCGAGACCTCGTGGCCCAGACCGATCAGGTGCTCGGCCAGGTCCCGGATGTGGAACTGCACCCCACCGGGGACGTCCCAGTCGTACGGGCAGACGATGCCGATCTTCACGGGTTCCTCATGCTCCTTCGGGTACTCCTGCTGGCCGGGATCAGGACCCGGAGGCCTCGGCCGCCGGCTCGCCGGCCGGCTCCGGCGCGGCCGCCCGGGCCGCCTCGGAGTGCGGCTCGGCCGCCTCCTCCACCGTCTCACGGACCGGGAGGTCGGCCAGCCAGAACCGCTGCAGCATGTGCCAGTCCTCGGGGTGCTCGCGGATCGCCTGCTCCCACACCCGCGCCAGCGCCTGCGTCATCACCTGCGCCCGCTCCTTGCGGTCGCCCTCCTGCGGCACCGGCACCTCGGGGTGGATCCGTGCCCGCATCACCGGGCCGTCGTACCAGAGCGTCACCGGCAGCAGCGCCGCCCCGGTGCGCTGGCACAGCGCCGCCGGACCGGCCGGCATCCGGGTCGCCTCCCCGAAGAACGACACCCCCACGCCCGCCTCCGAGAGGTCCCGGTCCCCCACCAGGCAGACCAGCCGGCCCTCGCGCAGCCGTCGCGCCAGCGTGCCGATCACGTTCACCCCGCCCCCGGTCAACGCCAGGACCTCCATGCCCTGGCCCTCCCGGAACTCCACGAACCGGTCGAACAGCCGCTCCGGCTTCAACCGCTCCGCGACCGTGGTGAACGGGAAGCCCAGCTGCGCCACCCAGGTGCCCGCCAGGTCCCAGTTGCCCATGTGCGGCAGCGCGATCACCGCGCCCCGACCGGCCTCGATCGGCGCGCGCAGGTTCTCCAGACCCTCCGACCGGACGTCCCGGGCCACCCGCTCCCGGCTCCAGACCGGCAGCCGGAACGACTCCATCCAGTACCGCAGGTACGAGCGCATCCCGGCCCGCGACAGCGCCCGCAGGCCCGCCTCGTCCAGACCCGGACGGACCCGGCGCAGGTTCGCCTCCAACTGGAGCACCCGCTTGCCGCGCCGGCGCCAGGCGTAGTCCGCCAGCCGGTCGAACAGGCCCCGCGCCACCCGCTCCGGCAGGTGCTTCAGCACCGCCCAGCCCAGCGCGTACGCCCAGTACACCAGTCGGTCCGTCACCGCAGGACGCCCCCCATCAGCTCCCGGCCGCCGCTCGGTCGGCCTCGAACGCCTCCCGGCGCACGGTCAGCATGCGCTGGAACACCGTCACCAGACTGCCCACCGCCACCAGCCACAGCGCCACCGGCAGCAGCCACTCCACGTACGGCACCCCGAACTTGTGCAGACCCGCGACCCCGGCCGCCACCAGGCTGGCCACCAGCCGCTCGGCCCGCTCCACCAGCCCCGACACGTCGCACGGCAGCCCCTGGCTCTGCGCCCGGGCCTTGGTGTACGACACCACCAGCCCGCTCGCCAGGCAGCAGATCGCCACCGCGCACAGCAGGTTGTCGTCACCCTTGCCCGCGTACCACATCGCCAGACCACCGAAGATCGCCGCATCCGCGACCCGGTCCAGCGTGGAGTCCAGGAACGCTCCCCACCTGGTGCTCCGGCCCAGCTGGCGGGCCATGTTCCCGTCCACCAGGTCCGAGAAGATGAACAGCGTGATCGTGATGGTGCCCCAGAAGAACTCCCCGCGGGGGAAGAACACCAGCGCACCGGCCACCGAACCGGCCGTACCGATCAGCGTCACGGCGTCCGGGCTCACGCCCAGCCGGATCAGGAACGCGGCGAACGGGGTCAGAACACGTGTGAAGAAGGCACGCGCGTATTTGTTGAGCATGGCCTTCCCGACCGCTCCGATCTCCCTGGTACCCGCCTGGCGCAACACGCGCGGCAGACGGCCGGACGGATCAGCCCGTCCGGCCCACCCATCGTAGCCAGGCCGGAGGCACGCTCCGTCGCACGCACCGCCCGACGACACCCCGGCCACGTCCCACACACGGACGGTCACCGCCCACCCGTACGACACGCGCCGCCGCAGCACCCGCACCTACACTTTCGAAGGACAGCCCCGGCGCGACGGGAGGAGACCCCGATGCCCGACCGCAGCACGGCACGAGCCGCCCAGGCACCCGCCGTCACCTCCCCCCGGGACCTGCGCAACGTCGTCCTCATCGGCTCCAGCGGTGTGGGCAAGACCACGCTCGCCGAATCCCTCGCCCTCGCCGCCGGCGCCACCGGCCGGGCCGGTCGCGTCACCGACGGCAGCACCGTCTCCGACCACGAGGACATCGAGCACCACCAGCAGCGCTCCGTCCAGCTCTCGCTGCTCCCGCTCGAATGGAAGGGCGTCAAGATCAACCTGATCGACCCGCCCGGCCACCCCGACTTCACCGCCGACCTGCGCGCCGCCCTGCACGCCGCCGACGCCGCCGTCTTCGTCGTCTCCGCCACCGACCCCGTCACCGCCCCCACCCGCGCACTCTGGCGCGAGTGCGCCGCCGAAGGCATCCCGCGCGCCATCGCCGTCGCCAAACTCGACCTCGCCCGCACCGGCTTCGACGACATCCTCACCGCCTGCCACGACGCCTTCGACCTGGGCCCCGACACCCTCCGCCCGCTCTTCCTGCCCGTCCTCCACGACGGCCGCCCCGACGGCAGCGTCGACCTCCTCACCGGCGACACCTACGGCCGGGCCGCCCCGCTGCCCGACACCGGGCCGGCCCACGACAGCCTCGTCGAGGCCATCTCCGGCCAGGACGACACCCTCATGGAGCGCTACCTCTCCGGCGACACCCTCGACACCGACGCCCTCGAAGCCGGCCTGCGCCGCGAAGTCCTCGGCTGCGCCCTCCACCCCGCCGTCCCCACCAGCGAGAACGGCCTCGGCGCCACCGAACTCCTCGACCTGATCGTCCACACCTTCCCCGACCCCGGCGAACGCACCCGTCCCGCCCCCGACTGCGACCCCGACGCCCCGCTCGCCGCCCAGGTCGTCCGCGTCACCGGCGACACCTACGTCGGCCGGATCAGCCTGCTGCGCCTGTACGCCGGCACCCTGCGCCCCGACACCCGCATCCACCTCGCCGGCCCCGCCCACAGCGCCGACCAGAACGGCGACGAACGCGTCACCGCCCTCAGCAGCCCCTTCGGCAAGCTCCAGCGGCCCGTCCCGCACGCCGTCGCCGGCGACCTCGTCTGCATCGCCAAGCTCACCACCGCCCGCGCCGGCGACACCGTCCACGACCCCGGCCACCCCGTCGACCTCGACGGCTGGACCGTCCCCGAGCCCCTGCTCCCGATCGCCGTCGAAGCCCACAGCAAGGCCGACGACGACAAGCTCTCCCAGGCCCTCACCCGCCTCACCGCCGAGGACCCGGCCCTACGCCTCGAACAGAACCCCGCCACCCACCAGCTCGTCCTCTGGTGCACCGGCGAGGCCCACGCCGAGGTCGTCCTCGACCGCCTGCGCACCCGGCACGGCGTCCACGTCGACACCGTCGAACCCCAGGTCGCCCTCCGCGAGACCTTCGGCACCGCCGCCGCCGGCCACGGCCGGCTCGTCAAGCAGTCCGGCGGCCACGGCCAGTACGCCATCTGCGACCTGGAGGTCGAACCCCTCCCGGCCGGCTCCGGCTTCGAGTTCCAGGAGCACGTCGTCGGCGGCGCCGTCCCCAAGCACTTCATCCCCTCCGTCGAGAAGGGCCTGCGCGCCCAACTCGCCAAGGGCGTCGCCACCGGCCACCCACTCGTCGACGTCCGGGTCACCCTCACCGACGGCAAGGCCCACTCCGTGGACTCCTCCGACGCGGCCTTCCAGGCCGCCGCCGCCCTCGCCCTGCGCGACGCCGCCGAACACGCCGTCATCCGGCTGCTCGAACCCGTCGCCGCCGTCACCGTCCTGCTGCCCGACGACTACCTCGGCGCCGTCCTCGGCGACCTCTCCGCCCGCCGCGGCCGCGTCCTCGGCACCGAGACCGGCGGCCCCGGCCTGACCCTGCTGCGCGCCGAGGTCCCCGAACTCGAACTCGTCCGCTACCCGGTCGACCTGCGCTCACTCACCCACGGCACCGCCGAGTTCTCCCGCGCCTACCTGCGCCACGAACCCATGCCGACCGCCCTGGCCACCCGCTACACCGACTGAGCGCCCTGCCGCCGCGGCAGCGAGCACGCCGCCGTACCCCCCGGCATCCGGTGCCGGTTGCGCGCCACCCAGCGGTACGCCAGGGCCGCCACCGGCCGCACCGGCGCCGACGCCAGCACCGCCCCCAGGTACGCCCACGCGCCGCCCGAACGCATCAGCAGCCGCGCCACCGCCTGCGCGCCCCCGTACACCCGGCCCGTCGGCGTCACCCACAGCACCTCGCGCTCCGCCCGCTCCGCGCTCACCTCGCCCAGCCCGCCCGCGCGCGCGTCCAGCGCCGCCAGGTCCTCGAACTGGAACGGCACCGCCTCCCAGCCCCCCGAGGCCAGCGTCTGCCGCAGATAGCGCTCCGCCCACCGCACGCAGGACGAGCAGAACGAACAGTCCCCGTCGAACACCAGCACCGGATCCATCGCCCTGGGCTCCCTTCCTAGCCGTCACGGCCATCCTGCACCACCCCGACGACCCGCCGCCGACCGGGTATCGACCAGCCCGAAGCTGGGCATCATGCCCCTCAGGCCCGGGCGCGGCCCGATCGTGACGGCACTTCAGACGATCATGCGCGCGGCGACACCGCGGCACGATAACCTGCCGCTGACAAGGGGAGGAGGGGACGCCACCGTGACCACACTCGACATGACTCCGGGTGCGCAGATACCCCGCACCGACGCCGGGCCGCAAACCGGAGTCACCCCGGCGCTCTCCTCGGTCGCGTACCGCGACGGCAAGATCGAGGACTTCGTCGGCAAGGTCACCGCCGCGACCCACAAGAAGCCCCGGTTCAAGCTCTTCGAGGCGAACCTCGGCGAGGCGTTCAGCGCCGCCGTCATCTCCCGCACCGTCGGTGCCGGGCGCAAGCCGATCGTGCCCTCGTTCGGCACCGACACCCGCCAGATCGTCGAACACTGCCTGGCCGCGCAGGAGTTGCGGGCCGCGCGGGACCGCAAGCTGACCGTGGTCACCGTGCTCTTCGGCCTGCTCGCCCTGCCCGGCACCCTGATCTGGATCGGTGCGTTCTACCTGCGCATCTACCTCATGAAGGGCAAGGCCCTCCAGGACGAGCTCTACGGCGCCCTCGCGCTCCTGGCCGCGGCCGTGGTCTCCGTCCTGTTCCTCGTCAAGCCCCCCGTCCACGGCCCGCTCGGCGTCTACCTGCGCGTCGCCATGATCCCGCCCATCATCGGCGGGATCCTCGCCCGGCGCATCGTGCTGCGCTCCACCAAGGAGCTCCGCGAACGCTGGCTCGCCCTCGCCGAGGGCAGCTCCGTCGCCGCCACCGTGTCCAAGGCCGTCCCCCGCGACGACCTCGACAAGAAGGCCGTCGACCTGCGCGACAAGCTCGCCCGCATGGAGGCCGAGCAGGAGACCAACGTCCAGCACTACGCCGGCCCCAAGGGCATCCTCGGCGTCGGCAAGCGCTGGGGCGAATGGCGCCTGGTCGACGTGATGCGCCCCGCCGCGGGCCACTCCGACTTCCGCGCCTTCCACCCCTGGGACCTCGTCCGGAAGATCTCCTCGCACCTCAAGGGGCTCGCCGTCAGCGAGGTCGCCAACAGCGGGATGACCAACATCACGGTCAAGCAGTGGGCGGTCCTCGAAATCGGCGAGAACGCCGACGAGATCTCCCGCCCCGGCAACGCCGACATGGACGGCGACCGGATGCGCGACTTCGCCCTCCAGACCATCGCCGACAAGCAGACCTTCGCCGGCGGCGGCCCCCGGCACTACCTCGCCACCCAGTTCATCACCTTCGACGGCAAGCTGATCATCACCTTCACCGTCACCGTCACCCTGCTCGCCAACACCCTCACCGTCACCGTCGCCGGCTACGCGCTCGGCCCGGTCAACGGCGTCTTCTCCGACAAGCCCTCGGCCAGGGAGAAGACCGTCCAGAAGACCGGCAAGTTCTGGGAGGAGCGCACCGTCAAGCTCCCCCTGATCGACAACGACGAGGTGGTCCGCCAGGCCCTGCGCGCGCCGCTCACCCGCCTCCCCGGGCTGCTCTCCTGGCTCGGCGGCGGCCTGGGCCTGCCCGAGCCGTTCGGCTTCCGGCACGCCTGGGCGAGCCCGCCGTGGGGCAGCCGGTTCATGACCGACAACGCGCTCAACGCCTCCGTCCCGGTCCTCGGCGCCGTGCACGCCGCCACCCTGGAGTTCCTGGAGGAGCACGACCTGGACACCGACCGCTTCAAGAACCGCGCCTCGATCATCAAGTCCGAGGCCCAGGGCACCCGCCCGTACAAGGTCGACCAGTTCGAGTAGCCCCGGCCCGCGCACGCCGGAGGGGCCCGTCACCGACTCAGCGGTGACGGGCCCCTCCGGCGTTCCCGATCAGTCCTGCGGCCAGGCCTCGGCCAGCATCTTCCGGGTGTCCGCCAGTAGTTGCGGCAGCACCTTGGTGTGGCCGACCACCGGCATGAAGTTGGTGTCCCCGCCCCAGCGCGGCACCACGTGCTGGTGCAGGTGCGCCGCGATCCCGGCACCGGCCGCCGCGCCCTGGTTCATCCCGATGTTGAACCCGTGCGCCCCCGAGGCCGCCCGCAGCGCGGTCATCGCCCGCTTGGTGAAGTCGGCCAGCTCGGCCGTCTCCGCCTCGTCCAGGTCGGTGTAGTCCGCCACGTGCCGGTACGGGACCACCATCAAGTGGCCGCCGTTGTACGGGTACAGGTTCAGCACCGCGAACACGGCGGCGCCCCGGGCGATGACCAGCCCGTCCTCGTCGCTCAGCGAGGGGATCGAGCAGAACGGACAACCGTCGTCCGGAGCCGGACCGGTGGGCTTGTTCTCACCCTGGATGTACGCCATCCGATGGGGGGTCCACAGGCGGCGGAAGCCGTCCGGCTCCCCGACGCCCCGCTGCAGTTCCGGCTCAGTCGTCATGCTGATCAGCATATTCGCCCAACGCTGCTTGCAAAGCCGCGCGGGGCGGACTCATGAAGAGCCCGCCCCGCGCGTGGTGGTCCGAAGGCGTCACACCTGGATGCGGTTCTTCACCGCTTCCACGATCTCGGCGACGGCGTCCGCCACCGGCACGCCGTTCTTCTGCTCGCCGTTGCGGTAGCGGAAGGACACCGCGCCCGCCTCGACGTCGTCGTTGCCGGCGATCAGCATGTACGGAACCTTGCTCTTCTGAGCGTTCCTGATCTTCTTCTGCATGCGGTCGTCCGAGGTGTCCACCTCGACCCGGATCCCGTGCTTCTTCAGCCCGGCCGCGACCTCCAGCAGGTACGGCACGTGCTCGTCGGTGATCGGGATGCCGGTCACGGTGACCGGGGCCAGCCACGGCGGCATGGCGCCGGCGTAGTGCTCCAGCAGCACCGCGAAGAACCGCTCGATGCTGCCGAACAGCGCGCGGTGGATCATGACCGGCCGCTGGCGCGAGCCGTCCGCCGCCGTGTACTCGAGATCGAAACGCTCGGGGAGGTTGAAGTCGAGCTGGATCGTCGACATCTGCCAGGTCCGGCCGATCGCGTCGCGCGCCTGGACCGAGATCTTCGGGCCGTAGAAGGCCGCGCCGCCCGGGTCCGGCACCAGCGGCAGCCCCTGCTTCTCGGCCACGCTGGCGAGGACGGCGGTGGCCTCCTCCCAGGTCTCGTCCGAGCCGACGTACTTGACCGGGTCCTTGGTCGACAGCTCCAGGTAGAAGTCGGTCAGACCGTAGTCGCGGAGCAGGTTGAGCACGAAGGTCAGCGTCGAGTCGAGCTCCTCCGCCATCTGCTCGCGGGTGCAGTAGATGTGCGCGTCGTCCTGCGTGAAGCCGCGGGCGCGGGTCAGGCCGTGCACCACGCCGGACTTCTCGTAGCGGTACACCGTCCCGAACTCGAAGAGGCGCAGCGGCAGTTCACGGTACGAGCGGCCGCGCGCGTCGAAGATCAGGTTGTGCATCGGGCAGTTCATCGGCTTGAGGTAGTAGTCCACGCCCTCGTCGAGCTGCATGGGCGGGTACATACCGTCCGCGTACCAGTCGAGGTGGCCGCTCTTCTCGAAGAGCTTCCCCTTGGTGGCGTGCGGGGTGTAGACGAACTCGTAGCCCTCCTCCTCGTGCCGCTTGCGCGAGTAGTCCTCCATCGCCCGGCGGATGATGCCGCCCTTGGGGTGGAAGACGGCGAGGCCGGAGCCGATCTCCTCGGGGATGGAGAAGAGGTCGAGCTCGTTGCCGAGCTTGCGGTGGTCGCGCTTCTCGGCCTCGACCAGGAAGTCGAGGTGGGCCTTGAGCTCGTCCTTGGTCGGCCAGGCCGTCCCGTAGATGCGCTGCAGCATCGGGTTCTTCTCGCTGCCGCGCCAGTAGGCGGCCGCGTTGCGCATCAGCTTGAACGCCGGGATGTACCGGGTGCTGGGCAGGTGCGGGCCGCGGCAGAGGTCGCCCCAGCACTGCTCGCCGGTCTTGGCGTCCAGGTTGTCGTAGATGGTGAGCTCGCCGGCGCCGACCTCGACGTCGGCGCCCTCGCCGGCGGTGGCGGCGGAGCCCTTGAGGCCGATCAGCTCCAGCTTGTACGGCTCGGCGGCCAGCTCCTCGCGGGCGGACTCGTCGGTGACCACGCGGCGGGAGAACTTCTGCCCGCGCTTGATGATCTCCTGCATCCGCTTCTCGATGGCCTTGAGGTCATCGGGGTGGAAGGGCTTCTCGACGTCGAAGTCGTAGTAGAAGCCGTCCTTGACCGGCGGGCCGATGCCGAGCTTGGCCTCGGGGTAGAGCTGCTGCACGGCCTGCGCCATGACGTGCGCGGTGGAGTGGCGCAGGATGTCCAGGCCGTCCTTGCTGCCGATCGCGACCGGCTCGACCTCGTCGCCGTCCTGGACGGCGTAGGCGAGGTCCTTGAGCTGGCCGCCGACGCGGGCGGCGATGATCGAGCGGTCGTCGGCGAAGAGCTCGGCGGCCGTAGTGCCCGTGGTCACCACGCGCTCTTCCCGATCGGGTTCGCGGTTGATGATTACCCGGACGTCCGTCACCGGTCTCTCCTGACGTGCTGGATTCAGAGGACGCAACACTGCGCTGCGCGTGACGATGGTACCGAGCGCGTCGACCCGGCCGCGCACCTACGCCCCCTCTCCCCCTTCCCCGAGGCCTCCGTCGAGCTCTTCGCCGAGCGCTTCGCCGAATCCCTCGCCGAGGGACTTCAGCAGCCGCTCGCGGTCGGCGTCCTCCCAGCCGCACAGTTCCAGGCCCTGCGGCCGGGTGAGCCGGCGGAAGCCGCCGCGGCTCTCCAGCCGGCCGGAGACCCGGACCGGCAGGCCCGCGAGGTGGGCCTCGGCGGCGAGCCGGTAGTCGGGGTCGGGCAGGCGGAGCTTGAGCTCGCGGACTTCGGCGCCGCCGAGGACGCGCAGCCGTACCGCGCCCGGTCCGGCCGGGTCGGCGCGCTTGAGCCGGACGACCACGCCGACGACGGTGACGGCGACGGCGGGCTCGATCCGTTCGAGCAGTTCGGCGGCCTCGGTGAGGGCGGGCAGGTCGCCGGGCGAGAAGTCGAGGACGACCCGGCGGTCCCCGAAGCCGCCCGGGGTCCCGGCGGTGGCGGACCAGGCGACGGTCAGCCTGGTCGCCGTCGCGCCGCGGACCAGGTCCTCCACGGACTGGACGAGTTCCCGGCTGACTCCGGCCTGGACGGCGTTCTCGAAGGCCTCGGGCCCCCCGCTGACCCGGCGGTAGTCGACGGCGTCGCGCAGTGCCTCCAGGGCGCGGACCAGGGTGGTGACGGCGGCCCGGCCCTCGGGCGCGGGGGTGTAGGCGGTGAGGGCGGCGCCCTGCTCGACGACCAGGACGCGGTCCAGGAAGTCCCCGGCGTGGGCGTCCAGCCGGGCGCCGAAGTAGGCGGCCGTGGCCCGGCCGGCCTTGGCCCCGGCGGCGAGCATCGCGCGGGCCGCCCGCTGGAGCCGCTCGGCGTCGTCCCAGGTGGCGGCCTCGGCGGGGCCGGCCGGCTCCCGGTGCCAGCGCAGTTCGTCGCCGGGGACGGCGAGTGCGAGCAGGATGGCGCGGGCGGACGGGGTGGAGGAGCGGGACAGCGCGGTGACGGCGTCGGCGAGGAGGTCGACGGCGTCGTCGAAGCCGTCCCCGGCGGGGACGAGGACGCTGGTGCCGGACTCGTCGTCGGGCGGCGTCCAGCGGCCGTAGCGGGCGGCGGGGCCGCCTCGCCGGACCCAGCCGTGCCGGGCGAGCAGGGTGGCGAGCACCGCCGGGTCGACAGCGGCGGGATCGGGCAGGGCCTGGACCGGCTCGCCGGGTGCGTGCGGCGGTGTCATGGGTGCTGCTCCTCGCTGCCGGGGGCCGGGACCGGGGCGGGCGGTCACGGGCTGCCACCCGCGCCGACCCGGGCCATGATGTCGCAGAGCGCGCGGTCGTCGAAGACCTTGCCGGTGGGGACCCGCACGTTGGTGCGCCGCTGTCCGGTGACCGGGTGGCCGGCCAGGTTGACCCAGTAACAGCAGTGCCGCAGTTCCAGCGCGTCCGGGCGGGCGTGCAGCCAGTGGTCGACCCGTCGCGGCAGCAGCATCACGACCAGGATGCGCGGCACGGCGACCCTCGCCCGGGCGAGCTTGCGCAGGTGGTCGTTGTCGAGGGTGAAGCTGAAGAACGGCCCGGTCGGATCGGCCGCGATCTGCTGGGTGGCCTTCAGCTGGATCTTGATGGTGACCTCGTCGTCCACTTCGTGCGCCCGGGAGCCGTGGCTGACCTGCCAGTCGATCCCGTTGTCCGGGAACGGCTGGGAGAGCGAGCAGCCGGCCGCGGCGGCGACCGCGTGCAGGTAGCCGACCTGCAGCGTCTCCATGCAGGCGGTGACCGCCAGGTTCCCCCGTAGAACGGCCGCCGCCTCCTCGGGCTGCGGCTGCGTCAGTGCCATCGCCCCGTGGCCTCCCCCTGCTCCGGGCCCGTCCGGATCGGAACGGCGGGCCCACGGGCAGGATCCCCGGTCGGGCTTGCGCCAAACGGTTGAACGGGTGTCAGAACCGGGTATCAACCGGGCGCGCGGAACGCTCGCCTGAGGGGCAGTCATGCAGCAGCACTGGTACACCGGCCCACTCGCCTCCTTCGACACCGAGACCACCGGCGTGGACGTCGAGACCGATCGGATCGTCTCGGCCGCCCTGGTCGTCCAACTCGCCCCGGGTCGGCCGGTGCAGACCACCACCTGGCTCGCCGATCCGGGCGTCCCGATCCCGGACGGCGCCCGGGCGGTGCACGGCATCACCGACGAGCACGCCCGGACGCACGGCCGCCCGGTCGGCGCGGTGGTGGCGGAGGTCACCCGCGCGCTGGCGGACCAGGCACGGGCCGGGCGCCCGGTGGTGGTGATGAACGCGCCGTACGACCTGACGCTGCTGGACCGGGAGCTGCGCCGCCATCACGGGCTGGCGCTGACCGACGGGGTGGGCACGGCCGGGCTGGTGGTGCTGGATCCGCGGGTGCTGGACAAGCACGTGGACCGCTACCGCAAGGGCCGTCGGACACTGACCGACCTGTGCGCGCACTACGGCGTGGAGCTGGCCGGGGCGCACGACGCGGCGGCGGACGCGACGGCGGCGCTGGCGCTGACCCGGCGGATAGGCGCCCGCTACCCGGCGGCGCTGGGCGGGCTGACGGCGGCTGAGCTGCACCTGCGGCAGGCGGTCTGGCACGCGGCGCAGGCGCGGGGGCTGCAGAACTGGTTCGACCGGTCGGGGACGCCGGAGCGGGTGGACCCCTCCTGGCCGCTGCGGCCGGCCCGGTGCGGCTGCGGCCGCCGGCTGGAACCCGAACACGGCTGCGAGGCGGCGGCGTAGCGGCGGCCGGCAGGCGCCGGCCCCGAACGCGCCGCAGGCCCTGACCAGTCTCCTGGTCAGGGCCTGCGTGCTGTCCGGTGGGCGATACTGGGATCGAACCAGTGACCCCTTCGGTGTGAACGAAGTGCTCTCCCGCTGAGCTAATCGCCCGGGCAACGAGAAGAACTGTAGCACCATTTGGCGGTCGTCGTACAACTCGTCCCTTCCGGGTACTGCTGGCGCATCCGCAGAACTCGCGCTCCACGCGGAAGATGACTGAGCCTCAGTCGCATTCCCGGATGGTTCTTCGGATGGATTCCGGAAATACACGTGAGGCCCAGCCGATAATCGGCTGGGCCTCACGTATCACAATGCATTCCGGTGGGCGATACTGGGATCGAACCAGTGACCCCTTCGGTGTGAACGAAGTGCTCTCCCGCTGAGCTAATCGCCCGGGTGCAGGGAAAACATTACCGCATCCCGGAGGGTGGTCCGAACACCCCGGTCACGGCGGCCCCCGGCCCCGGGCCGCTCAGCTCTCGCCCGCCGTCCAGGGGACGGCCAGGCCGTAGCGGGCGAAGTACCAGCCGCCGATCCCGACGACCGCGGCGAGGCCGATGGCGGTGACGGTGAGGTTGCGGCGGCGCACCCGCGGCTCCAGGGCGCGCTGGGCGGTCTCGGCGACCTTGCGGCGGCTCCACCGCAGCACCAGCCGGGCCCAGTCGAACTCGGTGGCCCAGACCCCCATGCCCAGGAAGATCACCACCCAGCCGGGGCCGGGCAGCGGCAGCATGATCACGCCGAGGACGACCACGGCGAGGCCGGCCAGGAAGATCGCCACCTGCCAGGCGAGGTGCAGCGGCCGCGAGCGGCGGACGAACGCCGGGGCGCGGGAGCCGGCCGCGTCATCCGCCGTGACCGGTTCACCCGATCCCGTGTTCTTGGCCGTCTTGTCGTTTCGCACAGTCATGCCAGGAAACTAACCAAGAAGCGGCCCGGTAATGCCCGAGCGGGCCACTCCGGGATGATTCCGCAATGCGCCGTAAGGGGTACGACTCGCGCCCGAATCGGGACAGAGGGGTTTACATCGGGCTTGGGGGTGGGATGGTCCGTTCGCCGACGTGCGATTCCCCGAGCGCACACTGAGCGAAAGGCCATGGCGCTTATGAACACCACGGTCAGCTGCGAGCTGCACCTGCGCCTCATCGTGTCCAGCGAGTCCTCACTGCCCGTCCCCGCGGGCCTGCGCTACGACACCGCCGACCCCTACGCCGTGCACGCCACGTTCCACACGGGCGCCGACGAGACCGTGGAGTGGGTGTTCGCCCGAGATCTCCTCGCGGAGGGGCTGCACCGACCGACCGGTACCGGCGACGTCCGGGTCTGGCCGTCCCGCAGCCACGGGCAAGGGGTGGTCTGCATCGCGCTGAGCTCTCCGGAAGGAGAAGCCCTGCTGGAAGCCCCGGCCCGGGCGCTTGAGTCATTTCTCAAGCGGACGGACGCCGCGGTGCCCCCCGGCACCGAACACCGCCACTTCGACCTCGACCGGGAGCTGTCCCACATCCTCGCCGAAAGCTGATCCCGCCCGGAGGCGGTCACGCCCCGCCATCGGCGGGGTGGTACCTCCTGCCGTCACCGCTGCCGTCCTACTCGGGGGCACGGCAGCACTCAGCCGCGCGCGACGCGGCCTCGGGGCCCGCGACACCGCAGGCGCCCGGCAGCGAGGCCGGCCATCCATACGGGTGGCCGGCCTCGCTGCCGGGCGCCTGCGGCATTTCGGGGGGCCTTCGCGGGCCCGGCCGCCCGGACGGCGTCCGGTTCGGCGTTCGGTTCACGGCACTCTGACGGAATCCGTACACGCCTTCGAAAGAACCCGCCGCCCTTCCGCCGCACGGCCCGGTATGGTCTGGGGTAACCGTGGACGCGGGGTTCCGGAGTCCCCCTGCGCGAGGAGTCCCCAACGTGCTGATCACCCATGACACCGAGTGCGCACTGAGCATCCTCGTCGAGCTGCTCAACACCGCGCCCGAGGTGTGCGGCACCGAGCGGCTGCCGGACGTGGCCGCACTGGACGCCTTCGTGGTCGGCCAGGAGATCAGCGAGATCGACTCGCTGACCGAGAACGACCTGCGCAAGGTGCACGAGCTGCGCACCCGGCTGCGCGAGGTGTTCGGGACGGAGTCCACCGCCGAGGCCGCCGAACTGGTCAACCGGATCGTCGCGGCCGCCGGTACGACGCCGCGGCTGACCAACCACGACCACCACGACTGGCACATCCACTACTTCGCGCCGCACGCCGCGCTCGGCGACCACCTCGCCGCCGAGCTGGGCATGGCACTGGCCTTCATCCTGATGGCGGGCGAGCGGGAGCGGTTGCGCCGGTGCGAGGCGCCGGACTGTGCCCGGGTCTTCGTCGACCTCTCCCGCAACCGCTCCCGGCGCTACTGCGACAGCCGCACCTGCGGCAACCGGCTGCACGTCGCCGCCTACCGGGCACGGCAGCGCTCGGCGGAGGCCGTGCCCTCCGCCTGACGCCGGCCCCCGAGGGGGGCGGATGCCGCGTTCGGATACCGCGTTCGGATGCCGCTCAGATGCCGCGCTTGCGGAGGATCTCCTCGATGTCGGAGAAGTCGCCGAGGCCGTCGTCCCGCTTGCCCGCCGCAGGCTTGCCCGCCGCCGGCTTCTTCGGCGGGGTGGCCGCCACCGCCGGGCGCTCGGGCGCGGCACCGGCGGCGGCCGGGCGGTCCGGCGCGGCGTCCACGGCGCCCCGGCGGCCCACCCAGCGGGTCGTCACCAGCAGGAGCGCGGAGAGGCCGAGCAGCACGATGCCGGTCCAGACCCGGGGGTCGAACACCAGCCTCGTCGCCCAGTCGGCGAACTCGCCGCCGATCGTCCGGGCCACCGGGAACAGGCCGGTCAGGTAGAGCCCGGCGGGCACCAGGGCCACCGCGAGCCAGCGGGTCGCGGACAGGAACCGCCGCCGGTAGGCCCGCAGGCCGGCCACGGCCACCCCGCCCGCCGTGAGCGCGAAGCTGATCGCCGCCGTCAGCACGGCAGTACTCCTTCGCTTCCGGTCGTCCTGGTCATCACTGCCTCCCTGTCGGCCTTCGCAGGGGCGCACCGTCGGCCGGAGCGGGCGCCCACTAGTGAAACACTGGGGGAATGATCGATGGTTCCCTCCCCCGGCTCGAGTTCTGGTGCGACCTCCAGTGTCCGGACTGCCGCACCGCGCTGGACGACGTACGGGCGCTGCGCGCACGGTACGGCGACGCGCTGCCCGTCGAGGTCCGCCACTTCCCGCTGGAGAAGCACAAGCACGCCTACGCGGCCGCGGAGGCCGCCGAGGAGGCGTTCGCGCAGGGGCTGGGCTGGCCGTTCGTAGAGGCGCTGCTGGCCCGGGTCGAGGAGTTGGACGCCCGCGGGCAGCAGGTGCTGCTGGAGGCGGCCCGAGCGGTCGGGGTGGACGCCGAGGAGGTCGACACCGCGCTGATCGACGGCCGGCACATGCTCACGGTGGACGCCGACCAGGCCGAGGGCCGGGCGATCGGGGTCACCGGCACGCCGACGTACGTGATCGGCGGGCAGCGGCTGGACGGCGGGCAGAGCCAGGACGGCCTGCGGGACCGCATCGTGGCCGCCATCGAGGCGGCAGCGGCTTCCTGACGCCATGTCGGGTCACAGCGGCTTTCCGTAGATGCGGTTGGTGACCCGGTAGCCGAGCGAGGCGTAGAGGCGGATCGCGACCTCGTTCCCGGCGAACACGTTGAGGCCGAGGTCGCGCACGCCGGCGGCCAGGCACTCGCGTTCGGCGAGCAGCATCAGCGTGCGGCCGTGTCCCCGGCCCCGGTGGGCCGGGGACACCTCGACGGTCATCACCCAGGCGAGCGGCCCGCCGTTCGGCAGGTCGCGCCGGTGGAAGTCCACCCAGAGCGAGCCGAGCGGCTCGGATTCGCCCTCCGCGTGCAGGCGGCGCAGAGCGACCCCGGGGCTGTCGGCGCCCTGCGGGAGCTGGCGCCGGTGGTCCAGGTGGGAGCGGGCGCGGGCCTGCTCCTCGCTGAGCCCGGACTCCACGAGCGAGCGGAGGTAGCCCCGCGCGGCCCGGTCGAGCCAGGCCTGGAACTCCGGGGGCTCGATCCGGTCGGCGGTGACGCCTGCGGGCAGGGCGGGGGCGGTGGTCAGCCGCTTGGCCAGGTTCCGCATCCGCTCGGTGTAGCCGAGGGTGCTGGCGAGCCCCCGGGCGATCCGCGCCGTCTCGGGGATGTTGGCGTCCACCCGGGTGCAGTCCCAGCCGCGCAGCACCTCCTCCGCGGCCAGCGCGCCGAACGTGCCGCGGCCCCGACCGCGGCCTTCCCTGACCTCCAACTCCGATATCTCGCCCCAGAGTTGACTGCCGTGCGGGATGGCGGTGGTGCGCAGCGCGCCGATCTGGCGGCCGTTGGCGCAGATCTGCCAGCGCCTGGTGCGGCCGCCGGCGTCGGTGGGTGTCTCCGGGCCCTCGGGGCGCAGCGTCGTGGTCATGTGGTGGTCCATTCCCCGCGCCCGGGCCGCTATGCCCCGGTTGCCGCGGTGCGCCGCCGGTGCGGCGGCCCCTTCCGTGGGCGGACGGGGATCACGGGTCGAGGTCGTCGCCGCTGCGTTCGGCGAAGACGGCCATGGCCTTGGCGGTGACGGGACCGATGCCGGGCAGTTCGCGGTCGTCCACCCTGGTCACGGCCTGGACGTCACGGGTGGTGGAGGTGAGGAAGACCTCGTCGGCGTCCTGGAGGGCGCTGAGCGGCAGGTCGGTCTCCTCGGCGCCGCACCAGTCGATGACCAGTCGGCGAGTGATGCCGGCCAGGCAGCCGGAGCCGAGGGTGGGGGTGAGCAGGCGGCCGCCGAGGACGACGAAGACGTTGGAGCCGGTGCCCTCGCAGAGCAGGCTGGCGGTGTTGGCGAACAGGGCCTCCGAGGCGCCGGCGCGGTGGGCGGCGGCCAGGGCGACGACGTTCTCGGCGTACGAGGTGGTCTTGAGGCCGGCGACGGCGCTGTGCTCGTTGCGGCGCCACGGGACGACGGCGGCGGCGGTCTCGTCGGGGCGGCGGTTGATCGCGCCGAGGGCGACGACGAGGGTGGGGCCGGCGGTGCCGCGCTCGGAGCCGAGCGGTGAGGTGCCGCCGGTGTAGGTGACGCGCAGGCGGCCGAGCGGGGCCGGGTTGGCGGCGAGGACCTGGGCGCAGGCCTCGCGGACCAGGTCGTGGTCCGGGTCGGGCAGGCCGAGGCCGCGGGCGGAGCGGGTGAGCCGGTCGAGGTGCCGGGTGACGGCGAAGGCCCGGCCGTCGGTGGCCTTCATGGTCTCGAACACCCCGTCGCCGGTGGTGAGTCCGTGGTCGAGGACCGAGACGGCGGCGTCGGCGGAGTCGACGAGCGCCCCGTTGACCCAGCTCGTGGTCGGGTTCTGCATCGAGGGCTGCTCCTAGGGCGGGGTGGGGGCGGGGCGGTTCACGCGCCCGTCGGGTCGGTGTCGCTGCCCGACGCTATCGCGACCAGGCGGGCGGCCTTCAGTTCGGTTTCCGCCCACTCACGGTCGGGGTCGGAGCCCCAGGTGATGCCGGCGCCGGTGCCGAAGCGCAGCACGGGCGCCTCGGGGTCGGTCCGGTCGAGCCAGAAGGTGCGGATGCCGACGGCGAGTTCGCCCTCGCCGCGGTCGGCGTCGACCCAGCCGACGGCGCCGCAGTACGGGCCGCGCGGGGCGGTCTCCAGGGCGTCGATGATCCGCAGGGCGCTGGACTTGGGGGCGCCGGTGACGGAGCCGGGCGGGAAGGTGGCGGCGAGCAGCTCGGGCCAGCCGGCGCCCTCGCGCAGGGTGCCCTCGACGGTGGACACCAGGTGGACCAGGCCGGGGTGCTTCTCGACGGCGCACAGGTCGGGGACGGTGACGCTGCCGGTCGCGCAGACCTGCCCGAGGTCGTTGCGGACCAGGTCCACGATCATCACGTTCTCGGCGTGGTCCTTGTCGAGGAGGTCGTCCTCGGTGCGGCCGGTGCCCTTGATCGGGCCGGAGGAGACGGTGCGGCCGGTGCGGCGCAGGTACAGCTCGGGCGAGGCGGTGGCGATCTCGACGCCGTGGCCGGGCAGGCGGATGGTGCCGGCGTAGGGGGCGGGGTTGCCGTGGGCGAGGAGGCCGGTGAGGGCGTCGACGTCGCTGCGGGCCGGGTCGGGCAGCGGTGCGGACAGCACGCGGCAGAGGTTCGCCTGGTAGACCTCGCCGGCGGCAATGTGCTCGCGGATGCGGCGTACGCCCGCGGTGTAGGCGGAGCGGTCCAGGGAGCTGCGCCAGTCGCCGGCCTCCGGTCCGCGCCAGCCGGCGCCCGAGGGCGGCGCGGGGGCGGGACGGACGTCGTCGAAGCGGGCGCAGGTCAGCCGGCCCTCGAAGTCGTAGGCGACGGCCCAGTAGCCGGTGGAGTCCAGGGCGGCCGGGTCCGAGGTGACGTCGCGCAGCCCGATGGCCAGGCGGCCGCCGAAACGGGCGAGGGGGGTGCTGGGTTCGGTGGGGCCGGACACGGTTCTCCTGCGCGGTGGTCCTGGGCGGCGGTGCCTGAAGTGTAGGTCGGGGGTGCGCGCCCGGCGCGGGGGTGTGAACAGCGCCCGGCGTCGCGCGGGTGTGCGCCGGGTGGCCTGCGGATGATCGTCCGGAAGCGCCGCAGGTGGCGGCCGGTGGCCGGGCCGAGGGGTCGGCGGGGAGGCTCTCGGCGGGCATCCCATCGGCACGCTGCGGGAACGGATTTTTAGCTGGCCCGGGAATCCGCTAGAGTTCAACACGTCGCCAGGGAGCGCAGCCGAAGAAAAGCGGTGAAGGTCCCGGGAGACAGGCGGACGTGGCTCAGTTGGTAGAGCATCACCTTGCCAAGGTGAGGGTCGCGAGTTCGAATCTCGTCGTCCGCTCGATGGAGAACAGTGTAAGATCGTTCTTCGTGTGTTGCCTGGTGGAGTGGCCGAGAGGCGAGGCAACGGCCTGCAAAGCCGTGTACACGGGTTCAAATCCCGTCTCCACCTCCGAGAGGTTCGACCGGTTCCGACCGGAAGACCTCCCCGCGCGATTAGCTCAGCGGGAGAGCACTACCTTGACACGGTAGGGGTCACTGGTTCAATCCCAGTATCGCGCACGTCGGATCCTTCGGGGTCT
>NZ_JBIWAP010000006.1:0-152740 GCF_044760075.1 Kitasatospora sp. NPDC098663 | reverse complement strand
TGCTGCAGGAACGCCATACCAGGCGCGATTAGCTCAGCGGGAGAGCACTACCTTGACACGGTAGGGGTCACTGGTTCAATCCCAGTATCGCGCACGTCGGATCCTTCGGGGTCTGCTGCAGGAACGCCATACCAGGCGCGATTAGCTCAGCGGGAGAGCACTACCTTGACACGGTAGGGGTCACTGGTTCAATCCCAGTATCGCGCACAGTAACGGCCGGGGCCGCGATCCGTCAGGATCGCGGCCCCGGCCGTTTGGCGTTGACGAGGGCTTCGGGGCAGACGGCGACTTCGGGACAGCCGACGGCTGCGGGAAAAGAGAAGAGCCGCGTACGGTCGCCCTCACCGACGTCCGTACGCGGCGTCTCCGCCTGCCGGGGCGCTCTGCGCACCACACACGCCCGTCCGCGTGTCATCGCGGCCGCGGCCTCCCCGGCGGCACTGTTCCCCGTCCCCAGGGGACCAGTGCCCGTTCTGTGGCCGACCCCGTCGGGGCCGGCGTGTTCTCAGCGGCCGATCAGATCGGCGACGGCCTGGGCCTGGTTCGCCATCTGATCCCAACCTCCGAAGAGCAGCACCAGCAGCACCGCGCACGGCAGGGCCATGGCCAGTGCCACGGCCGGGTGCCTGGTGGGCTGCTCGACCGACCGGGACTGGGCGACGGCCGACCGACGGCGGGGGTTTCCCGTGAGCTGCGGTGCCATGCCCTTACTCCTGTGGTCCGGTCGAGTTGGCGCGGTGAACGGCTTACCTCGGGGGACGAGCTCCCCGTCCACCGCTGAACACAACGCTATTGGCCAGGGGGCCCTCCGGGCGTCATGCCGTCGTACTGTTCCTCGGGCATCCCGGAGGATGACGCTCAGACTTCAGGCGTACTACCGCAGGGGGAGGGAGCGTTGGCCGCACCCCCGGGGGAACCCTGAGGGGCGACCCCGAGAAACGCTCCGGCACCCCTATGACCTGCGGGTCAGCGCACGATCCGACAATCACACGGCTGCTTGAGGTGTTGCGTATCAGCACACCGCAGGGGGCAGTCCGTAAGCTGTGCCAGACAGGAACTGACGATGCCCCAACCGACGGGGCCTCACCCACAGGCTGACGGGGAACGGAACATGGCGATGATGCGGCTGAGGCGTGAGGACCCCCGCATCGTCGGGCCGTACCGCCTGCACCGGCGGCTGGGCGCCGGCGGCATGGGCGTGGTCTACCTCGGCTCCGACCGCCGCGGACAGCGCGTCGCCCTCAAGCTGATCCGCGCCGAACTCGCCGAGGACCAGGAGTTCCGCACCCGCTTCGCCCGCGAGATCGCCGCCGCCTCCCGCATCCGGGGCGGCTGCACCGCCCGCGTCGTCGGCTCCGACATCGAGGCCGACCGCCCCTGGCTCGCCACCGCGTACGTTCCCGGGCCCTCCCTCTACAAGCAGGTCGGCGACGAAGGGCCGCTGAGTTGGCCCGAGGCCGCCAGGATCGGCGCCGCACTCGCCGACGGGCTGGTCAAGGTGCACGAGGCCGGGGTCGTCCACCGCGACCTCAAGCCCTCCAACATCCTGCTCTCGCCGCGGGGCCCGCGCATCATCGACTTCGGCATCGCCTGGTCGCGCGGCGCCAGCACCCTCACCCACGTCGGCACCGCCGTCGGCTCCCCCGGCTTCCTCGCTCCCGAACAGGTCCGCGGCGCCGCCGTCACCCCCGCCACCGACGTGTTCGCGTTCGGGGCCACCCTCGCCTACGCGCTCACCGGGGACACCCCGTTCGGGTCCGGGGCGTCCTCCGAAGTCATGCTCTACCGGGTCGTCCACGAGGAACCCGACCTGTCCGCCGTACCGACGCCGCTGGCACCGCTCATCCGCGCCTGCCTCGCCAAGGAACCCGCCGAACGGCCCGGCGCGGCCGCGCTGCACGAGCGCCTCAGCGAACTCGCGGCCCGCGGGGCGGCAGCCGGAACCGCCGCCCGGACCGCGCGGGCCGGCCACGGGCGGGCGGCGGCACCCGCCCCGGCGGGCCCGGCGGCCCAGCCCGCCCCCGACGGCGCCCGGCACGGCGTGCCCGCGCCCGGGCGCTCCCCCGAACCCCCCGCCCCGGCACGGTCCCGGGCCGCCGCCGCGGCTGCGGCCGCGGCCCGGCGCTCGCAGGCGGCCACCGCCCCGCTCCCCCGGCCCGAGGCCACCCCGGTGACCCGCCCGGTACGGGAGCGGCCGCACACCCCGCCCCCCGGTCGGCCCGGCACCCGCGACCGCGGCCCCCGGGACCGCCAGCACACCCCCGCCCCCGGCGGGCGGCCCGGCAACGCGCGGCAGCGGCTGCTGCGGCAGCGGCTCGTGGTCTTCGTCACCGTGACGCTCGGCGTCGCGCTGGCCATCGCGGCCGCCCAGGGGTGCGAGAACCGCGGCAAGCAGGGCCTGCGGCCCTCCGGCGGGTCCAGCGCCAGTGCGCCCGCCGCGGGCGGCGCGCAGGCCGTGACGGGGACCTCGGCGGACGGGGCCGCCGCGGCCCAACCCCCCGCCGCCCAGCCTCCGGCCACCCCGTCCGCCGCGGCCGCGGCCGCACACGGCGGCGCGGGCGACAGCCCGCTGGCGCCCCCGTACGGACCGGGGCCGGTGGTGGACTGGCCCAACCGCAGCTACCCGGACGGGGCCGGCGGGCCCGGCATCGCGCTCCGGGACGGCCGGTCGGTCGGGGCCGGCCCGCAGGTCGTGCTCAGCTCCGTGCTGCCCGCCCGGTACAAGGGCGCCCCGGCAGCGGTCGTCGTCCTGCGGCGGGCCGAGGGCTCGGTGCCGGTCGACCTCGTCCAGCTCTTCTCCTTCACCGGGGACACCCCGATCGCCGCCACCTCCCGCAGCTCGGCGGCCGACCCGCAGGCGACGGCCACCTGGCGGCTCGACGGCGGGACGGTCGTCCGCGAGGAGCGGGTCGCCGCGACCGGCGCGACCACCTCGACCCGCTACACCGTCCGTGCCGACGGCACCCTGGACGAGTCCTGGCCCGGCGCCTCCGGCCCCGCCACCCAGCCTCCGGCCGCCGCCCCGGCTCCGCCCACCGCTGCGGCGGGCTGAGCACGGGAGGGCTGCGGCACGGGAGTCGGCTGGCCGACTCCCTGCTTCCCGCTTTCTGTGTGAGGGCTCCTCCGGCGTGAGAGGGGAAGCCGACGCCCCCGTCAGGCGGTGGGGGCGGTGACCGCGTAGAAGGAGACGGCGGCAGCGGCACCGACGTTGAGGGAGTCGATGCCGTGGGCCATCGGGATGCGGACGGCGTGGTCGGCGGCGGCGAGGGCGGGGCCGGTGAGGCCGTCGCCTTCGGCCCCGAGCATGAGGGCCGCCTTCGGGAGGCGGTGCGGGGCGAGACCGACGAGGTCGACGGCCGCGTCGGCGGGGGTGAGGGCCAGCAGGGTGAATCCGGCGGTTCGGACGGTCTCCAGGGCGGCCGGCCAGGGGTCGAGCCGGGCGTAGGGCACCGCGAAGACGGCGCCCATGGAGACCTTCACGGCGCGCCGGTAGAGCGGGTCGGCGCAGTCGGGCGAGAGCAGGACGGCGTCCATGCCGAGGGCGGCGGCACTGCGGAAGATCGCGCCGAGGTTGGTGTGGTCGACCAGGCCTTCCAGGACGGCGACCCGGCGGGCCCCGGCGAGCAGGTCCGCGGCCTGCGGCAGCGGCTTGCGTTCCATCGAGGCGAGCGCGCCGCGGTGGACGTGGTAGCCGGTGACGGCTTCGGCGAGCCCCGGCTCGACGACGTGGACGGGGGCGTCCGCCTCGGCGATGACGTCGGCCATCACCTCCAGCCACTTGGAGGTCAGCAGCATCGACCGCATCCGGTAGCCGGCGGCGAGGGCGCGGCGGATGACCTTCTCCCCCTCGGCGATGAACAGGCCTTCGGCGGGTTCGCGCTGGCGGCGCAGTTCGACGTCGGTGAGGCCGGTGTAGTCGCCGAGGCGCGGGTCGGCGGGGTCGGTGATGGTGCTGGGTTCGGACACCCTGCGATCTTGCCAAGGCGGGGCGGGGAAGGCCAAACGGCCCAAGCCGCGGGGCGGGCTGGCCTTGGCCCTGTGCCAGCCATGGTGCAAACATGGCCGTATGGCCCGTTTTCCGGGCCGATCCTGGGCTCCGTCGGCCTCTGGTGCTACTGGTTCCGCCGGCTCCTCCGGTGGGCGCCCACACGGTCGGCTACAGCTGCCACGTGCGAAGCGGCCGTGGCCCGTACGGCACCGGTCGGTGGCCGGGCAGGTGTTCGCGCTGCAGGTCCTCGTCGTCCTGCTGCTGGTGGCGGCGGCCGCATTGGCGCTGGTGGTGCAGTCGCACACCGACGCCGACCGCGAGGCCCGCAGCCGGTCGGTGGCGGTCGCGCAGACCTTCGCCAACTCGCCCGGCATCGTCGAGGCCCTGCGCTCCCCCGATCCGAGCGCGATCCTGCAACCGAAGGCGCAGGCCGCGCGGGCCGCGTCCGGCGTCGACTTCATCATCGTGCTGAACGACGACGGTATCCGCTACACCCACCCCGACCCGTCCCAGATCGGCCAGAAGTTCATCGGCACCTACCTGCCCGCGCTGCACGGGCAGGTGGTGATCGAGCGGAGCACCGGGACACTCGGCCCGGGGATCCAGGCGGTGGTCCCGGTGTACGCGCCGGACGGCTCGGTGCCCGGACTGGTCTCGGCGGGCATCACGGTGGAGAAGGTGAGCAGCGCCGGCGAGCGGCAGCTGCCGGTGGTGCTGGGCACCGCCGCGGGCGCGGTCGGGCTGGCCACCCTCGGCACGGCGCTGATCAGCCGTCGGCTGCGGCGCCAGACCCACGGGCTGGGCCCGGCCGAGATGACCCGGATGTACGAGCACCACGCGGCCGTGCTGCACGCGGTGCGCGAGGGCGTCATGATCGTCGGCGCGGACGGTCTGCTGCTGCTCTGCAACGACGAGGCGCGGCGGCTGCTGGACCTGCCGCCGGACGCCGAGGGCCGGCCGGTGACCGAACTGGGTCTGGAGCCCGCGCCCGAGGAACTGCTGACCGCCAACCGTCCGGTGACCGACGAGGTGGTGCTGGCCGGGGAGCGGCTGCTGGCGGTGAACGTCCGGCTGACCGACCAGGTGGGCGGCCCGCCGGGCTGCGTCGCCACGCTGCGTGACTCCACCGAGCTGCTGGCGCTGTCCGGCCGGGCCGAGGGCGCGCAGCGACGGCTGCGGCTGCTGTACGACGCCGGGGTGACGGTGGGCAGCTCGCTGGACGTGACGCGGACGGCGGAGGAGCTGGCGCAGGTCGCGGTGCCCCGGTTCGCGGACTTCGTCACGGTGGACCTGGCGGACCAGGTGCTGACGGGCGAGGAGCCGCCGCCGGGCACCTCGCTGGGGCGGATGCGCCGCGTCGCGCTCGCCGGGATCCGGGACGACGCTCCGTTCTACCCGGTGGACACGGTGCTGGACGTGGTGCCGGCCACCCCGCTGGCCGGGGCGCTGCACAGCGGGGAGTCGGGGCTGGAACCCTGGCTGGCCCGGTCCCCGGAGTGGCGGGAGCAGGATCCGGAGCGCTCGGCCCGGGTGCTGGCGTACGGGGTGCACTCGATGGTGCGGGTGCCGCTGCGGGCGCGCGGGGTGCTGCTGGGGGTGGCCCGGTTCTGGCGGGCGGACCGCCCGGAACCGTTCGAGGCGGACGACCTGGTGCTGGCCGAGGAGCTGGTGGCGCACGCGGCGGTGTGCATCGACAACGCGCGCCGCTACACCCGGGAGCACGCGATGGCGGTGACGCTCCAGCACAGCCTGCTGCCGCGCAACCTGCCGCCGCAGAGCGCGCTGGACGTCGCGCACCGCTACCTGCCGGCCCAGGCCGGGGTGGGCGGCGACTGGTTCGACGTGATCCCGCTGCCGGGCGCGCGGGTGGCCCTGGTCGTCGGGGACGTGGTGGGGCACGGCCTGCACGCGGCGGCGACGATGGGCCGGCTGCGGACGGCGATCCACAACTTCTCGACGCTGGACCTGCCGCCGGACGAGCTGCTGGGGCATCTGGACGACCTGGTGAACCGGATCGACCAGGACGAGGCCGGGAGCGGCGAGGGCGCGGCCCTGACCGGGGCGACCTGCCTGTACGCGATCTACGACCCGGTGGCGCGGCGGTGCACGCTGGCCAGCGCCGGGCATCCGCCGCCCGCTGTGGTGGGCCCGGACGGGCGGGTGGTGTTCCCGGAGCTGGCGACCGGGCCGCCGCTGGGGCTGGCGGTGCTGCCGTTCGAGAACGTCGAGTTCGACCTCGCCGAGGGCAGCCGTCTGGTGCTGTACACCGACGGGCTGGTGGAGGACCGCGAGCGGGACATCGGTGAGGGGCTCGAACTGCTGCGGGCGGCGCTGACCGGGCCGCCGCGCACGCCGGACCAGACCTGCGCGGACGTGCTCGGGGCGATGCTGCCGGAGCGTCCGCTGGACGACATCGCGCTGCTGGTGGCGCGGACCAGGGTGCTGGCGCCGGACCAGGTCGCGGAGTGGGAGGTGCCGCCCGAACCGGCGGCGGTGGGCGCCGTCCGGGCCGAGGTGGCGGAGCGGCTGGCGGCCTGGGGGCTGGACGAGGCGGCGTTCGTCACCGAGCTGATCCTGAGCGAGCTGGTGACCAACGCCATCCGGTACGGCACCGGGCCGATCCGGGTGCGGCTGCTGCGGGACCGGGCGCTGATCTGCGAGGTGTCGGACGGCAGCAGCACCTCGCCGCACCTGCGGTACGCGGCGACCACCGACGAGGGCGGGCGCGGGCTGTTCCTGGTCGCGCAGTTCGCGGACCGCTGGGGGACGCGCTACACGGCGACGGGGAAGGTGATCTGGACGGAGCAGCCGCTGGAGTAGCCGGCCGGAGCAGCCGGCCGACGTGGGAGGTCGGAGTGGGAAGTCGACGGGCCCGACTTCCCACTCCGGGCGCTCACCGCTGGAAGGCGGCCGCCAGGACGTTGACCACGTCGCCGACGACGATCACGGCCGGCGGCTTGATCCGCTCCGCCTCGACGGTCGCGGCGACGGTGGCCAGGGTGGCGTCCACCCGGCGCTGGGCCGCGGTGGTCCCCTCCTGGACGATCGCGACCGGGGTGTCGCCCGGGCGGCCGTGCTCGACGAGCTTCGCGGCGATCGCGCCGATCTTGTCCACGGCCATCAGCAGCACCAGGGTGCCGCGCATCTTCGCGGCGGCCTCCCAGTTGGTGAGCGAGCGCTCGTCGTCCGGGCCGACGTGACCGGAGATCACGGTGAACTCGTGCGTCATGCCCCGGTGGGTGACCGGGACGCCGGCCGACGCCGGGACGCTGATCGAGCTGGAGATGCCCGGGACGACGGTGACCGGCAGCCCGGCCTCGGCGCAGGCGAGCAGCTCCTCGCCGCCGCGCCCGAAGACGTACGGGTCGCCACCCTTGAGCCGGACCACGAACTTGCCGGCCCTGGCGTGCTCGATCAGCGTCCGGTTGATCGCCTCCTGGGCCATGAACCGGCCGTAGGGGATCTTGGACGCGTCGATCACCTCGACGTGCTCGGGCAGTTCGGCGAGCAGCTCGCGCGGGGCGAGGCGGTCGGCGACCACCACGTCGGCGTCGGCCAGCAGGCGGCGGCCGCGCACGGTGATCAGGTCCGGGTCGCCCGGCCCGCCGCCGACCAGGGCGACGCTCCCCCGGCCCGGCTGCCCCGAGGCACCGCCGACGCCGTGCGCGCGGAACTGGCGGACGGCCAGCGAGCCGTCCCGCAGGCCGTCCACGATGGCGTCGCGCAGAGCCGCCGAGTGGCGCGGGTCACCGGTGAGGACCGCGACGGTGGCACCCGCGTCGCGGCCGCTGGCCGGGGTCCAGGCGGTGGCGGCGGAGGCGTCGTCGCTGCGGGCGCAGAACACCCGCTCGCGCTCGGCCTCGGCGCTGACGGCACCGTTGACCGCCGGGTCGTCGGTGGCGACCAGGGCGTACCAGGCGCCGGCCAGGTCGCCGTCCCGGTACGGGCGGGCGTGCCAGGTGAGCTCGCCCGCGTCGGCCATCGCCTGCACGGCCGGGGTGGTGGCCGGCGATATCAGGTGCAGCTCCGCACCGGTGGCGATCAGCGCGGGGAGCCGGCGCTGCGCGACCTGGCCGCCGCCGACCACGACCACGCGGCGGCCGGCGAGCAGCAGGCCGACCGGGTACGGGGTACGGCCTTCGGTGCTGGGGTGCGGGGTGGGCGCGGTCATCGGCGGTGCTCCTGATCGGGGGTGAGGGGCCGGGGTGCGGGTGCGGCGTGACGCCGCTGCGCGGACCGGCGCGCCCTCGGGCCGGTCCGCGCAGTGGTGACGGAGGACGTCAGCCCTTCTCGGTGACCCCGGCGGAGTCGAAGGTGGCTACATCGTGCATCGCCCGGGCCGCGCTCTGCACCAGCGGCAGGGCCAGCAGGGCACCGGTGCCCTCGCCGAGCCGCAGGTCCAGGTCGATCAGCGGACGCAGGCCCAGCTTCGCCAGCGCGGCCTGGTGGCCGGGCTCGGCGGAGCGGTGGCCGGCGATGCAGGCCGCCAGCACCTCGGGGGCGATCGCCTTGGCCGCCAGCGCGGCCGAACCCGCGATGACGCCGTCCAGGACCACCGGGGTGCGCAGCGAGGCCGCGCCCAGCAGGAAGCCGGCCAGGGCCGCGTGCTCCAGGCCGCCGACGGCGGCGAGGACGCCGATCGGGTCGGCCGGGTCGGGCCGGTGCAGGGCCAGCGCGGCCCGGATGACCTCGATCTTGCGGGCGTGCGTCTCGTCGTCGATGCCGGTGCCGCGGCCGGTGACCTCGGCCGGGTCGAGGCCGGTGAACACCGAGATCAGGGCGGCCGAGGCGGTGGTGTTGGCGATCCCCATGTCGCCGGTGACCAGTGCCTTGTTGCCCGCCGCGACGAGGTCGCGGGCGGTCTCGATACCGACCTCGATGGCCTTGAGGGCCTCCTCGCGGGTCATCGCCGGACCCTGGGTCATGTCGTCGGTGCCGGGCTTGACCTTGCGCGGCAGCAGGCCGGTGGTGCGGCCCTGCTGGATGGCCTCCGGCAGTTCGGCGGCGACGCCGACGTCGACCACGCAGACCTCGGTGCCGATCTGCTTGGCGAAGGAGTTGATCACCGCTCCCCCGGCCAGGAAGTTGCCGACCATCTGGGCGGTCACCTCCTGCGGCCACGGGCTGACGCCCTGCGCGTGCACGCCGTGGTCACCCGCGAAGATCGCCACGCAGGCGGGCTCCGGGATCGGCGGCGGGCACTTGCGGGACAGGCCGCACAGCTGCGCGGAGATGATCTCCAGCATGCCGAGCGAGCCGGCCGGCTTCGTCATCCGCTTCTGCCGGTCCCAGGCCTCGCCGAGCGCCTTGGCGTCCAGCGGGCGGATGCCGCGCAGGGTCTCGGCGAGCAGGCTCTGCGGCTCCTCGCCGGGCAGCGCGCGGTTGCCGTACTGCTCCTCGTGGACCACCCAGGACAGCGGGCGCTTCTTGGCCCAGCCCTGCTGCTCCAGCTCGGGCTCGTCCGGGAAGGAGTCGACGAAGCCGACGCACAGGTAGGCGACGACCTCCAGGTGCTCGGGCAGGCCGAGCTCGCGGACCAGCTCCTCGTCGTCGAAGAAGCTCACCCAGCCGACGCCCAGGCCCTCGGCGCGGGCGGCCAGCCAGAGGTTCTCGACCGCCAGGGCGGCCGAGTACGGGGCCATCTGGGGCTGGGTGTGCCGGCCCAGCGTGTGTCGGCCGCCGCGGGTGCGGTCGGCGGTCACCACGATGTTGACCGGCGTTTCGAGGATGGCCTCGGTCTTGATCTCCTTGAACTGCTTGGCCCGGCCCTTGGGCAGCGAGTCCGCGTACACCTCGCGCTGGCGCTCGGCCAGGGCGTGCATCCGCCGGCGGGTCTTGGCCGAGCGGATCACCACGAAGTCCCAGGGCTGGGAGTAGCCGACGCTGGGCGCGGTGTGGGCGGCCTCCAGGACGCGGATCAGCACCTCGTGCGGGATCGGGTCCGGGCGGAAGCCGTTGCGGATGTCGCGGCGCTCGCGGATCACCTGGTGGACGGCCTCGCGTTCGGCCTGGTCGAAGCCGGGCGCGGCCGGGCCGCGGGGCTCGGCCGGCTCTTCGGCCTGCGGCTCCTCGGCCTGTGCTTCCTCGGCCTGTGCTTCCTCGGCGGGCTGCTCCGCCAGGTCCTCCGTCGGCGCCTCCGTCGATGCCTCCGTCGATGCCTCCGTCGATGCATCCGTCGGTGCATCCGTCTGAGGCTCGACGGCCTGCTCGGCCTGCTCGGCCGGCTGCTGCTCGGCGGCGGGGGACTCGGCTGCCACGGACGCGTCAGCGGCCTGGTCGGCAGGGGCCTCCGGTGCGGCGGCCTCCTCGACAACGGCCTCGGCGGCCACGACGGGCTCGACGGCGACCGACTCGGCGGCGGGGGCCTGCTCGGCGGACTCCGCGGCCGGCTCGGTGACGGGCTGGGCCTGGTCCTCCGGCGTGGCCGGGGCAGCTTCTGCGACCGGCTCGGCGGCGGTCTCGGCGACCGGCTCGGCGGCCTCGGTGACCGGGGTGGCGTCCGCGAGCTGCTGCGGCGCGGTCTCCGCTGCGGCGGCCCCGGTCTGAGGCTCGACGACGGGCTCGACGACCGGCTCGACCGGGGCCTCGACGGCCTGGTTCACGACCGGCGCGGCCTCCTCGGTGGGCTCGACAACGGGCTCGGCAGCGACCTCGGCGGCGGGCTCGGCGGCAGCCTCGACGGGCTCGACGGGCTCGACGACGGCCTGGCCGGAGGGCATCTCGCCCGTGCCGGCGGCGGTCTCGGCAACCGCCTCGACGACCGTTTCGACGACGGCCTCGACGACCGCCTCCGGCGCGGGCGCCACGGCCTCGGCGGGCTCGCCGGTCTCGACCGTTCCAGCGGCCTCGACGGGCGGGGCGGCCTGGACCGGCTCCCCGGCCGGCTCCTCGGCCGCTATGGGAGCGGGCTGCTGCGGGGCGGCCTCCTCGGCCACCGGGGCCTGCGCGGCCGCCGCGACCGGAGGCAGGCCGTGCGGGGTGGGCGCGGCCAGGAATGCGGAGATGCGCCGCGGCGGGCCGGCCGGGGCGGGGGCCTCGGTCTGTTCCGCGGGCGCGGCCTGCGCGGCGGCCTCGACGGCGGCCTCGGCGACGGGCTCGACCGGCGCCTCGCCCGAGGCCGGAACCACGGCCCCGGCGAGGGGCGGGGCGAGGGGCGTGCCGCCCGGGTCGACGACCGGCTGGCCGGACTCCGCCGGGACCGGCTCGGCCACGACGGCCTGCGCCGCGTCCACCACGGCCTCGGCGACGACGACGGCCTCCGGCAGCTCGACGACCTCGATCACCTCGATCGCCCCGACCGTCTCGACGGCCAGCTGGGCCTCGACCGGGTGCGAGGCCAGCGGCACCTGCTGGAACTCCTGGGCCTCCGTCACGGGAACCGCCGGCGCGGGCGCCGCCGGAACGGCCTGCGGCGCGGCGGCCGGCGCCGGGGCGACGGCCTCGGCCACCGGCGGCCGACCGACCACCGGGATGCCGTGCGCGGGCGTGCCGCCCTGCGACGGGCCGCGGTCGGCGAGCGAGCGCACCGGGACCTGGCCGGTCATCAGCGACGGATCCGGGATCGGCGGGCCCGCGTGCAGCGGGCGGCGCGGCGGCTGAGAAGCCGTCATCGCCTCCGCGGCCTGCGGGTGCGCCGGGGCGGCGTGGAACGGCTGCTGCGCCTGCTCGGCGCCGAGCACCGGCGGCTCCAGCGGCGGCCACGAAGGCTCGACCGGCGTGCCGTCCTGCTGCGGGGCGAGCGGCGTCGGCTCGGTCGGGAGGGGCGCCAGCGGCTCGCCCCAGGAGCCCTGCGGACCGGGCATCAGCAGGACGTCGTCCTCGTCGTCCTGGTCGAGGAAGTGGAAGGCCGGACGCGGGGCGCCCGGGTCGACGCCCCAGCCCTCACCGGGCACGCCGGAAACCGGTGCGCCGGGAGCCGACAGGCCGGGGGCCGGTACGGCGAAGCCGGACGCGCCGAGCGGCCGGCCCTGCGGCGGGATGACTCCCGCGCCGGGGGGCACCGCACCACCGGCCAGGCCGTGGCCCGGCGCCGTCGGGTTCGGGATCATGCCGCCGTCCGTCGCGACGCCCTGCAGGGGTGCAACGCCCGCGACGCCCTCCGGTCCGCCGAGCTGGTCCGGCCCGGCGTTCAGGTGCTCCGGCATTCCCTCGCCCGGGACGTGGCCGCCATCGGTCATTGTCAAACGCTCCTTCCAGGCCGCTGCCGCGCCCTTGGCGACACGATCACCGACCGCAGCGCCCATCCGCACGGGCCGGGCCTGCACCGGCCCGTCCCTCAACCACACGCGGCCGCCGCGCCGAGGCGCTGCGGCCCAAGTCCTTCCGGCGCACTGCGGCACCCCGGCCTGCGCGCCGCCCACACCGGGCGGCGCACCATCTGAAACAACGACAACCCGGAGCAACCGGCACGACCGCACCGGACCCTACGGCATTCTCCAGGTCCGGCACGCGGCCCGTCGAATTGCCCACACTCCGAGCAAAACCGGGTTGCACCACGTCAAAAAGGCGACAAACCGACTGAATCGGGTGGGTCGCCGACCGTCGCAGCCGCCCAGGACGCCACACTACCGGCCCAGCACGGTCACCTCTCGAATCGGTGTCCGGATGCGACCTGGATCACCGCGCGGCCCCACCACGCCCCCTCAGCAGCACCGCACGGGAGCGCAATGCGCCCGGCGGATCGGGCCGGATCCACAGAACGCACCCCGGTCCTTCACGCGATCTGCTCACCCCAGAGCAGCAGCACACCGGTACCGCCCGCCCCCAGAGCCAGCCCGCCGCCGGCGCCGGCGGCGGCCGACAGCGCGGTGGACTGCAGCAGCGCGCCGTCCGCCCGGTAGCCGGCCTCGGCGATCGCCCGGTGGATCTGCTCCCCCTCGGCGAGGGTCCGGGGCACCGCGACGAACCGCTCCGGACGACGGGCCAGCACCGCGCGCACCACGTCGAGGCCGCCGGACTCCACCACCGCCACGTCCGGCTCGGGCAGGCCGCCCAGCACCTCGGGGCCCTGCCCGTGCACGGTCTCCACCTCGACGCCGTACCGGCGCGCGTTCACCGCCAGCCGGGCGCAGGCCGAACGGGACGCCTCGACCGCGACGACGGCGGCGCCGAATCGGGCCGCCTCCACCGCGAGGGCGCCGCTGCCCGCGCCGACCGACCAGACCAGGTCCCCCGGACGAGCACCCAGACGGGCCAGCACCAGGGCGCGCACGTGCGCGGGGAGTGCCTCCGATGCGCCGGGCTCGCCCTCCGCGCGCCCGGCGCCCGCGTAGGCGTCACCGGGGAGCGCCCAGCCGCGGTCCGCGCCGGGGAAGCCGACCGGGCGCCCGGCCAGCCAGCCGGCCGCCGTGTCGACCCCGCCGGCCTGGGGACCGCCGTGGCCGCCGATCACCAGCACCACGTTGGGGTCGCGCCACACGTGGTCGGCGATCCGGTCGGAGGTGAGGACGGTGACGTCCTCGTCCGGAGTACCGAGGGCCTCGCAGACCACGAAGGTCCGATGCACCCCGCGCAGCATGAGGGCCAGTTCGCTCGGACCGGCGCCGGGCGCGGTCAGCACCGCGACCTTGGGGTGGGCCCGGCAGATGTTGGCCGCGCGGCGCAGCCGTCCGCCGTGGGCGCTGACTACCTGGGCGTCCTCCCAGGGCATGCCGGCCCGGGCGAAGGCGGCGGCGACCGAGGAGACGGCGGGCAGGACCTCCAGTTCGAGGCCGTACTCGGGGCGGCGCAGCGCGCGCACGACGCCGAAGAAGCCCGGGTCGCCCTCGGCGACGACGACGGCGGCGCCGCGGTGCTCGGCGATCCGCCGGGCGGCCTGCCGGACGTTGCCGAGGGTGATCCGCTCGGCGGCGTCCGGCACCGGGAGGGCGTTCAGTTGGTAGGGGGCGCCGGCCACCAGGGTCGCTGCGGCGAGGGCCGCGCCGGCGGCCTCGGTCAGCGGCGTGCCGTCCCACCCGATGACCGTGATCCGGTCAGCCATCTGCGGCCGTTCTCCCTCGACTCGGTGCGCGGACCGGCCTGCGACCCGGGTGTCCCTGTGGTGTCACCCGGTGTGCGGCTCGGTGCGCCGACAAACCGCGCCGGTGTGCGGCGCCGGAGCAGAGGCTACCGGGTGTGATCCCCTCGGCGCCGACATCTCGTACACATGTCCGTGACGAGCCGCCGGCGGGTGAGCGGCACGAACGGCGCGGGCGGCGCGGGTGGTACGCGCGATCGGGGCGGCTCAGTCGCGCAGCACGTAGCGCTGGTCGCCGTGCCAGCCGGTCCGCTGCGGTTCGGGCTCGGGCGCGTCCAGGTCCTCCGGGAGCAGGCTCCACAGGATGAGGTCGCTGCGGCTCTCCACGGCGGCCTCGCCGGACCCGCCGGACTCGCCGGACTCGCCGGACTCGCCCCGGACTATCCAGGCGCTGCGCAGCACGCCCTCGCTGATGCCGCCGATCTTCTGGGCGACCTGCTGGGCGGCGGTGTTCCCGGCGGCGGTGCGCAGCTCCAGGCGCAGGAAGTCGCGGTCCTCGAACAGCCACTGGCTGACGCCGAGGACGGCCTCGGGCGCGTAGCCCTCGCCGCGGGCCCAGGAGGCGGTGACGTAGGAGATCTCGGTGCTGCGCAGGCGCCAGTCGGTGTTGCGCAGTTCGACCAGGCCGACCAGGCGCTGGGTGAGGTGCTCGGTGACGGCGAAGACGATGCCGCGGCCGGCGGCCCGGTGGGCGGGGGCGAGGGTGCGGGCGAGTTCGGTCGCGTACGCCTCGGTGAAGGGGTGCGGCAGGTCGGTCCAGGCCAGGACGAGTTCGTCCGCCATCATCGTGGCCAGGCCGGGCGCGTCGTCCTCCGCAAGGGGCCGCAGCAGAAGCCGTTCGGTGCTGATGGCGGTCTCGGGGAAGCTCGCTGCCATGCCGTCTCTCCTCGCCGGGTCGTGAACACAACACCGTACGCCCCCGCCGTGCCCCGGGTGTCACGCGGTGCGCCGCCCGCACGACGGTACGTCAGAACGCCGCCGACCAGGCGCCCCGGTGCATCCTGCCCGACCGGGCCCCCGCCGAGGTGCGGCGGGGGCCCGGTCGGGGTCAGGGCGTGGATCGGACCGCGGCTCAGAAGGCCGGGATGACCGAGCCCTGGAAGGTGTCGTCGATGTACTTCTTGACCTCGTCGGAGTGCAGCAGCTCGGCCAGCTTCTTCACGCGCGGGTCGTTCTCCTTGCCCTTCTTCACGGCGAGGATGTTGGCGTACGGGTTGCCCTCGGCCTTCTCCAGCACCAGCGCGTCGGTGGAGGGCTTCAGACCGGAGTCGAGCGCGTAGTTGCCGTTGATGACGGCGGCGTCGAGGTCGGCGATGGAGCGGGGCAGCTGGGCGGCCTCCAGCTCCTTCCACTTGAGGTTCTTCGGGTTGCCCGTCACGTCGGCCGGGGTGGCGGCGGTGGTGACGCCGTCCTTCAGCGTGATGAGCTTGTTGTCGGCGAGCAGCTTGAGCGCGCGGCCCTCGTTGGTGGCGTCGTTGGGCAGGCCGACGGTGGCGCCGTCCGGCAGGTCGGCGATCGACTTGACCTTCTTGGAGTAGACGCCGAGCGGCTCCAGGTGCACGGGCTCGACCGAGACGATGTCGGTGCCGTGCTTCTTGTTGAAGTCCTCCAGGTACGGGACGTGCTGGAAGTAGTTGGCGTCGGCCGAACCGTCCTGCACCGCCGTGTTGGGGGTCACGTAGTCGGTGACCTCCTTGATGTCGAGCTTGAGGCCCGCCTTGGCCGCGAGGTTGTCCTTGACGTACTTGAGGATCTGCCCGTGCGGGGTGGGGCTGGCGATGACCTTGAGCGGCGCGTTCGGGTCCGAGGAGGAGGACCCGGAGCTGCCGCACGCGGCCAGCGAGAGGGCGATGCCGGCGGTGGCGAGGATGCTGGTGAACTTCAGGGCGTTGCGCACGAAAAGTGCCTTTCTGCGTGATACGGGGAGCCGTGGTCCGGTGTCGGACCCGGGAGGTCTAGGGGGCGACGAGGTCCGCGTCGGGGGCGGCCGGTCCGGCCGGGGTGCGGCCCAGCAGGCGGGTCCGGCCGCCGGTGCCGCCGCGGTTGGCGAGGCGCCGGACGGCGAAGTCGCCGATCAGCTGGACGGCGGTGACGAGGATCACCAGCTCGGCCACGATGACCCACATGAAGGCCGTCTCGAAGCGCTGGTAGCCGTAGTTGACGGCGAGCGTGCCGAGGCCGCCGCCGCCGACCGTGCCGGCCATCGCGGAGTAGCTGATCAGCGTGATGATCGTGGTGGTCACCGAGGCGGCGATGCCGGGCAGCGCCTCCGGGAGCAGGGTCTTGCGGACGATCGTCCAGGTGCTGCCGCCCATCGCCTGGACGGCCTCGACCAGGCCGCGGTCGACCTCGCGGACGGAGGTCTCGACCAGGCGGGCGAAGAACGGGATGGCGCCGATGGTGAGCGGCACGGTCGCCGCCTGCCAGCCGATGGAGGTGCCGACCAGCCAGCGGGTGAAGGAGATCAGCGCGATCATCAGGATGATGAACGGCACCGAGCGGGCGATGTTCACCACGAAGGCGATCGACTTGTTGACGGCCCGGTTGGCCAGCAGCCCGCCCTTGTCGGTCAGCACCAGCAGGATGCCCAGCGGCAGGCCGAGCAGCACGGTGACGGCCGTGGAGACGCCGACCATCTGGAAGGTCTCCTGCGTGGCGGGCCCCATCAGGGCCCACATCTCGTCCCAGGTCATGCCACCGCTCCGTCCGCCGCGCCCAGTACGTCCACCTGCAGGCCCTGCTCGCGCAGGTAGCCGATCGGCACCACGTTGTCCTGGTGGCCGCCGGAGAGCTCGACCCGCATCCGGCCGACCATCCGACCGGCGATGGTCTCCACCGCGGCGCCGAGGATGTTGATGTCGATCTGGTAGGTGCGGGCCAGCTGGGAGACGAAGGGCTGGGCCGAGGAGTCGCCCTGGAAGGTGATCTCCAGCACGGTCGAGCCGGGGTGGCCGATGCCGAACTCGCTGAGCGGGAACAGCTCGCGGGCCAGCTCGGAGCCGGGCTGGGCCAGCAGGTCGGTCAGCCTGCCGGACTCGACCACCCGGCCGCCGCGCATCAGCGCCGCGGAGTCGCAGACGGACTTGATGACGTCCATCTCGTGGGTGATCAGCAGGACGGTGAGGCCGAGCTGCTGGTTGAGGTCGCGCAGCAGCTTGAGGATCGAACGGGTGGTCTCCGGGTCGAGCGCCGAGGTGGCCTCGTCGGAGAGCAGCACCTTGGGGTCGCCGGCCAGGGCCCGGGCGATGCCGACGCGCTGCTTCTGGCCGCCGGAGAGCTGGTTGGGGTAGCTGCGGGCCTTGTCGCCGAGGCCGACCAGGTCGAGCAGTTCGGCGGCCTTGCGGCGGCGCTGGGTGCGGTCCAGCCCGACGATCTCCAGCGGGAGCTCGACGTTCTGTTGGACGGTCCGCGAGGAGAGCAGGTTGAAGTGCTGGAAGACCATGCCGATCCGGCGCCGCGCCTCCCGCAGCTCCCGGCCGGCCCGGTTCTCGCCGCCGGACAGCGCGGTCAGCTCGACCCCGTCCACCGTGACGGTGCCGGAGGTCGGACGCTCCAGCATGTTCACGCAGCGGATGAGCGTGGACTTGCCTGCGCCGCTGGTGCCGACGACTCCGTAGACCTCGCCAGGGCGGACGTGCAGGTCGACGCCGGCGAGGGCGCTCACCTCGCGGCCTCGGGAGCGGTAGACCTTCGTGAGGTCCGTGGTGGTGATCACAGCTGCTTCCGTGGGTCGGGGGCGGGCGGCGGGCGGCCGCCCGACCGGGGTGCGGTCGGCGACGTGCACGGCGCTTCGCCAGGGGGATCCGGACCTGCCACCTCTTGATCGTGGCCGCTGGGCGGCCGGGCCGCGCGACGGCGTGGCCCTTACGAGTCATCGGGCAGGAGTCACCGGCACGAGTCGTCGTGGACGACCACCCGCCCATGGGTGGGCAGGCGGGGAGAAGGGGTGTGGCAGGCTGGGCGCGCTCGCACGGACGGGAACGACGCCGGGTCTCGCTTCGGGGCGCGAGGTGGGGGCACCCTCAACCGGGTGCCGGGGGCGGTGGCCCTCAGCGGTGACACATTCGACGGCACATGGCGCGCTCACCTGCCGGCAGGGTGCCGGTGGGGGTCCATTTCGTCGTCGCAGTCATGTGAGCCAGTAAATCAGATGGGTCGATTTGGACCCAATTACTTGGATGTGATGTCCGCAATGCGGACACCCGGCGCCGCAACCAGCGACGATGCGGCTCGGCGCCGCCACCGGAGTGTCCGGATGGTGGCGGCGCCGTGCGGGCCGGAACGGGCGGAGGGCTCAGGCGGTCGCGGCGAGCGACACCACGGCGGGCTTCTCCAGGTGTACCAGGCTGAGCCGGTCGGTGACCGGCTCGACCGCGGACTGCCGGTAGCCCAGGCGGGTGTACAGCCGCAGGTTGCCGAGGCTGCGGTGGCCGGTGAACAGGCGGTAGGAGGTCACCGGACGGCCGTCCTCGGCGAGGCGGCGCTCCAGCGCGTCCAGCAGCCGGCCGCCCAGGCCGTGCCGCTGCATCCTCGGGTGGACGACCAGGCGCCCTATCCGGCCGACGCCCTCGGCGTCGACGTGACCGCGGATGGTGCCGACCACCTCGTCGCCCAGCCGGGCGACCAGGACGTACTGCCCGGACAGTTCGGCGCGCAGGCTCTCCAGGCTCTGCGTCAGGGGCTCGATCGCCCAGTCGCCGTACAGCTCCGCCTCGGGCTGGTAGCCGAGGTACTGGAGCTTGAGGATCTGCTCCGCGTCCTCGGCGTCCGCCGCCGAGATGATCACGCTCATGCCCATGTGCTGGGGCCTCCCCATCGTCGTGCCCGGCGCGCAAACGTGAGGGTGACGCACCGGATGCCCTGCCGGAGATGTCCCGGCCGGGGATCTGCCCTGACCGGGGGTGGCGCACGAACGTACCAGCCGCGCGGCCCGGAAGTGACCGGGTCGACGGCGACGCGCTCACGCTCAGTATCCGAGTGATCGCGGCACCGTCAAGAGCTACGTTCGCCAGCGCTCTACCCGGGTGTCAGCTGCTCTCAACCTCCGGGGCGTCCGACGTGGCGAGGGTCACGCGGGGGCGGGGCGGGTGGTGGGGCGGGTGGAGGGCGCCGCGTGCGGGGCGCGGCCGGGGGCGGCGACGGCTCGACGTGGCGAGGGTCACGCGGGAGACGGGCGTGCGGAGCGTCACCCGGGCGGAGCCGCCTCCGGGGTGATCCGCGTGCGGAGCGTCACCGGCCGCTCGCGGGCACCGCTCACGGGTACCGCTCGGCGTGCAGGAGGATCCGCAGGCAGGCGAGGCAGCGCGAGCGGGTCGGCCCGATCGAGCCGCGCGGCATGCCGAGGCGTTCGGAGAGCTCCCGGTAGGTCGGCGGCGGATCCTCGGCGAGGGCGGCGACCAGCTCGGGGCAGCGGCCCGGCAGGCCGGCCACGGTCTCGCGGACCACGCGGCGGCGGCGTTCGGCGAGGAAGACGTCCTCGGCGGAGGGGACGGGCGGAAGGGTTGTGCACACACCGTGCATGACGGGCCGGGGCGGGTCGGGTTACGCCCGACCGGGGGTGCGGACGCCGGAGGGGCGCGACGGTCGGACCGTCACGCCCCTCCCCCGCAGGCCGGTGGTCAGCCCTGGATCCACTCCTGCTGCCGCGCCAGGTCCGCCTTCACCTCGGCGAGCTGGACCGCCACCGCCGACGGCGCGGTGCCGCCGCGCCCGTTGCGCGAGGCGATGGCGCCGTGCACGCTGAGCACCGACCGCACCTCGGGCGTCAGGTGCACCGAGATCGCCGCGAACTGCTCGTCCGTCAGGTCGGACAGCTCGATGCCCTCGGCTTCGCAGACCTTGACGCAGGCACCGGCCACCTCGTGCGCGACCCGGAACGGCACGCCCTGCTTGACCAGCCACTCGGCGATGTCGGTGGCGAGCGAGAAGCCGGCCGGGGCCAGCTCCTCCAACCGCTCCCGGTGCACGGTGAGGGTGGCCATCATCCCGGTGAACGCGGGCAGCAGCACCTCCAGCGTGTCGCAGGAGTCGAACACCGGCTCCTTGTCCTCCTGGAGGTCCCGGTTGTAGGCGAGCGGCAGGGCCTTCAGGGTGGCCAGCAGGCCGGTCAGGTTGCCGATCAGCCGGCCGGACTTGCCCCGGGCGAGCTCGGCGATGTCCGGGTTCTTCTTCTGCGGCATGATCGAGGAACCGGTGGAGAAGGCGTCGTGCAGCGTGATGAAGCCGAACTCCTTGGTGTTCCAGATGATCACCTCCTCCGCGATCCGGGAGAGGTTGATGCCGATCATCGCGGTCACGAACGCGAACTCGGCGACGAAGTCGCGCGAGGCCGTGCCGTCGATGGAGTTGCCGACCGAGCCGCCCTCGAAGCCGAGGTCGGCGGCGACGGCCTGCGGGTCGAGGCCGAGCGAGGAGCCGGCCAGCGCCCCGGAGCCGTACGGGGAGACGGCGGTGCGGGCGTCCCACTGGCGCAGCCGCTCGGCGTCCCGGCCGATGGCCTGCACGTGCGCGAGGACGTGGTGGGCGAAGAGGACGGGCTGGGCGTGCTGGAGGTGGGTGCGGCCCGGCATCGCGGTGTCCGGGTGCGCCTCGGCGAGGCCGACCAGGGCGTGCTGGAGGTCGAGCACCAGGGCGCCGATGGTCCTGGCGTGGTCCCGCAGGTACATCCGGAACAGGGTGGCGATCTGGTCGTTGCGCGAGCGCCCGGCCCGCAGCTTGCCGCCGAGGTCGGCGCCGAGGCGCTCCAGCAGGCCGCGCTCCAGGGCGGTGTGCACGTCCTCGTCGGCGACCGTCCCGGTGAAGGTGCCCGCCTGGACGTCGGCGAGCAGCTGGTCGAGGCCGGCCAGCATCGCGGCGAGCTCGTCCTCGGAGAGCAGGCCGGCCTTGTGCAGGACCCGGGCGTGGGCCTTGGAGCCGGCGATGTCGTACGGCGCGAGGCGCCAGTCGAAGTGGACCGAGGCGGAGAGCCTGGCCAGCGCCTCGGACGGGCCGTCGGCGAAGCGCGCGCCCCAGAGGCGGACGTCGGCGGTCTGGTCGGCGTGCTGGTCGGCGGACATCGCGTGGGCTCCTGACGGGGAAGGGGGGTGGGGACGGGAGGGGATCAGGCGAGGTCGCGGCGGGCGGCGAGCTTCGAGGACATCCCGAAGATCTCGATGAAGCCCTTGGACATCGACTGGTCGAAGGTGTCGCCGGTGTCGTAGGTGGCGAGGTTGAAGTCGTACAGCGACTGGTCGGACCTGCGGCCGTCGACCACGGCCCGGCCGCCGTGCAGGACCATCCGGATCTCGCCGGAGACGTGCTGGTTGGCCTCGTTCACGAAGCCGTCCAGCGCGCGCTTGAGCGGGGAGAACCAGAGGCCGTCGTAGACGAGTTCGGCCCAGCGCTGCTCCACCTGCCGCTTGTAGCGGGCGAGTTCGCGCTCGACGGTGACGTTCTCCAGGGCCTGGTGGGCGGTGATCAGGGCGATCGCGCCGGGGGCCTCGTAGATCTCCCGGGACTTGATGCCGACCAGCCGGTCCTCGACCATGTCCAGCCGGCCGACGCCCTGGGCGCCGGCCCGCTTGTTGAGCTCCTCGATGGCCTGGAGGACGGTGACCTTGCGGCCGTCGATCGCCACCGGGACGCCGGCGTCGAAGGTGATGACCACCTCGTCGGCCTCGCGCGGGGCGGCCGGGTCCTGGGTGTAGTCGTAGACGTCCTCGATCGGGGCGTTCCAGATGTCCTCCAGGAAGCCGGTCTCGACGGCCCGGCCGAAGACGTTCTGGTCGATCGAGTACGGGGACTTCTTGGTGGTGGCGATCGGCAGGCCCTTGGCCTCGGCGAAGGCGATCGCCTTGTCCCGGGTCATCGCGTAGTCGCGCACCGGGGCGATGCACTTCAGGCCGGGGGCCAGGGAGTTGATGCCGACCTCGAACCGGACCTGGTCGTTGCCCTTGCCGGTGCAGCCGTGCGCGACGGTGGTGGCGCCGTGCTTGCGGGCGGCGGCGGCCAGGTGCTTGACGATGACCGGCCGGGACAGCGCGGAGACCAGCGGGTACTGGCCCTGGTAGAGCGCGTTGGCCTTGATCGCCGGGAGGCAGTACTCGTCGGCGAACTCGTCGCGGGCGTCCGCGACCTCGGCCTCGACGGCGCCGCAGTCCAGCGCCCGCCGGCGGATCGCCTCCAGGTCCTCGCCGCCCTGGCCGACGTCGACGGCGACGGCGATGACCTCGGCGCCCGTCTCCTCGGCGATCCAGCCGATGCAGACGGAGGTGTCCAGTCCGCCCGAGTAGGCGAGTACGACGCGCTCGGCCACGGCTTTCTCCTTACAGCTCTACGTACAGGGTTTCCGTACAGGTTTACGGCGACAGGCATAAGTATGCACTAGTCCGTATGAAACACAAAACCCCGGCCGGGGAAGTCTCCACCGGTCGGGGTTTCGTGTCGTGTCGCGTCGTCGCGCGTCGTGTCGCGTCGTGTCGCGTCGTCGCGCGTCGCGTCGCGTCGCGTCGCGTCGCGTCGCGTCGCGTCGCGTCGTGTCGGGGTCTCGCGTCGTCGCTCGCTACTGCGCCTTCGCCTGGGCGAGTTGCATGAGGTGGTCGGCGAGCGCCTGGCCGCCCGCCGGGTCCCGGCTGATCAGCAGGACGGTGTCGTCGCCGGCGATGGTGCCGATGATCTCGAACACCTCCGCCTGGTCGATCGCCGAGGCGAGGAACTGCGCGGCCCCCGGAGGGGTGCGCAGCACCACCAGGTTGCCGGAGGCCGTCGCGGAGACCATCAGCTCGCCGGCCAGCCGGGCCATCCGGCCCTCGCTGGCCGACTCCCCCATCGGCGCGCGCGGCGTGCGGTCGCCGCCCTCCGCCGGGACGGCGTAGATCAGCGCGCCGTCCCGGTTGCGGATCTTGACCGCGCCCAGCTCGTCCAGGTCCCGGGAGAGGGTCGCCTGGGTGACCACGAGTCCGTCGTCGGCGAGCAGCTTGGCGAGCTGGCTCTGCGAGCGCACGGGCTGGCGGGTGAGCAGGTCCACGATCCGCCGGTGCCGCGCGGTGCGGGTCTGCGGCACCTGCGGCGACGGGCCTGCGGCGGACGGGCCGGAGTGGGAAACGGTCATGTGGTTATTCTCCCGGACAACGGTCAGCTCGCATCGGTCGGGGCGCTCTCGCGCACCGCCCGCAGGACGCCCGGCAGAGCGGCGAGGAAGGCGTCCGCCTCCTGCTCGGTCAGCACCAGCGGCGGGGCCAGCCGGACGGCGTCCGGGACGGCCGCGTTGAGCAGGAAGCCCGCCTCCTGCGCGGCGGCCTGCACCCGCACCGACACCGGCTCGGTGAGCACGATGCCGAGCAGCAGGCCGGCGCCGCGCACGTGCGAGACCAGCGGGTCGCCGATCGCCTCGACGCCCTCGCGCAGCCGCTCGCCCAGCTTGCGGACGTGCTCCAGCAGGCCCTCGGACTCGATGGTGTCCAGCACCGCGAGCCCGGCCGCCGCGGCCACCGGGTTGCCCCCGAAGGTGGTGCCGTGCTGGCCCGGGGTGAGCAGGTCGGCGGCCTCGCCGAAGGCCAGCACCGCGCCCATCGGCAGCCCGCCGCCGAGCGCCTTGGCGAGGGTGACGACGTCCGGCTCGACGCCCTCGACGGCCTGGTGGGCGTACCAGTACCCGGTGCGGCCGACGCCGGTCTGGATCTCGTCCAGGATCAGCAGGGTGCCCGTGGCCCGGGTGATCTCGCGGGCCGCCCGCAGGTAGCCCTCGGGCAGCGGGATGGCGCCGTTCTCGCCCTGGATCGGCTCCAGGAAGACCGCCGCGGTCTCGGTGGTGACGGCCGCGCGCAGCGCCTCGACGTCGCCGAACGGGACGTGCGTGACGTCGCCGGGCAGCGGGCGGAACGGATCCTGCTTGGCCGGCTGGCCGGTGAGCGCGAGGGCGCCCATCGTCCGGCCGTGGAAGGCGCCCTGGAGGGCGACCAGGTGGGTGCGGCCGGTCCGGCGGCTGATCTTGAAGGCGGCCTCGTTGGCCTCGGCGCCGGAGTTGCAGAAGAACACCCGGCCGCCCTCCCGGCCGTCGAGCTCCAGCAGCCGCTCCGCGAGGGTGATGGTCGGCTCGGCCATGAAGAGGTTGGAGACGTGGCCCAGGGTGGCGATCTGCCGGCTGACGGCCTCGACGACCGCCGGGTGGGCGGTGCCGAGGGCGTTGACGGCGATGCCGCCGAGCAGGTCGGTGTACTCCTTGCCGTCGGCGTCCCAGAGCTTGGCGCCCGCACCGCGCACCAGCGCGATCCGCGGGGTGCCGTAGTTGTCGGTGAAGGCGTGCTGCCACCGGCCGGTCAGTTGCTCGTTCGCGGTCATGCCAGTCCCCCGGTCACGGTCTGTTCGTCGTCCGGCACGACCATCGTGCCGATTCCCTCGTCGGTGAAGATTTCCAGCAGCAGGCTGTGCTGCACCCGGCCGTCCAGGACGCGGGCGGTGCCCACCCCGGAGCGGACGGCGCGCAGGCAGCCCTCCATCTTGGGGAGCATGCCGCTGGCCAGGCTCGGCAGCAGCTCCTCCAGCTCGCTCGCGGCGAGTTGGCTGATCACGTCGTCGGAGTTCGGCCAGTCCGCGTAGAGGCCCTCGACGTCGGTCAGGACCACCAGCATCTCGGCGCCCAGCGAGACCGCCAGGGCGGCCGCCGCGGTGTCCGCGTTGATGTTGTAGACGTGGCCGTCGGCGCCGCGCGCGATCGAGGAGATGACCGGGATCCGGCCGTCGGCGATCAGCGCCTTCACCGCGCCGGCCTCGATGTTGACGATGTCGCCGACCAGGCCGATGTCGACCTGCTCGCCGTCCACCACCGCGTACCGCTTGACCGCCGTCATGGTGTGCGCGTCCTCGCCGGTCATGCCGACCGCGAACGGGCCGTGCTCGTTGAGCAGGCCGACGAGTTCGCGCTGCACCTGGCCGGCCAGCACCATCCGGACCACGTCCATGGTCTCGGGGGTGGTGACCCGCAGGCCGTTGGTGAAGCTGGACTCCAGGCCGAGGCGGTCCAGCTGGGCGCTGATCTGCGGGCCGCCGCCGTGCACCACGACGGGGTGCAGGCCGGCGTAGCGGAGGAAGACGACGTCCTGGGCGAAGGCCGACTTGAGGCTCTCGTCCACCATGGCGTTGCCGCCGAACTTGATCACGACGGTCTTGCCGTGGAAGCGCTCCAGCCACGGCAGCGCCTCGATCAGCGTCATCGCCTTGGGCAACGCGGTGTTGTTGCGGGCCTGTTCGCCCTTGGGTGCGATCTTCACGGGTGTCCCTCGTCCGAACGGGTGTCGCGCATCGGGTGTCGCGGATCAGGTGTCGCGCACCGGTGGCGCGCGACACCTGTCGGGCATCAGGTCGAGTAGGCGCTGTTCTCGTGGACGTAGTCGGCGGTGAGGTCGTTGGTCCACAACGAGGCGCTCGCCGTACCGGCGTTGAGGTTCGCGGTGATGACGACCTCGCGGCCGGTCATGTCCACCAGGGTGCGGTCCTCGCCGACGCTGCCGTCCTTGCAGACCCAGACGCCGTTGATGGCCACGTCCAGCCGGTCCGGCTCGAAGGCGGCGTCGGTGGTGCCGATCGCGGCCAGCACCCGGCCCCAGTTGGGGTCCTCGCCGTGGATGGCGCACTTGAGCAGGTTGTTGCGGCTGATCGTCCGGGCGACGTCGACGGCCTCCTGCTCGGTGGCGGCGCCGGTGACGTCGATCCGGATGTCCTTGCTGGCGCCCTCGGCGTCGGCGATCAGCTGGCGGGCCAGGTCGGCGCTGACGGTGCGGACCGCCTCGGCGAACTCAGCCTCGTCCGGGACGACGCCGGAGGCGGCCGAGGCCAGCAGCAGCACGGTGTCGTTGGTGGACATGCAGCCGTCGGAGTCGATCCGGTCGAAGGTGGTGCGGGTGGCGCCGCGCAGCGCGGTGTCCAGGGCGGCGGCGTCCAGGTCGGCGTCGGTGGTGATCACGACCAGCATGGTGGCCAGGCTCGGGGCGAGCATGCCCGCGCCCTTGGCCATGCCGCCGACCGTCCAGCCGGCCGGGCTGGTGACCTGGGCGGTCTTGTGCACGGTGTCGGTGGTCTTGATGGCGATCGCGGCGGCCTCGCCGCCGGTCGCGCTCAGCTCCCGGGCGGCCAGCGCGACGCCGGGCAGCAGGATGTCCATCGGGAGGCGCTCGCCGATCAGGCCGGTGGAGGCGACGGCGACCTCGCCGGCGTTGAGCTCCAGTTCCTCGGCGACCTTCTCCGCGGTGGTGTGGGTGTCCTGGAAGCCGAGCGGGCCGGTGCAGGCGTTGGCACCGCCGGAGTTGAGGATCACCGCGGACACCTGGCCGCCCTTGAGGACCTGCTCGGACCAGACGACCGGCGCGGCCTTGACGCGGTTGGCGGTGAAGACGCCGGCGGCGGCGAGCGCGGGGCCGTCGTTGACCACCAGGGCGAGGTCCGGAGTGCCGGAGGCCTTGATGCCGGCGGTCACGCCGGCGGCCCGGAAGCCCTTGGCAGCCGTCACGCCCACGTTCGTACTGTTGCTCACGGTGCGACTCCGTTCACGGGAAGGCCCAGCTCCTCGGGCAGGCCCAGGGCGATGTTCATGCTCTGCACCGCGCCGCCCGCGGTGCCCTTCACGAGGTTGTCGATCGCGCTGATCGCGATGATCCGCCCGGCGGTGGCGTCCAGCGCGACCTGGACGAGGGCGGTGTTGGCGCCGTAGACGCTGCTGGTCTGCGGCCACTGCCCCTCGGGCAGCAGGTGGACGAACGGCTCGTCCGCGAACGCCTGGGCGTAGGCGGCGCGCAGGCTCTCGGCGGTCACGCCGGGCCGCGCCTTGGCGGAGCAGGTGGCGAGGATGCCGCGCGGCATCGGGACGAGGGTCGGCGTGAAGGAGACGGTGACGGGCTCGCCCGCGACCGGGGTGAGGTTCTGCACCATCTCCGGGGTGTGCCGGTGCACGCCGCCGACGCCGTACGGGCTGACGTTGCCCATGACCTCGCTGCCCAGCAGGTGGGTCTTGGCGGCCTTGCCCGCACCGGAGGTGCCGGAGGCGGCGACCACGACGGCCTCCGGCTCGGCGAGCCCGGCCGCGTACGCCGGGAACAGCGCCAGGGACACGGCCGTCGGGTAGCAGCCGGGCACGGCGATCCGGCTGCTGCCCTTCAACGCGGCGCGGTGGCCGGGGAGTTCGGGCAGGCCGTAGGGCCAGGTGCCGGCGTGCGCGGAGCCGTAGAACTGCTCCCAGTCGGTGGCGGCGCGGAGCCGGAAGTCGGCGCCGCAGTCGACCACCAGGACGCCGTCGCCGAGCTCCTCGGCGACGGCGGCGGACTGGCCGTGCGGCAGCGCCAGGAAGACCACGTCGTGGCCGGCCAGCACCTCGGGGGTGGTGGGTTCGAGGACGCGGTCGGCGAGCGGGATCAGGTGCGGCTGGAGCGCGCCCAGCCGGGTGCCCGCGTTCGAGCCGCCGGTCAGCGCCCCGATCTCCACCTCCGGGTGGCTGAGCAGCAGACGCAGCACCTCGCCGCCCGCGTATCCGCTCGCGCCGGCGACGGCGACTCGCAATGCCATGGCGTTCCTCCTTTGTTGTGGCATGAATATACGTATCACGGAACATTCATGCAAGGAGCTGTGGTCAGCACCCCGAAGAACGCCCGAAAACCGCCCTGCGTCCACCCGGCCTGGCAGCCACCGGCCCGCGACCGGACAGCCACCGATCGGGCGGACGCCGGGCTACCGCTTGACCGCGCGCAGCACCACGAACTTGGGGTTGCCCGCCACCAGCTGGCAGTTCCCGAAGAGACGCCGCAGCTTGACGTGGTAGCCGAGATGGCGGTTGCCGACCACCCACAGCTCCCCGCCCGGCCGCAGCGCCCGCCGGGAACCGGTGAACATCCGCCAGGCGGTGGCGTCCGTGGTGGCCTGGTGCGAGTGGAACGGCGGATTGTTCAGGACGAGGTCCACCGAGCCCGGGGGCGCCACCTCCGGCGCCAGCGCGTCGGCCGTCAGGAACTCCGCCCTGGCGTCCGGGCCCAGATTGGCGCGGAAGGTCTCCTCCGCCGAGGCCACCGCCTGATGGGACTCGTCGACGAACACCAGCTCCGCGCCCGGCCCGGCCAGCGCGGCGGCCGTGCCGACCACGCCGTTGCCGCAGCCCAGGTCGACCACCCGGGCCCCGGGCGCCGGGGTCGGCAGGTGGCCGAGGAAGAAGCGGGTGCCGATGTCGAGGCGCTCGGCGCAGAACGTGCCGGCGTGGTTGACCACCGTGCGCCCGGAGACCGCTCCGACGTCCGGCGGCAGCGCGTAGCGGTGCGGCCACGGGTTGGGACCGGGGTCCAGTGCCGGATCCGGGGTGCAGAAGACCAGCCGGGCCTTGCGGGCGGCGAGCGAGGTGCGGGTCGGGCCGAGGATCCGCTCGAAGAGCTGGAGCGTGGAGGTGTGGATCTCGGCGACCATGCCGGCGCCGACCACCACCGTGCCCGGGTGGACGGCGGGGGCCAGCCGGTGCAGCTGGTCCTCCAGCAGCGCCAGGCTCTTGGGCACGCGCACCAGCAGGACGTCGATCCGCCCCGGCGGGGCGTCCCGGGTGGTCAGCAGCCGGGCCGGGTCCACGGTGGCACCGGCCCGCGCCAGGTTGGCCAGGGTGGCCTGCCGGCCGAGGTGGGAGTCGACGATCTGCACCGGCTCGTGCGCGGCCAGCGCGGTGGTCAACGCGCCCCAGCGGTCGCCCAGGACGACGATCCGGCGGCCGGCCAGGTCGGTCGCGGCGCCGGCGGCGCTGTCCGCCTCGCCCGCGAGGTGGCGCAGCAGGTACTCGTCGGCCGCGTCCCAGGCCCGCAGCCGCTCACGCGGGTCCTCGGGGAAGCGGGTGAGGTCGAAGGCGCCCCACGGCGTGCTGAACTGGGTCGCCGCGGCGGGCGTGATCTCGGGATTCATCGTGTTCTCAGGCTATCCGACGGCCCGACGGGGAACCGTTTCGACGGATACTGGAAGAGCCCACCGAGAGGGGTGAGGGCGATGGACTGGAAGCTCGAAGTCGTGGTGGTCCCGGTGTCGGACGTGGACCGCGCGAAGCTGTTCTACGAGGAGCGGGTCGGCTTCACGGTCGACCACGACACCCGGCTGCGCGACGGGGTCCGGGTCGTCCAGCTGACTCCCCCGGGCTCCACCTGCTCCATCGTGGTGGGCACCGGGGTCATCGCGGCGCCGCCCGGATCCGTGAAGGGACTGCAGCTGGTGGTGCCGAACATCGACAAGGCGCACGCCGAACTCGCGGCCCGGGGCGTCGAGGTCAGCCCGGTCCAGCACTTCGAGGCGGGCAGCCGGGTCAACGGGCACGGCGAGGCCTGGAACTCCTTCGTGTTCTTCAACGACCCGGACGGCAACGGCTGGGCGGTCCAGGAGGCCCCGCAGACGGCCCGGATGGTGCCGTCGGCGGCGTAGCGGGCTCAGCAGGCGCCGCGGGCTCGGGCTCGGGCCGGTTCGGGCGGCTTGGGTAGGCTCCAGGAATGGCTGAACACGAGGGAAGCGTGCGGGTGGACAGCTGGATCTGGTCGGTCCGGCTCACCAGGACGCGGGCGCTGGCGGCCGCCGCCTGCCGCGCCGGGCACGTGCGGGTGAACGGCGAACGGGTCAAGCCGGCCCAGGCGCTGCGCCCCGGGGACGAGGTGCGGGTCCGCGAGGACGGCTACGAGCGGGTCGTCGTGGTCCAGAAGCTCATCCGCAAGCGGGTCGGCGCGACGGTGGCGGCGGACTGCCTGGTCGACAACAGCCCGCCGCGGCCGCCGCGCGAACTCGTCGCGACGGCCGGCGAGCGGGACCGGGGCGCCGGGCGCCCGACCAAGCGGGAGCGGCGCGACCTCGACCAGCTGCGCGGGCACTGACCCCGCCGGCACCCGGTGTCGGCTCGTCCCGCTCAGTGCGCGGTGTCGGCGAGCACCTTGGCGAGGAAGGCCTCCAGGTTCCCCACCGTCCGGTCGATCTGCCGCTCCAGCGGCAGCGACTCGTCGGGCCTGGTCACCAGGGCGGACTTCTTCAGCCCGCGCACGTACAGCGAGCACGCGAGGTCGGCGCAGATGTACGTGCCGACGGTGTTGCCCTCCCGCCCGGCCGCCCCGGCCCGGCGGGCGGCGAGCAGCGCGACGCCGGAGCCGGCGTGCGCGGTGATGCACAGCGAGCAGACGTTGGTCTTGGTGAGGCTGCGGCGGATCGTCGGCACCCGCAGCGTCACGCCGACCGGCTCGCCGCCGTACGACGCCACCAGGTAGGCCCGGTCGGGCGCGCCCTGATCCCGCCAGCCGAGGAAGTCCAGGTTCTCCCAGGTCAGTTCCGCCAGGCCCCGGGGGAGGTTGAGCCGACGGGCCTCGCCCTTGGAGCAGTTGACGAAGGACGCGCGGATCTCGTTCTCGCTCAGGGGTTCCATGGCGCGGAAGGTAACACCGGCCCGCCCGCGCTGTCGTGCCGATTTCGCCCGGCGCCCACCTGGTGGGTGACGGGCTGTCAGTGGCTGAGCCTAGGGTGTTCGCGAGGCCGGTCCCGGCGCAGGAGGGAGGCGCCGGGGCCGGCCGCCTCGTGAACCGGGGCTACCGCTTGAACGCGACGCCCGCGTAGGCGGAGACGTCCTGCCAGCCTTCGGGGAGTTCGGTGGTGGGGACGTGGCCGGGGGTGGGGCGCCAGAGCGGGAGTTGGACCAGGCCGGGGCCGGCGAACTCGAAGTCGCCGAAGAAGGGCTCGACGCCGGCGCGCGGGCGCAGCACCAGGGGGGCGCTGGCGCTGCGATAGATGCGGGTGCCTTCGGCGGCGCTCTCCCGGGAGGCGAAGTCGGGGCTGCCGTGGGAGAGGATCAGCGCGCTGCCGGGGGCGAGCGCGTCGCGCAGGGTGCGGACGATCTGCTGGGCGCCGTCCTCGTCGCGGATGAAGTGCAGCACGGCGACGAGCATCAGCGCGACCGGCCGGGACAGGTCGACGGCGGCGAGCAGGCCCGGGTGGCCGAGGATGGCGGCCGGGTCGCGCAGGTCGGCCTCGATGACCGAGGTGTGTCCGGCGGGATGGCCGGCCAGCAGGGCGCGGGCGTGGGTGGCGACGATCGGGTCGTTGTCGACGTACACCACCCGGGCGTCCGGGGCGACCCGCTGGGCGACCTCGCTGGTGGAGCCGACGGCCGGGATGCCGGTGCCGATGTCGACGAACTGGCGGATGCCCCGGCCGGCGGCGAACTCCACCGCGTCGCCGAGGAACTGCCGGTTGGTGCGGGCCAGCAGCGGCAGCGCGGGGTAGGCCGCTATGGCGGCCTGGGCGGCCTTGCGGTCGGCCTCGAAGTTGTCCTTGCCGCCCAGGTAGTAGTCGTACATCCGGGCGGTGTGCGGGACCCCGGTGTCGAGCTCGCTCGGCGGCTGCCAGTCGTCCGCTCTGGCCCAGTCCCAGTCGGTGCCGGTGGCCTCGCCGACGGCCGCGCTGTCCTCGTGCATCCTGTTCCGCCCCCTCTGCCGTGCTCACTGCCGGAAATGGCACCGCCTCGGCGGCCGGCGGGCCCGCCCGGTACCACGGGGGTGACCCCGCGTCCGGCCCGGCCACCCTCCCGTGGCGTGCGGTGCGCCGTGATCGTATCCGACGACACGCCGGTGAAACACCGGCAGTTCAGGTTTACGCAACGCCCGGACGGTGGCGTGTGTGCACGTCAATGGCGGTACCGGGGCGCTCCTCGGATCGCCGTGGGTGGCCGCCGTCTCTATGCTGACTGCCGATGACTGCCGACCGCCGCACCGTACTGCGCACCGCCGTCCAGCTGGCCGCCCTGACCGCCGCCAGCGGGTTCCTCAGCGCGTGTGCCTCCGGCACCCCGCGCCGGGCCGACGCCGGGGCGCTCGCCGTGCACCCGGGCACCCTCGACCCGCAGCACACCACCGACCCGGCCTGGAACGGCGGCGAGGGCCCGGCCTCCCCCGTGCCGTCCGCCCCGCCGGAGCCGCAGCCCGCCGGTACCGAGTCGACCGCCGGTACCGACCCGGCCACCGGAGCGGAGCCGCCCGCCGGGGCCGCGACGCCCCCTCCGACGCCTCCGACGCCTCCGACGCCCCCGGTGCTGCCGCCGCTCGCCGCCGGCACCCCGGTCGAGGTGGTGAACGGGCCGCGCACCAGCAAGTTCGTGGCGCTGACCTGCCACGGCAGCGGCGATCCGAAGCAGGCCACCGCACTGCTGGAGGCCGCCGAGCAGCGCGGCGTCAAGCTGACCGTGATGGCGGTCGGCAGCTGGCTCGACCAGCAGCCGCAGATGGCCCGCCGGATCCTGGACGCCGGCCACGAGCTGGGCAACCACACCCAGAACCACTTCGACCTCTCGACGATGACGGCGGCCCAGGTGCACGACGAGATCGCCCAGTGCGCCGAACGGCTGCAGCGGCTCACCGGCTCGATCGGCCGCTGGTTCCGCCCGTCCGCCGCGCAGTACGCCACCCGGACGGTGCGCGAGCAGGCGAAGGCGGTCGGCTACGAGCACGTGCTGTCCTTCGACGTCGATCCGCGCGACTACAACGACCCGTCGGCCGCCGAGTTGCAGCGCCGGGTGCTGAAGTCGGTGCGCGGCGGTTCGGTGGTCGCCCTGCACATGGGCCACCAGTGCACGGTGGACGCGCTGCCGGGCATCCTGGACGGTCTCGCCAAGGCGGGCCTGAAGCCGGTGACCGCCAGTCAGCTGTGCGCCTGACCGCTCTTCGCGACAGGCCGTCCGGGGGGCACGCCGGCCGAGGGGTAGGCCGCCCGAGGGGCCCGTTCAGCCCATCGGGTCGTCCGCCTTGTACGGGCGCATCCGCAGCGTCCGGGCGTCCGCCGCGCGGATCTCCGCGGCCCGGTTGACCAGCTCCTCCAGGTCGTCCCGCCCGGCGTGGATGAACCGGCCGTGCAGGCCGTCGAAGCGGCCCCGGGCGGCGTCCACGGTGACCGCGACCATGTACGGGATCGAGCCCCAGGTCGTCGTGTCCTTGAACATCGGCATCGCGGCGGTCATGTCGGTCTCGACCGCGCCGGGGCTGATGTCGAGGATGACGATGCCGTGGCGGGCCAGCGAGTCCGCCATGTTGTCGGAGAGCTGGAGCAGCGCCCCCTTGGAGGTGGCGTACGCGGTGTAGTCGCCGTCCGGGCGCAGGGCGAAGCCGGAGTTGAGGTTGACCACCCGGCCGCGCTCCCGGGACACCATGCCGGGCAGGACGCAGCGCAGCAGGTTGTAGGGGCCGCGCAGGTTGGTCTCGATCACCTGCCACCACTGGTTGGCGTCGGTCTCCCAGAGCGGCACCTCGGCGCGGTCGACCAGGCCGGCGTTGTTGATCAGCAGGTCGATCGGGCCGAGGTCGCGTTCGACGACCCGGACGGCCTCGCGGACGGCGCCGGCGCGGGTGACGTCGGCGGTGACGGCGACGCCGCGGGAGCCGTGCCGGGCGCACTCCTTGAGGGTGTCGGTCAGCGTCCAGTGGGTGCGGCCGACCAGGCCGACGGCCATGCCCTCGGCGGCCAGCCCGATGGCGATCTCCCGGCCGATTCCCCGGCCCGCGCCGGTGATCAGACCGACCTGTCCTGCGAGCGATCCCGTCGGCACCGTGTGCTCCCTTCCCGTCCCCGGCCCCCGTCTGCGGCATTCTTCCGGCCGCCGGGCGGGGGTGGCCCCGGGCGCACGGGCGGCGGGCCCGGCCTCACCCGTTCGGACGATGTCTCGCACTGGCACCCGGCCGGGGAGGGGGTGACCTACTGGCCGGTACGGAGTAGTAACGTCGTCGGGACGGTGACCGGTGCACCCATTCCGGCACACCGGCCCGTTGACCAGCAGCTCGCTGGGCCACCAGTTCGCTGGGCGACCCCCAGCACCACCGAAGGGCAACTGAGTGAGTGACATCGCGCGCGTCGGAGTGATCGGCTGCGGCCTGATGGGGTCGGGCATCGCGGAGGTCTTCGCCCGGGCCGGGCTGGACGTCCTGGTGGCGGAGGCCAGCGGCGAGGCGCTGGAGTTCGGCCGCACCCGGCTGACCAACTCCCTGGACACGGCGGTCAAGCGCGGCAAGCTGAGCCCGGAGCTGCGGGACGAGGCGCTGGCCCGGCTGACCTTCACCGTGGACCTGTCCGACTTCGCCGACCGCGACCTGGTGGTCGAGGCGGTCGCCGAGCGCGAGGACATCAAGGTCAAGATCTTCCAGACCCTGGACCAGGTGGTCGAGCGCCGTGACGCGATCCTCGCCTCCAACACCTCGTCGATCCCGATCGTGAAGCTGGCCGCCGCCACCTCCCGCCCGGAGCAGGTGATCGGCCTGCACTTCTTCAACCCGGCACCGGTGCAGAAGCTGGTCGAGGTCATCCCGACGCTGACCACCTCGGCGACGACCACCGAGCGGGTCGAGGCCTTCGCCTCCCAGGAGCTCGGCAAGGAGCCGATCCGCGCCCGCGACCGGGCCGGCTTCGTGGTCAACGCGCTGCTGGTGCCCTACCTGCTGTCCGCGGTGCGGATGTTCGAGTCGGGCGTGGCCACCGCCTCCGACATCGACAAGGGCATGGAGGCCGGCTGCGCCCACCCGATGGGCCCGCTGCGGCTGTGCGACCTGATCGGCCTGGACACCATCGTCTCGATCGCCGAGTCGATGTACGACGAGTACAAGGAGCCGCTGTACGCGGCTCCCCCGCTGCTCTCCCGGATGGTCGACGCGGGCCTGCTGGGCCGCAAGTCCGGCCGCGGCTTCTACGACTACACCGCGAGCGCCTGAGCACCGGCCGGTGGACGGCGGCGGGGCCCGGGAGCGAGGTGCTGCTCCCGGGCCCCGCTTGGCGTTCCGTCAGCTGTTGATGGCGTAACTGTCGCCGTAGACCTTCCACTTGAGCGGCGGGTTGAGGTCGAAGTTCTTCGCGTTGAGGAAGACCGACTGCTCGGTGTCGACGCGGCTGGTGTCGGAGTGGGCCTGCTCCTTCTTCATGACCACCTTGCGGGCGTCCAGGAAGGCCTTGAGGTAGGTGGCCTCGTCGCCGCCCTGGGCGGGGGTCTTGGCCTTCTTCAGGGCGGCGGCGCGGATGCCGCCGAAGCTGTCCGAGCTGTTGCCGGGGCCGTGCATGACGATGGCGTCGTAGTAGGCGAACTGGCCGAGCGCGCGCAGGCCGTCGGACTTGGCCTGGTTGACGGCGGGGTTGAAGTACACCCGGTCGCGCTCGTCGTTCTGGGCCTGCTGGAAGACCGTGTCCTTGGCGGCGGCGGCCCAGTCGTTGACGAACGGGGTGCCGAGGCCGGTGTGCGAGGCGCTGCCGTTGACCTTCTTCAGGGCCGGCAGGTACTTGGCGAGGACGTTGCCCGGCTTGAGGTCGGTGTAGTGCTGGACGAGGTCCAGCATGTCGCCGGTGCCGGAACAGAAGCCGATGATGCCGGCGGTGTAGCCGCGCCCGTCGCCGATGTCCTCGATGTACTTGTACTGGGCCTTCCAGTCCAGCGAGGAGTTCTCCGCGCTGGACACCAGCTGCATCGCGATGTCCTTCTTGTGCGGGTCGTCCAGCCCGACTCCCTTGAGCTGGACGGACGTCGCGGACGTCGGCGCGGCGGTGGCGGCGCCGGCCGCGACCGTGAGGGGCGCGGCCACCAGGGCGGCGGCGAGGGCGATGCGGAGGGCACGGTGGTGCTGGGGACGCATACGATGCTCCGTTTCCTCGGAGGGTTAGGAAACTTTCCTAACGAGAATTAAGGCCCTCCTTCCCCGTCCCCGCAAGGGTTTTGACAAAGTCTCTTCAAGACTCTTCAAAGACGCAGGTCGGACCAGAGGCCCCGGAGCGGGCTCCGGGCAACGCGAAGGGCCCCGTCCGGACCGAGGTCCGGACGGGGCCCTGGGGCCCGACGGGATCAGGCGCCGCGCAGCACCGCGCCGGTGCGGGCGACGGCCTCGGCGACGGCCGCCTCGCGGGCGGCGGTCGCCTCGTCGGCGGTCAGCGTGCGGTCCGCGGCGCGGAAGCGCAGCGCGTACGCCAGCGACTTGCGGCCCTCGCCGACCTGCTCGCCGGTGAAGACGTCGAACAGCCGGATGGCCTCCAACAGTTCGCCCGCGCCGGAGCGCAACGCGGCCTCCACATCGGCGGCCGGAACGGCGGCGTCGACGATCAGCGCGACGTCCTGGGTGGCCACCGGGAAGCCGGAGACCGCAGGGCCGTTGACCTTCTCGGCGCCGTCCGCGGTGAGCAGGTCGACGTCGATCTCCATCGCGCTGGTGCGGGCCGGCAGGCCGAGCGCCTTGACGACGCGCGGGTGCAGCTCACCGGCGTGGCCGACCACCCGGTCGGTGCCGGTGACGACCAGCTCGGCGCAGCGGCCCGGGTGCCACGGAGCCCGCTGCCCCTGCCGGACGGTCAGCTCGACGCCGGCCGCGCGGGCCACCGTACGGGCCGCCTCGACGGCGTCCGCCCAGGACGCCCCGGCGCCCTGGCCCCACCAGCCGGACGGCAGCCGCTCGCCCGCGAGGGCGACGGCGACCCGGCGCGGCTGGTCCGGCAGCGCGGCGTCCAGCGCGGCCAGCTCCTCGGCGCTGGGCCGGCGGTCGACGGCCGGGCGCGGGGCCACGGACAGCTCGTCCTTGGGCAGGAAGACGGTGCCGGTCTCGTAGATCGCCAGGTCGGTGTTGCCGCGGCCGACGTTGCGCCGCAGCGAGCCCAGCAGGCCCGGCAGCAGCGTGGTGCGCAGCGCCGGCTCCTCGTCGTTGAGCGGGTTGACCAGCTTGACGGTACGCCGGCGCCGGTCGTCCGGCTCCAGGCCGAGCGCCTCGAAGGCGCTCTCGCCGAGGAACGGGTAGTTGTTGACCTCGACGTAGCCGGCCCCGGCCAGCGCGACGCCGATCCGGCGGTGGACACGCTGGGCCTCGGTCAGGCCCTTGCCCGGGGGCACGTCGGGCATCCGGGCGGGGACGTTGTCGTAGCCCTCCAGCCGGATGACCTCCTCCGCGAGGTCGTACGGGTCGGTGAGGTCGGGGCGCCAGGTCGGCGGGGTGACCTCCAGGACGTCGGCGCCGGCGACCGAGCAGCCGATCTCCTGCAGGCGCCGGGTCACGGTCTCGCGGCCGTACACGGTGCCGGCGACCCGGTCGGGCAGGTCGGCGGAGATGGTGATGGTGCGCACCGGGTGCGGGGCGGCGATGTCGGTGACCCCGGCCTCGGCGGTGCCGCCGGCGATCAGGACCAGCAGGTCGACGGCGCGCTGGGCGGCCGCGCGGGCGGCCTCCGGGTCGACGCCGCGCTCGAAGCGCTTGGACGCCTCGGAGGGCAGCTTGTGCCGCTTGGCGGCGCGGGCGATGGCGACCGGCTCGAAGTGCGCCGCCTCGATGATCACCTCGGTGGTGCCCGGGCCGGCGGCCGGGTCGAGGATCTCGGTGGAGGCGCCGCCCATGACACCGGCCAGGCCGATCGGGCCACTGTTGTCGCAGATCAGCAGGTCCTCGGCGGAGAGCTTGCGCTGCACGCCGTCGAGGGTGGTGAGGCTCTCGCCCTGCTCCGCCCGGCGGACCGTGATCGGGCCGCTCACGCGCTGCTTGTCGTAGGCGTGCAGCGGCTGGCCGACCTCCAGCATCACGTAGTTGGTGATGTCGACGGTCAGCGAGATCGGGCGGATGCCGGCCTTCTGGAGGCGGCGCTGCAGCCAGATCGGGGACTTGGCGGTCGGGTCGATGCCGACGACCGTGCGGGCCACGAAGCGGTCGCAGCCGGCCGGGTCGTTGACCTTGACCAGGTAGCCGAAGGAGTTGGCCGGCGGCACGTCGAGCAGCGCCGGGTCGGCCAGCGGCAGCCCGTACGCGGCGGCGGCCTCGCGGGCGACGCCGCGCAGCGACAGGCAGTAGCCGCGGTCCGGGGTGACGGCGATGTCCAGCACCTCGTCGACCAGCTGGAGCAGCTCGATCGCGTCGGTGCCGGGCTCGAACTCCGGCGGGAGCACGATGATGCCGTCGTGGTCGTCGCCCATGCCGAGCTCGCGGGCCGAGCAGATCATGCCGGCCGAGGTGCGGCCGTAGGTCTGGCGGGCCGCGATCGGGAAGGGACCGGGCAGCACGGCGCCCGGGAGCACCACGACGACCTTGTCGCCGACGGCGAAGTTGGTGGCGCCGCAGACGATCTCCTGCGGCCCGCCGGTGCCGTTGGCGTCGCCGACGTTGACGAGGCAGTGCCGGATCGGCTTCTTGAAGCCGGTCAGCTGCTCGATGGAGAGCACCTCGCCGACCACCAGCGGGCCCTTGAGGTCGCCGCCGAGCTGCTCGACGGTCTCGACCTCCAGGCCGGCCCGGACCAGGCGCTCCGCCACGTCACGGCCGGTCTCGCCGGCCGGCAGGTCGACGTACTCACGCAGCCAGGAAAGCGGGACGCGCATCAGATCTCCATCCCGAACGGGAGGGTGAAGCGCACGTCACCCTCGACCATGTCGCGCATGTCGGCGACGTTGTGACGATTCATCAGGATCCGCTCCAGGCCCAGGCCGAAGGCGAACCCGCTGTAGCGGTCGGGGTCGACGCCGCAGGCCACCAGCACGCGCGGGTTGACCACACCGCAGCCGCCGAGCTCGATCCAGCCCTCGGAGGAGCAGGTCCGGCAGGGGCGGTCCGGGTTGCCGACGCTCTCGCCGCGGCACACGAAGCACTGCAGGTCGATCTCGGCGCTCGGCTCGGTGAACGGGAAGTACGAGGGGCGCCAGCGCAGCTCCAGGCCGCCACCGATCAGCTTCTCGACCAGCACCTCGATGGTGCCCTTGAGGTCGGCGAAGGTGATGCCCTCGTCCACCGCGAGGCCCTCGACCTGGCGGAACACCGGGGTGTGCGTGGCGTCCAGCTCGTCGGTGCGGTAGACGCGGCCGGGGCAGACCACGTAGACCGGGGGCTCGCGGTCGAGCAGGGTGCGGGCCTGGACCGGGGAGGTCTGGGTGCGCATCACCACGCCGGAGTCGGCGGAGCCGTCCGGGGCCTGCACGAAGAAGGTGTCCTGCATCGAGCGGGCCGGGTGGTCCGGGCCCAGGTTGAGGGCGTCGAAGTTCAGCCACTCGGCCTCGGCCTCGGGGCCCTCGGCGACCTGGTAGCCCATCGCGACGAAGGTGTCCTCGATGCGCTCGGCCAGGGTGGTCAGCGGGTGCCGGGCACCGCGCGGGGCGCGGTCGTACGGCAGCGTGACGTCCACCGCCTCCTCGACCAGCACGCGGGCGTCGCGCTCCGCCTCCAGCTCGGCCTGCCGCTTGGCGAGGGCCTTGTTGACGGCGCCGCGGGCCTGGCCGATCAGCTTGCCGGCGGCGGCCTTGGCGTGCGGGGGCAGGGCGCCGATCTCGCGGTTGGCGAGGGAGAGCGCGGAACGGTCGCCGGTGTGGGCGACCTTGGCCTCCTTCAGCTCGTCGAGCGTGCTGGCGGCGGCGAAGGCGGCGACGGCCTCGTCCCGCGCCTGCTCCACCACCTCGGGCTTGAGGGCCTCGACCTCGACCGGGTCGTACGACTTGTTGGGTGCCGACATCTCTATCTTCCCGTGCTCCTGCTCGTCCGTGCTCAGGTAAGGGTGGCTGCCTCTGCGGTACGCCCGGTGTGGCCGGGGCACGGGCAGCCGTTCTCCGTACGACGGGGAAGAGGGGTGTCCGCGGCTCAGCCGCACAGGGCGTCCCACAACGCCAAAGGTCGAGTGTAGTCGCAGCGCGTAGCGCGACTGCCTGGAAGCCCGTCCAGCGGGACCCCGGAGCGTGCGTTCATGCTCTTTCCGAGCACGCGCTGCTCGTCGTTCATGCTCCTTCAGAGCATGCTGTGCTCGTCGTTCATCTCTTTCAGAGCATGAAGTCCGGAACGCTGGCGGGCAGGATAAATCGGAACCGGGCGCCGCCGCAGGGGGCCCGGTCGACCCGGATCGAGCCTCCGTGGGCCTCCACGATGCCCTTGACGATGTACAGGCCCAGGCCGGTGCCGCCGCGCTTGGAACCGCGCCAGAAGCGGGTGAAGACGCGCGGCATCGACTCCTCGGGGATGCCGCTTCCTTCGTCGCTCACGGTGACCGCGGTTCCTTCCACGATGCGGGGAGGGGTGCCCGAACGCTCCCAGAGGGGAGCCTCGACGACCTCCTTGGCCGGTGCCACCTCGATCGTGACAGTTCCCTCGCCGTGGCGCACCGCGTTTTCCAGCAGGTTGGCCAGCACCTGGTCGACCTTGTCCGGGTCGGCCCACAGGACGGTCAGCGACTCGCTGATCCGGACGTCGAAGCGCTCCTCGGGGATGCCGGTGGCGACCTTGCGCTCGACGTGCCGGCGCACCGCGGCGGCCAGGTCGACGACCTGCTTGCGCAGCTCCAGCCGGCCGGCGTCGATCCGGGAGATGTCCAGCAGCTCGGCGATCAGCCGGGTGACCCGGTCGGCGTCGGCGTCCACCGTCTCCAGCATCAGCCGCTTCTGCCCGTCGGTGAACCGCTCCCACTTGGCCAGCAGCGTCGCCGTGAAGCCCTTGACGCTGGTGAGCGGCGAGCGCAGCTCGTGGGCGACGGTGGCGATCAGCTCGGCGTGGCTGCGCTCGGTGCGGCGCCGGGCCTCGGTGCCGCGCAACGCGACCACCACCCGCTGCGGCGGCCCCAGCGGCACCTCCCGGACGTACCGGGCGGAGACCAGCACCTCGCGGCCGCCGGGCAGCAGCAGGTTGCGCTCCGGCTGGCCGGTGCGGGTGGCCAGGCCACCGTACGGGTCGGTCAGCTGCCACCAGCGGCGGCCGTCCAGGTCCTCCAGCGGGAGGACGTCCTCCAGCCCGCTACCGAGCGCGGCCTCCGGGGGCAGGCCGGTGAGCCGGGCCGCGGCCCGGTTGAAGCAGACCACCCGACCCAGCGCATCCGCGACCACCAGGCCGTCCGGTAGGTCGTCCGGGTCGAGCTCTGGCCCGCTGCCGACCATGGGTGTCCTCCCCGATTACCCACCGTGCCGTTCCCCCCACAGAGGCAGACCCTAGCGCCTCGCAGCCCCCTGTAGTAGGCCCTCGGCCGGTGCCGCCGGGAGCGTACGGGTCAGGCGTTCGAACGGCAGCCGCCGGGCGAGCGCTGCGCCCGGGCCGAGGCGTACAGGCAGACGGCCGCGGCGGTGGCCAGGTTGAGGCTCTCGGCGTGCCCGTGGATCGGGACGCGCACGACCTCGTCGGCCAGCGCGCGGGTCTCCTCCGGAAGCCCCCAGGCCTCGTTGCCGAACACCCACGCGCCGGGCGCGCCCAGGGTGCCCTCGTCGAGCTCCTGGTCCAGGTCGCGCTCCCCCGCGCCGTCCGCGGCGAGCACCCGGACGCCGGCCGCGCGCAGCTGCGCGACCGCCTCCTCGACCGGCACGCCGACCGCCACCGGCAGGTGGAACAGGCTGCCGACGGAGGCCCGGACGGCCTTCGGGTTGTACAGGTCCACCGAGGCGTCGGTGAGCACCACGGCGTCCGCGCCGGCCGCGTCGGCGGTGCGCAGCACGGTGCCGGCGTTGCCGGGGTCGCGGACGTGGGCGAGGACCGCGACGAGCTTGGGACGGGCCTTGAGCACCTCGGCGAACGGAGTGTCGATGAAGCGGCAGAGCGCCACGATGCCCTGCGGGGTCACCGTGTCGCAGATGTCGGCGATCACCTCGTCGGTGGCGGTCAGCACCGGCAGCCCCTCGGCCAGCGTCGCCTCGACGATGGCGGCGTGCCGCTCGGCGGCCTCCGGGGTCACGTACACCTCGACCACGGCGTGCTCGGCCGAGCCCGGCAGCTGGCCGAAGGCGACGGCTTCCCGGACGGCCTGCGGGCCCTCGACCAGGAAGCGGCGCTCCTTGGTGCGCTGGTTCCGCTTGGCGAGCCGGCGGGCGGCGACGACGCGCGGCGAGCGCAGGGAGGTGAGCAGGGGGGTGTCGGTGCTCGGCATGGTCTCGTTCTCTGTGGCGGGCGGCGCTGAAGATCCGGGGAAACGCAGAACCGGACCCGCAGGGAGCCTGCGGGTCCGGTCAGAGCTCGACTGATCTCGGAAGATCAGGCGGCGTCGGCGGCAGCCTTGGGGGCGTTCACGTCGGCCGGCAGCGCCTTCTGGGCGACCTCGACCAGCGACGCGAACGCGCCCGGGTCGTTGACGGCCAGGTCGGCCAGCATCTTGCGGTCGATCTCGACGCTGGCGGCCTTCAGGCCCTGCACGAAGCGGTTGTAGGTGATGCCGTTGGCACGGGCCGCAGCGTTGATGCGCTGGATCCACAGCTGACGGAAGTCGCCCTTGCGCTTCTTGCGGTCGTTGAAGTTGTAGACCAGCGAGTGGGTGACCTGCTCCTTGGCCTTGCGGTACAGCCGCGAGCGCTGGCCACGGTAGCCGCTGGCGCGCTCCAGGATGACCCGGCGCTTCTTGTGGGCGTTGACTGCCCGCTTGACGCGTGCCACTTGATTACTCCTTGGGTTGGACCACGGACTACTTCACGTGGTCCGTCATTCGAATGGGTCGGGAAGGATCAGCTGACCCGCTCACGGCTCGCGCCGAGCGGGAGGGCGATCACTTGCCGAGAAGCTTCTTGATCTTCTTGGCGTCAGCGGGGGCCAGCTCGACGGTCCCGGCCAGCTTGCGGGTCAGCGTCGAGGGCTTGTGCTCCAGGAGGTGGCGGCGGCCGGCGCGCTCGCGGAGCACCTTGCCGGAGCCACTGATCTTGAAGCGCTTGCTGGCGCCACTGTGCGTCTTCTGCTTCGGCATTTCGCCGTATCTCCTCGTCGGTCCCGTCCGCGCCCGCGCGGCCTGCGCCACGCGGGCGTGAACTGGATGGATCTGTGTGACCGGGCGGGGCGCCCCGTCACCTTGGGGCCGGTCTCCCGGGCCGCCCTGGCCGGTGAAGGCTCAGGCGCCCTGGGAGGCGGCCGGCTGCTCGACCGGAGCGTCGGCCTCGGCGGCCGGCGCCTCGGCCGGGGCGTCCTGTGCCTCGGCGGCCTCGGTCACCTCGTCGTCGGCGGCCTCGTCATCGGCGACCTCGTCGTCGACCAGCAGGTCGTCGTCCAGGTCGTCGTCCGCGGCGGCGTCGGAGCCGGGGGTACGGCCCTGACGCTCGGCCTTGCGGGCGTCGGCGAGGGCGCGGGCCTCGGCCATCGCCTCGGTCTTCTTCTTGTGCGGGCCAAGAACCATGATCATGTTTCGGCCGTCCTGCTTCGGCGACGACTCGATGAAGCCCAGGTCCTGGACGTCGTCGGCGAGCCGCTGCAGCAGGCGGAAGCCCAGCTCGGGGCGGGACTGCTCACGACCACGGAACATGATCGTGATCTTGACCTTGTCGCCCTGCTTGAGGAACCGGACGACGTGACCCTTCTTGGTGTCATAGTCGTGCGGGTCGATCTTCGGCCGGAGCTTCATCTCCTTGATGACCGTGTGCGCCTGGTTCTTGCGCGCCTCACGGGCCTTCATGGCCGACTCGTACTTGAACTTGCCGTAGTCCATGAGCTTGCACACCGGCGGCCGGGCGGTCGCCGCGACCTCGACCAGGTCGAGGTCGTACTCCTGCGCGAGCTCCAGCGCCTTGGCAAGCGGCACGATGCCGACCTGCTCGCCGCTGGGACCGACGAGTCGCACCTCCGGGACGCGAATCCGGTCGTTGATGCGGGGCTCGGTGCTGATGGGGCCTCCTCGGTTGCACCTTCTGCGATGCGGCCGTCGGACGGCGGACGCACGTAGTGGACTCGACCACTGGGCGGGGCTTCATTCGTGCTGCGCTGCCCGGCACCTGTTCGGCACCGTGTGCACCGCGACACGAAAAAAGCCCCGCTCGGTACAAGCGGGGCTCCACACAATCCGGGGGCAACACCCTGGTGAGGAGCGCTGCTGCGACTCGGCGCCGTGGCGCCCGTCGCGGACCGGGACCCGTCGACCCTGAGGTCGACCAGGTGGGAGACTTTCGCGGTTGCCCTCTCGGGCCTCCTGGGTGGAGCCTCCACTTGCTGGCCAGGTGCCCATACGGGATCCCGGCCGGTCAGTCTCGAAGCATACAGCGCCGCGGAGTCGAACGCTATTCCGCCCCACCTCAACCACCTTTGTCCGGCTCCGGAAGGGCCCTTGTACGCTCCAGGGGTACGGACACCGGCACGACGGAACGAGCCCCCCTTGAGCAGCGAGCCCACCAAGACCCCCGGCGCGGACGACGACGCGATCGGCTTCGACGACCTCACCCGGGACATCGCCGAGGTCCCGGCCGTCGAGGTGATCACCACCGTCGCGGTGCACCTGATGAGCGCCGCCGCGGTCAAGTGCGGCCTGGCCGAGGGCGGGGACAAGGACAAGGACCTCGACGAGGCCCGCAAGCTGATCACCGCGCTGGCCGGGCTGGTCACCGCCGGCGCCCCGGAGATCAGCAACTTCCACGCGGCGCCGCTGCGGGACGGCCTGCGCTCGCTGCAGCTCGCCTTCCGCGAGGCCTCCATCGTCCCGGACGCGCCGGGCACGGGCCCGGGCGAGAAGTTCACCGGACCGGTCTACTCCTGACCCGGACGCGACTCGGGGGCGGTGCGTCACGCGACGCACCGCCCCCGACGCGTTTCCTGCGACTCCCCACCGCTGCCTACCGCTTGTAGAGCGGCTCCCCCGGCAGCTCCGCGCTCGCCGGCAGCACCGCGAGGTCCAGCCCCCGGTCCAGCCGCACCCGCAGCACCGGGTCGGCGGCCACCGCCCGCCCGACCCGCTGCACGGCCGCCTGCAGCCCGTCCTGGTCCAGCGCCGGGTCGAACACCACCGCGAGCACCCCGTCCGAGCCCTCCGAGGCCGCCAGCAGCCCGGTGAGCACCTGCGGCTCGGCCGCCAGCAGCCCGCGGACCGCCTCGCGCACCTCCGGGTCCCGGACCGGCGGCAGGAACGGGCGGTTCTCCGCGAGCGCCCGCAGCCGGGCGCCGCTCAGCTGGAACGGCACCGGCCCGGCCGGGTCGACCAGCAGGGTGTCGGCACGCTCCGAGAAGGCGACCATCGCGGCCTGCGGGGCCGCCGTCGGCGCCGGGCGGGCGTCGGCACGCCAGCGGGCGAGCGAGTCGAGCGAGGTGAAGGCCGGCAGCGCGCGGCGCCCGTCCGGGGCCTCCAGCACCGGGACGGCCATGTCGCTGGTCTTCTCGTGCTTGTGCCCGTGCGCGTCCACCTCGACCTCACCGAGGATCGCGACGATCGGGACCATCAGCCGGGTGGGGGCCAGCGCCGCCAGCACCTCCGGCTCGGCCGCGCGGTCCTGCGACCAGCGGGCGAGGGCCTCGGCGAGCGCCGGGTCGGCGGTGCCGTCGTCGTCGGAGAAGCCTGGGTTCGGAATGGCCTTGCCGACGAACGCCGGGTTGGAGAAGTCTTTGCGGTCCACCCGCCCGACCCTATGCCACCGCGCGCGAGCCGCCCCACTTCCCTGCACGCGGGGCCTACCCACCGGTAGTGCGGTGTGGCACCCTGCGCCCATGGTGATCCTCGACGCACCCGCGACCGCTCCCGCTCCGGTCTCCGACCGCCTCCGGTACGACCGGGCCACCGCGCACCTGGACGGGCCGGTGGCCGTCGTCGACCTCGCCGCCTTCGACGCCAACGCCGCCGACCTGGCGCGCCGGGCCGGCGGCAAGCCGATCCGGGTGGCCAGCAAGTCGGTGCGCTGCCGGGCGCTGCTGGACCGCGCGCTGGCCGTGGACGGCTTCGCCGGGGTGATGAGCTACACCCTCGACGAGTCGCTCTGGCTGGCCCGTACCGGCGTGCGCGACGTCCTGCTCGCCTACCCGTCCGCCGACCGGGCCGCCTACGCCGAGCTGACCGCCGATCCGGCGCTCGCCCGCGAGGTCACCGTCGTCCTCGACGACCCCGCCCAGCTGGACCTGATCGACAAGGCCCGCGGCGGCGACGCCGAAGTGCGGGTCTGCCTGGAGCTGGACACCGCGCTGCACCTGCTCGGCGGGCGGGTCAGGGTGGGCGCCCGGCGCTCCCCGCTGCGCACCCCCGAGGACCTCGGCGCCTTCGCCGAACTCGTCCAGCACCGCCGGGGCTTCCGGGTGGTCGGCCTGATGGCCTACGAGGGGCACGTCGCCGGGGTGGGCGACCGGGTGGCCGGCCGGCCGCTGCGCTCGCAGCTGATCCGGCTGATGCAGGCCAGGGCCAGGACCGAACTGGCCGAGCGGCGGGCGGCCGTGGTCCGGCGGCTGCGGCGGGTGGCCGAGCTGGAGTTCGTCAACGGCGGCGGCACCGGCAGCGTGGAGTCCACCGCGGCCGAGCGCGCGGTCACCGAGGTCGCGGCGGGCTCCGGGCTCTACCTGCCCCGGCTGTTCGACAACTACCGCTCGTTCCAAGGCCGTCCGGCCGCACTGTTCGGCCAGCCGGTGGTGCGCCGCCCCGGCGTCGGCGTGGTGACGGTGCTCGGCGGCGGCTACCCCGCCTCCGGCCCGGCCGGCCCGGACCGCTCGCCGGTGCCGTACCTGCCGCAGGGGCTGCGCTACGACCCGATGGAGGGCGCCGGGGAGGTGCAGACCCCGCTGCTCGGCGCGGCCGCGGACGACCTGCTGATCGGCGACCGGGTCTGGTTCCGGCACGCCAAGGCCGGCGAACTGTGCGAGCGCTTCGCCGAACTGCACCTGATCGAGGGCGACCGGATCGTCCGGACCGTCCCGACGTACCGGGGCGAGGGGAAGGCGTTCCTGTGACCGGTCGGCGGCCGACGGCGGCCTGACCGCCCGAACGGCCGTCCGACGACCTTTCCGGAGCCTTAAGCGGGCCCGATGGAACGCCTAACCCGGCCGTTCCGTCGGGCCTTTGCCCTGTTCGGGGGCCTACAGTCCGTCAGGAAGCGCGGCACGCACGACTATTGCCAGCTGGTCCAGACCAATCATACGCTCTGGCCAGGGGTCCGCGGTCCGGGCCGGCGACCCCCGAACGGGCAGGCGTGTCCGCTCCCCCCACACCCGCCCGGAACGACGGTCAAGGAGTCCCCACCCCATGTCCATCAAGCGAAGTGCCCTGTCCGTCGGCGCGGTCGGCGTCGCCGCCCTCGCGGTGGCCGTTTCCACCGCAGGCACCGCCAGCGCCCACGGCACCATGACCAACCCGGTCAGCCGGGTCGCCGCCTGCTACGCCGAGGGCCCCGAGCACCCGGTGTCCCAGATCTGCAAGGACCTCGTCGCCGCCAGCGGCACCCAGCCGCTGTACGACTGGAACGAGGTCAACATCGCCAACGCGGCCGGCAACCACAAGTCGCTGATCCCGGACGGCAAGCTCTGCTCGGCCAACCGCGACAAGTACCAGGCCCTGGACTGGCCGCGCACCGACTGGCCGGCCACCGCGGTCAAGGCGGGCGCCTTCACCTTCCAGTTCCGCACCACCGCGCCGCACGTGGGCACCCAGACCGTCTACATCACCAAGCCGGGCTACGACCCCACCAAGCCGCTGAAGTGGTCGGACCTCGACCCGACACCAGTCGCCCAGGTGCAGGTCGACCGCACGGCCACCAACGGCTTCTACACCTACGCCGGCACCCTGCCGCAGCGCACCGGCCGCCAGCTGCTGTACACGGTCTGGCAGCGCAGCGACAGCCCGGAGGCGTTCTACAGCTGCTCCGACGTCGACTTCGGCGCGGCCACCGCGGCCGGTGCCCCGGCCGTTTCGGCGCTCACCGCGCAGGCCCCGGCCGCGCCCAGCGACGCGCAGATCGCGGCCGACGCGCCCAAGTCCACGGTCGCCCACCACGGCCACGGCGGCGACCCCAACTCCCCGGCCGGCGCCGTGATCCCGACCGCCGCCGCGGCCGTCGGCACGTCGGCCACCGGCCCGCTGCTGCTGGCCGGCGCCGCCGCGATCAGCGTCGGCTGGGCCGGCATGGTGCTCCGGCGCCGTCGCATCGAGGCTGTTCGACGCGACTCCTGACGCCGGACGCGGGGCCGGGGCGGCCAAACCCCCGTCCGGCCCGGTTCCGCGGCTCCACCCCGTCCGGAACGAACGGCGGCGGCCCACCCGGAGAGTGCTCTCCGGGTGGGCCGCCGCCGTGTGAGGAGCGGGTGGCTCAGGTGCTGGTGCCGCTCAGGTGCTGGTGCCGCCGGTGCCACCGGTGGCGCCGCCGGGAAGCCCGCCGCCCGGGATGGACGGCAGCTTGCCCTTGAAGTCCGCGATGCCGTTGACGATGGTGTCCATCAGGCCGAGGTCCGGCGCCTTGTCGGCGATGTCGAAGCCGAAGTGCACGGAGATCAGCGACTTGCCGTCGGTGGACGGGAAGACCACCGTCTGCACGTAGCCGTTGTTGCCCTTGGGAGCGTCGACCTTCCAGCGGACCAGGTAGCCGTCCTGGCCGTTGACCTTGACCGCCTCGGACTTCAGCTCCTGGTGCCCGGTGATGGCGCCGTACGAGTCCTTGGCCGCCTTCTCGATGTCGGCCTTGGCGGCCGCCTGGGCGTCGGTGCCGCCGCCGTCGATCCGGCCGGTGGTCACCCCGCCGAGGGTGCACGAGCCGTTGCCGTCCGGACACTGGTACGGGCCGACGACGACCGAGGCGTAGCCGTCGGAGGTGTAGCCGCCCTGCCAGCCGGAGGGGACGGGCAGGGTGAGCCCGTTCACCAGGTCGATCGCGTTCCCGCCGCCGGGCCTGGTCTTGCCGCTGCCGCCGCTCCCGTTGCCGCCGCTCCCGCCGTTCCCACCGGGCCCGCCGTTGCCACCGGTCCCGTTGCTGCCGTCGCCGCTACCGCCGTTGTTGTTGTTGCCGTTCCCGTTGTTGCCGTTGCCGTTCCCGTTGTTGCCGTTGCCGTTCCCGTTGCCGCCGTTCCCGCCGTTCCCGTTGCCGCCGAGGCCCGGGAAGCCGTTCCAGGGGCCGTTCTCGCCGTTCGGCACGGCCTGCCGGGCGCTGCGCTGGGGGCGGTTGTCGCTGTTGCCGTCCATCGCCAGGAAGGTGATCCCGGAGCCGGTGCCCAGGCCGAGCAGCGCCGCGACGGTGGCGGCGATCATCATCGGGGACGGCCGGCGCCGGGGCTTGCGCGGCGGCGGTGCCTCGTGGCCGTAGGCGGTGCCGAAGGGCGGCGGCTCCGGGTAGCGGACGGTCGGCCCGCTACCCAGCACCTCGCCCTGCAGCACCGTGGTCTCGTCGGCCGGCACCGGCCCCGGAGCCCCGGCCGCCGGGGGCACCGGCTCCGGGGCGTCCGAGGGTGCGGGCCGGGTGCTGGCCGTCCAACCCCTGCCGTCCCACCAGCGCTGCGGCCTCGGGTCGCCGCCGGTGTCCTTCGGGTCCGGGTACCACCCGGCGGGAATCTGCTCGCTCACAACAGAGAATCTAAAGGCACGCGGATAAACGCGAAATCAGCGCGGCCTCGAATTCCGGTGGTTTTCGATGAGATTACGGTGAGAAGGGGTGCGTCGGGCACACTCAGGACTGTCGGCCCGCCCGGGGCTACAGCGGGGTCACGTAGGCGCCCGAGATGCCACCGTCCACCAGGAACTCGCTCGCCGTGATGAAGGACGAGTCGTCGCTCGCCAGGAAGGCCACCGCGGCGGCGATCTCCTCGGCCCGGGCGAACCGGCCCAGCGGGACGTGCACCAGCCGGCGGGCGGCTCGCTCCGGGTCCGTGGCGAACAGCTCCCGCAGCAGCGGGGTGTCCACCGGCCCCGGTGACAGCGCGTTCACCCGGATCCCCTCCCGGGCGAACTGCACGCCCAGTTCCCGGGACATCGCCAGCACCCCGCCCTTGGAGGCGGTGTACGAGATCTGCGAGGTGGCCGCGCCCATCCGGGCCACGAAGCTGGCCGTGTTGATGATCGAGCCCCGTCCGTGCCGCCGCATGTACGGCAGCGCGGCCTTGCAGCACAGGAACACCGAGGTCAGGTTGACCTCCTGGACCTTGCGCCAGGCGTCCAGGCCGGTGGTCAGGATCGAGTCGTCCTCCGGCGGCGAGATGCCCGCGTTGTTGAACGCGACGTCCACGCTCCCGTACGTCTCGTACGCCTCGTCGAACAGCGCCTCGACCATGTACGGGTCGGTGACGTCGGTGTGCACGAACAGGCCGCCGACCTCCTTGGCGGCCGCCCGCCCGGACTGCTCGTCCAGGTCCGCGCAGACCACCTTCGCGCCCTCCGAGGCGAGCCGGCGGGCCGCCGCCAGGCCGATCCCGCTGCCGGCGCCGGTGATCACGGCGGTGCGGCCGACCAGGCGGCGGCACACCGGTGCGTCGTTCTCGGTCATCGGCTGCTACTCCTCGCTGTGGATGAAGACGTTCTTGGTCTCGGTGAAGTGGCGCAGCGCGTCCGGCCCCAGCTCCCGGCCGACCCCGGACTCGCCGTAGCCGCCGAACGGCGTCCAGTACCGCACCGAGGAGTGCGAGTTGACCGACAGGTTGCCCGCCGCGACGCCGCGGGCCAGCCGCAGCGCCCGGCCGAGGTCCCTGGTCCAGATCGAGCCGGACAGGCCGTAGCGGGTGGCGTTGGCCAGCCGCAGCGCGTCCGCCTCGTCGGTGAACGGCAGCACGGCGGCGACGGGGCCGAAGATCTCCTCGGTGACCGCCGGCACCTCCGGGTCGGCCGGCGCGATCACCGTCGGCGGGTACCAGTAGCCGGGCCCGTCCGGGACCGCGCCGCGGGCCAGCACCGGCAGGTCCGGGGTGACGTAGGAGGCGACCCGGCGCACCTGGGCGGCCGAGATCAGCGGGCCCAGCCGGGTCTCCGGGTCCGCCGGGTCGCCGGTGCGCAGCGCCTCGACGGCGGGCAGCAGCAGCGCCAGGAAGTCGTCGTACGCCTCGCGCTGGACCAGGATCCGGCTGCGGGCGCAGCAGTCCTGGCCGCTGTTGTCGGCGAAGGACATCGGGTCCGCGGCGCGGGCCAGGTCGGCGTCGGCGAAGACGATGCTGGGGCTCTTGCCGCCCAGCTCCAGGGTGACCCGCTTGGCCCGGGCCGCGCAGCGGGCGGCCACCTCCTTGCCGACCACGGTCGAGCCGGTGAAGACGATCTTGCGGACCGCCGGGTGGTCCACCAGGGCCCGGCCGGTCGTCCCGCCCGGGCCCGGCAGCACCTGGAACAGGCCCTCGGGCAGCCCTGCCGCCAGGGCGAGTTCGGCCAGCCGCAGCGCGGTGAGCGGGGTCGCCTCGGCGGGCTTGAGCAGGACGGCGTTGCCCGCCGCCAGGGCCGGGGCGAAGCCCCAGGCGGCGATCGGCATCGGGAAGTTCCACGGCGCGATCACCCCGACCACGCCGACCGGCTCGTGGAAGGTCACGTCCAGGCCGCCGGCCACCGGGATCTGGCGGCCGGTCAGGCGTTCCACTCCCCCGGCCGCGTACTCCAGCAGGTCCCGGACGTTGCCGGCCTCCCAGCGGGCGTTGGCCACGGTGTGCCCGGCCTCGCGCACCTCCAGTGCGGCCAGTTCCGGCACGTGCACCTCGACCTGGTCGGCGAACCGGCGCAGCAGCCGGGCCCGTTCGCCCGGTGCCAGCGCCGCCCAGGCCGGCTGGGCCTTCGACGCGCGCTGGACCGCCGCGTCCACCTGCCCCGCGGTGGTGTCCGGGACGGTGGCGAGCACCTCGCCGGTGGCGGGATTGCGGACGGTGCTGACGGTGGGGTCGGTGGGGTCTGTCATCGGCCTCACATCCGTTCGAAGGATCGGTAGCGCTCCCAGTCGGTGACGGTGCCGTCGAAGGCGCACTGCTCCACCCGGGCCATGTTCAGGTAGTGCTCGACCACGTCGTCGCCGAAGGCCACCCGGGCCAGCTCGCTGTCGCCCCACAACTCCGCGGCCTCGCGCAGCGAACCGGGCACCCGGGCGTACTCCTCGACGGCGTAGGCGTTGCCCAGGCACGGTGCCGGCAGCTCCAGCTTCCGCTGCAGCCCGTGCAGGCCGGCCGCGATCATCCCGGCCACCGCCAGGTACGGGTTGACGTCCCCGCCCGGCACCCGGTTCTCCATCCGCAGGCCCGGGCCGTGGCCGACCACCCGGTAGGCGCAGGTCCGGTTGTCCCGGCCCCAGGCCACCGCCGTCGGGGCGAACGAGCCCTGGCGGTAGCGCTTGTAGGAGTTGATGTTCGGCGCGTACAGCAGACTGAACTCGCGCAGCGCCGTCAGCTGGCCGGCCAGGAAGTGCCGCATGGTGTCGGTCATCCGGCCGTCCCGGTCGGCGAAGGCCGGCGCGCCCACCGCGTCGCGCAGCGACAGGTGGATGTGGCAGCTGTTGCCCTCGCGCTCGTTGTACTTGGCCATGAAGGTCAGCGCGCACCCCTGCTGCGCGGCGATCTCCTTCGCACCCGTCTTGTAGACGCTGTGCTGGTCGCAGGTGGTCAGCGCGTCCGCGTAGCGGAAGGCGATCTCGTGCTGGCCGAGGTTGCACTCGCCCTTGGCCGACTCCACCACCAGACCGGCGCCCGCCATCTCGTTGCGGATCCGGGACAGCAGCGGCTCGACCCGGGCGGTGCCCAGCATCGAGTAGTCCACGTTGTACAGGTTCGCCGGCGTCAGGCCGCGGTAACCGCCCAGCCAGGCCTGCTCGTAGGTGTCCCGGAACACCAGGAACTCCAGCTCGGTCCCGATGTCGGCGGCCAGCCCGTACTCCGCCAGGCGCGCGATCTGGCGGCGCAGCAGCTGGCGGGGGGCCGCGTCCACCGGGTGGCCGCCGTGCCGGGCCAGGTCCGCGGTCACCTGCGCGGTGCCCGGCTGCCAGGGGGTCAGCCGCAGGGTGCCGAGGTCGGGTCGCATCGCGAAGTCGCCGTAGCCGGTGGCCCAGGAGGAGAAGGCGTAACCGTCGACGGTGTTCAGGTCGACGTCCACGGCGAGCAGGTAGTCGCAGGCCTCGGCGCCGTGCTCGACCACCTCGTCCAGGAAGAAGCGGGCGGCGAAGCGCTTGCCCTGCAGGCGCCCCTGCATGTCCGTGAACGCCAGCGCCACGGTGTGGACCTCGCCGGTGTCCACCAGCATGCGCAGTTCGTCCAGGGTCAGCGGCGCCCGGGGCGGCACGCCCGCGGCGGCGTTCTCGGGCATGACGGAACCCTCCACGATCACTCTTCGAGTTCAAGCGGTCACAGCGAACCGTACGGCCTGCGGCGGACGGCGCGGAAGAGGGCGGACAGGTGTGGCGCGCCGACATGCGTGGTTGACGGGGGATCAGGCGGTGCGGGTGGAGAATGCCCGCCATGGATCGCAAGCCTTTCATCGGCGTCAGCACCTACCTGGTCGACGCGAGTTGGAGCAACTGGCAGGGCCGCCGGGTGGCCCTGGTGCCCGAGCGGTACACCGCGTACGTCCAGGAGTCCGGCGGGATCGCGGTGTTGCTCCCGCCCGACTCCCCCGACCGCGCACCCGAGGTGCTCGCCCGGCTCGACGCCCTCGTCATCGCGGGCGGGCCCGACATCGACCCCGCCTACTACGGTCAGCCCGCCCACCCCCGCACCGAGGTCGACTCCCCCGAACGGGACCGGTGGGAGTCGGCCCTGCTGCGGGCGGCCCTGGCGGCCGGGATGCCGCTGCTGGGGATCTGCCGGGGCATGCAGGTGCTCAACGTCGTCTGCGGCGGGACCCTCGTCCAGCACCTGCCGGACGTCGTGCCGGTGGACGTCCACGGCGGCGCGGGCGGCGGCTACGGGACGCACCTGGTGCGGCCGGTGCCGGGGACGCTGCTCGGCGGGCTGCTGCCGGAGAGCGAGGTGGAGGTGCCGACCTTCCACCACCAGGCCGTCGACCGGGTCGGGGCGGGCCTGCGGGTCTCGGCCCACGCGCCGGACGGGACGGTCGAGGCGGTCGAGGGCCCGGGGTTCACCCTGGGCGTGCAGTGGCACCCGGAGCAGGGGGACGACCTGCGGGTGATGCAGGCCCTGGTGCGGGCGGCCACCGCGGCGCAGTTGGACACCGCGCTGATCGGGTAGCCGGGGCGCGCCCGCCCCCTCGGAACGGCCGCTCAACGGCAACGACAACGGTCACCAGTACAGCCTTTGGATCTTTGTCCGTTCTGCGGTTCACTTCGGGTGCAGGGCGATCGCGCCCCTCCCCTCCCCACCCGTGCGTCCAGAGAGGACTTCGATGGCCGGGCACGAGCATTCCCACACTGATCATGCACATGACCACAAGCAGGCGCACGACCACGGCGGACACCGGCACGGCGGACACGGCGGCCACTCGCACGGTGTCGCCGCCGACGCCGACCGCCGCTGGCTGCTCGGCGCCCTCACGCTCATCGTCGTCTTCATGGCCGGCGAGGTCGTCGTCGGCTTCGCCGCGAAGTCCCTGGCCCTGATCTCCGACGCGGCGCACATGCTCACCGACGCCGCCTCGATCGTCCTCGCGCTGGTCGCGATGCGCCTCGCCGCCCGCCCGGCCCGCGGCGGCTACACGTACGGCCTCAAGCGCGCCGAGATCCTGTCCGCGCAGGCCAACGGCGTCACCCTGCTGGTGCTGTCCGCCTGGCTGGGCTACGAGGCCGTCACCCGGCTGTTCGAACCGCCGGAGGTCGCCGGCTCGCTGGTGCTGGTCACCGCGCTGATCGGGATCGTGGTCAACCTGGCCGCCGCCTGGTGCATGTCGAAGGCCAACCGCAGCTCGCTCAACGTCGAGGGCGCCTTCCAGCACGTGCTCACCGACCTGTACGCGTTCATCGCCACCGCCGTCGCCGGCGCCGTCATGCTGACCACCGGCTTCGTCCGGGCCGACGCGATCGCCTCGCTGGTCGTGGTCGCGCTGATGCTCAAGGCCGGCATCGGCCTGGTCCGCGACTCCGGGCGGATCTTCCTGGAGGCCGCCCCGGCCGGCATCGACCCGGACGCGGTGGCCGACCGGATGGTCGCCCAACCGCTGGTCGAGGAGATCCACGACCTGCACATCTGGGAGATCACCTCCAACCAGCCGGCCCTGTCCGCGCACATCCTGGTCACCCCCGGCGGCGACTGCCACGCCGTCCGGCGCGAACTCCAGCGCGGACTGGCCGACGAGTACGGCATCACCCACAGCACGCTCCAGGTCGACCACGTCGGCGAGGACGAGGCCGGCGCCCTGCTCCAGATCGCCGCCCCCGGCGAACAGCCCGCCGAACACTGCGCCGACGCACACGGCCCGGTCCACCGCGCCGGCCCGCACGAGCACTGAAGCCGCCCTCCTGTCGTCGCGGTGCGGCATGATCTGACACGTGACCGCACCGCGACTGATGCTCCTCGACTCCGCCAGCCTGTACTTCCGGGCCTACTACGGCGTGCCGGACACCCTGCGCTCCCCGCAGGGCGAACCCGTCAACGCCGTCCGCGGCCTGCTGGACTTCATCGCCCGGCTGGTCCACGACCACCGCCCCGACCACCTCGTCGCCTGCATGGACGCCGACTGGCGCCCGCAGTGGCGGGTCGACCTCCTCCCCTCGTACAAGACCCACCGGGTCGCCGAAGCGGCCCAGGACGGCGAGGAGGAGGTGCCGGACACGCTGGCCCCCCAGGTCCCGGTGATCGAACAGGTGCTGGACGCGCTCGGCATCGCCCGCGTCGGCTCCCCCGGCTACGAGGCCGACGACGTGATCGGCACCCTCACCGCCCGCGCCCAGGGGCCCGTGCAGATCGTCACCGGCGACCGCGACCTGTTCCAACTGGTCGACGACGCCCGCGAGATCACCGTGCTCTACCCGGTCAAGGGCATGGGCAACCTGCAGATCACCGACGACGCGCTGCTCCTGGAGAAGTACGGCGTACGCGGCGCCCGGTACGCCGACATGGCCGCCCTGCGCGGGGACCCGAGCGACGGCCTGCCCGGCGTCAAGGGCATCGGCGAGAAGACCGCCGCCCAACTGATCAACGAATACGGCGACCTCGCCACCATCCGCGCCGCCGCCGCGGACCCGCTCTCCAAGCTCACCCCGGCCCGCCGCCGCAACCTCGTCGAAGGCGCCGCCTACCTCGACGTCGCCCCCACCGTCGTCCGCGTCGCCCCCGACGCCCCCCTCCCCGACTTCGACCCCGCCCTCCCCCACGAACCGCTCGACCCGATGACCCTCGAACACCTCGCCACCCGCTGGGGCCTCGGCACCTCCCTGGACCGCCTCCTGGAATCCCTCGCCGCCACCCGCTGAACCACTCCGCCGAAAGATCCCGCCCGGGCGGCCAGCGCGACTCCCCGGGCGACCGCCACCCGTCAGGCAGCGGCTCCGCACTCGCTCGCCAGCCCCCAGGCTTCGGCGTCCTTGCAGGCCCGCACCTCTTCCACGATCCCGCTCCTCGGCAGCTCGGCCACGGGAACACAGAGGTCCATCCGCTGGATGCAGACACCCACCACGTGCTCCCCCTGATCGGTGAGATACCGGCGGATGCCGTAGTAGTGCTTTGTTAGGAGGCTTGTCGCAGCGTGTGGTTGGGAGTTCTCTGGTGGTATGAGGGCTGGGGAGCTTGCGTTGTGGCGGGGGCGGTTGGAGGAGTTCGCGGCGGAGGTGTTCGCGCCCTTGGCCCGCTGTGATCAGCGGGCCAAGGGCAGTCTGTATCTGCGGGGGTTGTTGCTGGAGGGCCGGCGCAAGTCGATGCAGCCGATGGCCGAGCGCCTGGGGGTCGACCATCAGGCGTTGCAGCAGTTCATGACGTCCTCGACCTGGCCGGTCGAGGACGTCCGGGCCCGGCTGGCCAGGCGGGCGGTGCGGGCGGTTCGGCCGGAGGTGTGGGCCGTGGACGACACCGGTTTCCCCAAGGACGGCAGGGCCTCGCCCGGGGTCGCCCGCCAGTACTCCGGCACCCTGGGCAAGGTCGGCAACTGCCAGATCGGCGTCAGCGTCCACGCGGTCTCCGGCACCGCCTCCTGCCCGCTGTCCTGGCGCCTGTTCCTGCCCGAGTCCTGGGACGGGCCCGAGGCGGCCGGCCGGCGGGCAGCCTGCCGGATCCCCGAGGACGAACACCACCGGCCGAAATGGGCCCTGGCCCTGGAGATGCTCGACGAGCTCGCCGCCACCGGGCTGCGGCCCGCGGTGCTGGTCGCGGACACCGCCTACGGGGCGAACGCCGACTTCCGCCACGGGCTGGAGGACCGCCGCCTGGCCTACGTGCTGCAGGCCAAGGGCGAGATGACCGCCCACGGCGAGGATGCCGAACCGTATCAGCCCGCCTACGGGGGTCTGGGGCCGCGTCCGCTGCGGCGCTACCGCACGCGCCCGGTTCCGTTGCGTGAGCACGTGCTGGCCGCAGGACGCCGGGCCGGGCGGAGCGTGACCTGGCGCAAGGGCTCCAAGGCGGCGATGAGCTCGCACTTCGTCCTGCTGCGGGTCCGCCTCGCCGGCCGTCGTCCCAAGCCGGCCGACGACGGCACGATCCCGCTCACCTGGCTGATCGCCCAGTGGCCCGAGAACGAGGCCGAGCCGGTCAGGTACTGGATCTCCAACCTGCCCGCCGACATTCCCGCCAGGGACCTGGTCCGGCTGGCGAAGTCACGCTGGCGGATCGAGCACGACTACCGCGAGCTGAAGACCCGCCTGGGCCTGGACCACTTCGAGGGACGCTCCTTCATCGGCTGGCACCGCCACGTCACCCTCGTCAGCGCTGCCCACCTGTTCCTCACCGAACAGCGGGCCCTCCCAAAAGCCCTGTCCAGGGCCTGACCTTCGGCCAGGCCCTGGACCTCCTCCAACACCTCATCGCCACCTGGACCGGCCACTGCCCCACCTGCCGACAACCCGTCCCATGGCAGACCTACGACACCACCTAACAAAGCACTAGTAGTAGCCCTCCTCCCAATCCGTGTCGTCGTCGACCAACGGGGCGACGGTGGTCTTCCCGCTCGCGCTGAGACCGTTGAGGGGGATGAAGGCCCCTCGGGTCACGTCCGACGTGAACTCCGTTTCGCAGCACCTCGCTCAGGTGCTCACCGCCTGACTGAACCTCGACATCACCCTGTCCGCGATGGGACTCGGGGACGAGCAACCGGACCTGCGCGACCGGGGCTTGGATACGCTGAAAGCCCTGGCGGCCCTTGGACGGATCGACGTTGACGTGGAACGCAGACAGCTCCTCCGCACCCTCACGTACTCGCTCGGGACTCTGAGCGCCCTCGTGAAGGCCCGGCAGCACTCGATCGAGGAAGCCTGCACGATCTGGTCCCGGTCGCTCGACGCCATGCAGACCGTCCGTTCCGCCCGCACCCGCGATGTCGCCCTGGGTATCCGCAGTGCGCTGTCGCCCTATCGCGGACGGAAGGTGCAGGCCATCGACGCCGTCGACGGGCTTGCCGCCGAATACCTGGCAGCCACCATTTGACCCGCCGTCCTGGCGCGGGCCGTTCACAGGAGGGGAAGCACGTGGGTGAGGTCTTCAGCGTGGAAGCGCTCGGGCATGTTGTGGGAGGCCGTACGGAACCGACCGACGACTACTGGGGAGGGACGCGTGCCATCATCCGGCTCGACGGCGACAGGTTTCCGCTCGACGCGACGAAGGGGCTGGAGGAGTTCTCCCACCTCGACGTGATCTTCCGGTTCCACAGGACCGACCCAGCCGACCTGAACTTCGGCGCGCGTCGTCCCCGGGACAATCCGGACTGGCCCGAGGTCGGTGTGTTCGGCCACCGGAACATGCGGCGCATCAACTGGCTCGGGGCCTCCCGCTGCCGACTCGTCAAGGTCGACGGACTGGACCTGCATGTCGAGGACCTGGACGCCATCGACGGCACCCCGGTACTCGAAGTGAAGCCGTGGTTCGAGGAGTTCGGCCCGCGCGGAGAGGTGCGCCAACCCGCGTGGACGACGGAGATGCTCCGTGACTACTTCGCCCCGGTGGACCCCGCCCCCTGACCGAAGGGGCGACAGCCACCGCGTCAATCTTCCTTGACGCGCAGCGCACTCATCAGACCAGCTCGCCAGGCAGTTGACCGCTTCTGCCCCTGCCGACGACAGGGGCAGAAGCGCTTCATCTCCTTCGTCCACGCAGGAAGTCGGCTGGGCCGACTTCCTGCGCAGCACTGGCGCCGCTTCGACTCCGGCCGAAGCGGCGCCAGTGGAATCGCCTTCCTCAGCGTGATACGGGCAGATGAGCGCACGGTATCGGCGATGCTGCGAGCCACCTCATCAGGCGTGTGGTCGGTGCCGTCGACCCGCAGCAGTCCGAACGCCCGTTACACACGGGATCTTTCGGCCACGTTCGGCTCCTCCCACCGGTGCCAGGAACTCGGCGTTCCCAGCTCGGCCGCCGGCGAAGCCGCTCCTGGCGGACGCGTTCGTCCACCTCCAGCACAATCGGTCGACGGTGATGAAGAACCCTCGGGTCACGTCCATGTGAACTCCTCGTTCGGGCTCGTCATCGCAGCCCCCAGTTCCACGGGGCCGGGTGGGCACCGCGCAGGCATGTGACCCGGTGGGCTGCCTCCTGGCGGAGGTTGGCGTCGAGGTAGGCGCGGCGCACCGTGTCCATCACTGCGGTGAGGACGACGATGTCGCGTACGACCTGGTAGCCGGACCAGGCGCCGATGTAGGGGTGGTCCAGGGGCTGGCCCTCCCGCTCGTACGAGAGGTAGGTGTCGGCGTAGGTCCGGTGGTCTTCGCGCGGGCCGATGAGCAGTTCGGAGCGCCAGCGGGCGGCGACCAGGTCCCACTCGCGATGGCCGCGCGTCAGCGGGCGGCGCAGCAGGAGCCCGACGTGGACTCCGTCGTCGTGGCAGGGGGCCATGCCGAGGGCGCCGAGGATGACGGTGTCCGGTGTCGGCCAGTCGAGGTAGTCCCACTCCTCGCGCAGTTGGGCCGCGTGGTCGCGCAGGAAGCTGCGGGAGGCCTCGTTCAGCGGAGCATCGCCCAGGCCGTCCAGCAGCCCGGCGAACGGATCGTGCTCCCTGAGCCACGGGGCCGTCCTGGGGTCGGTTCGGTGCGTGAGGGCGGTCACCCATGCGGACAGGGACGTGTCGGTGCTCGGCTTCCCGGGGTCCTGCCAGAAGGTCACGGCCCGGCCTTCGGCAGACGTGCGAACGTCGGTGTACCGGGGGGAGGTGACGGGGACCTGATGCTGCCGCAGGAACTGCGCGCCCCTGATGAGCGCCCCGGCCTCGTCAAGGTCGGGGTGGACGATGGCGAGTGCGCGTGAAGTGGGCAGCGACCACAGGTGGTTCGGGCTGTCGCTGACCAGCTCGGCCTTCGCGACACCGTCGCCGGTGGTCACGCCCGCCTGCGTCAGAGCCTCGAAGGACGCCGCAATGTCCAGCCTGCGGGCGGGGGTTGTGGTCTTGAGCAGCGTTCTGGTGCGCGGTCCGACGCTCACGGCGTGGTCCAGGGGCACGGGAGTGGGTGGAGGGGCGAGAAGGAGCATCGATCTGGGACGGCAATTCCGCGCACTGCCCCTGCCCCGCCGGCCTTCACAAGGGCACCGCGAGCGTCCCGGCCTTCCGTCCCGGAGGCGCCGAGGGACGAACTGGACGTCGCGAGCGTGTGCGCCCCTCCGACTACGACGGTGGCCGAGCCCGGCATCGCGATCTGAAAGCCGCCCCGCTCGCCCGCGAGGGCCGGCACTGGGGCGGTGGGTTGGGTGGGCTCGTTGAATTCCAGCTCGAACCAGACCTCGTTGCCGTCACCCAGGCGATTCCAGCCGAAGCGGGTGGAGAGCGCCTTCACGAGCTCCAGGCCTCGTCCGTTCTGGTCGGTCTCCGCAGCTGTCCGAAGCTGCGGAGATCCATTTGCCCGGTCGATCACGGCAACTCGCAGCAGCTCCTTGCCGATCTGCAACGAGACCATGAACGTTGCACCCGTCGCATGCCTGATGGCGTTGGTCGTCAGCTCGGAGACGAGAAGCAGGACAGTGTCCTCCAGGTCCTGGCCGAGAACCAGGCCGAACCCGCGAAGGATCCTCCGTGTGGTGCGTCGGGCCGTGCTGGCGCTGACGGATTCGGCCGACAGCTCAAACTCAGAGGTGGGCATGACATTCCCTCCGGGGGGTGGCTCCGGTGCCAGGGGTGGGAAGAGCTACCGCGAGGCGGATACACCACTCCGTGACGAGTCGAATCCGCTCCGTAGTGGACGCTCATTCCACCAGCCGCTACGAAGGCCGGGAAGGACATGGAGCCAGACATCGACCGGACATTCACCGGACATTCCACGTCCGCAGCGGTGAATCCGGCCGGAATCCGGCCGAAGGACTGAATCCCTCTCTATGTTTGGTATGTGATGCTGCATAAGGCGCTGCCGTGAGCAGGCGCATCCCCAAAAGCCGGAACCAGCTGCTGTACGAGGCCCGAAAGCGACTGAACCTCACTCAGGCTGCCGCCGCTGAAGCGGTGGGGGTGAGCGAACGGCAGTGGCGACGCTGGGAGACAACACCCGGCCCGGACGTCCCCCGCGCACCGGAGGTCCTCCGGTCGCTATGCGAAGTGTTCCAGGTCTCGTACGACAAACTGGGCTTCGTGTCGCCGGTAGATCTTTCGCCAGATGGCGCAGGAGTCATGGGAGGAGTCATCATCCCGCCTGTGAACCGACGTGACGCACTGGCAGCCGGAGTGGCTGCCGCCCTTGGCGGATTGCCCTGGCTCTCACCGGTCGTCGGCGTTCGGCCGACCGAGCCTCTCCGGATCGGTGAGGACGAGGTCGAGGACCTACGCACGGTCCTCCAGCACCTCGACGCATGGGATCAGCGCTTCGGCGGCGACAGCCTTTGGCGCTCCGCCAGACACACCCTGCACTACATCCACGGGCTCCTGGACCGGGGGACGTTCTCCACGGAGGTAGGCGACGAACTCCAGGCGATGCAGGGCTCACTGACCACCTCCATCGGCTGGTACTGCTACGACGCCGGACGGACCCAAGACGCCTCTGTCTACTGGTCCCAGGCCCTCAACACCGCGTTGCTGTCCAACAATTCGCCGCTGGCCATCCGCACGCTGTCCGTCATGGCGAGGCAGGCCGTCGACCTCGGCAAGGGTCGTGACGCCGTCCGCTACGCACAGATCGCTGCGACCCGACTCGGACCCTGGGTACCGCCTCGCGTCCACTCACTCCTGGCCATTCGTGAGGCTCAGGGGCACGCTGCCCTGGGCGACGCAGCCAGTACCAACGAAGCGATCCTCCGGGCGTGGCGCGGGTTTGAGCGGGGCGCCAGCGAGGACGATCCGGACTGGGCTCGGTTCCTGAACGAAGCAGAGTTGGTCTGCCTGGAAGGGATGTGCCGCAGCGACCTCAGCGAACACGAGAAGGCCATCCGCCTTCTCAGCCGGTCGGCGGAGTTGCAGGACGCGGCGCACGACCGCAACCGCGGGATGTGCCTGGTCCGCCTGTCCGCAGCCGCTCTGTCGGCCGGCAACCTGGACCAATCGATCGACGCTGCCGAACGGTCCGTCCGGATGATCGGCAGTGGCATGACCTCCCGCCGGAACAAACGGGTACTGCTCGACATCGCCAACGGGCTGCACCGGTTCAACGACAACCCTCATGCCCGGCACACGATCGAGCGCATTACCCAGTCGGCCGCCTGACCAGCAAGGAAGCTCCTCCCATGCCCATCGCCGAACTCCGCCTCAACCGCCATACCCCCGACGCCACCGTACGGGCGCTGGACGACCTGCTCGACCTCTACACCCGCGTCTACAACGTCCCGCCGTACATCGGAGACCCTTTCTTCTCCGTCGACGCCTTCCGTGACCGACTGCTCGGCGCCACCCAGCTGAACGGCTTCGAGTGCCTGACCGCGCACAGCGGCGAGACCGTCGTCGGCTTGATCCACGGCGTCACCCTGCCGGCCGAACGCACTTGGTGGACGTCCCTCGGTGACCAGCGCCCGGAGGCGATGATCACCGCCGCCAAAGCCGAAGGCGTAGCCTGGCTGCGCGAACTGATGGTCCGACCTGACTATGGAAACCAGGGCATCGGTCGGCGCCTGCACGACGAGTGGATCGCCGAACGGCGACAGCGCTGGACAGCACTCACCTGCATCCCGGACAACGAGCCTGCACACGGCGCCTACCGGCGGTGGGGCTACGAGATCATCGGGCAGATCAAGCACGCCGACGACAGCCCCGTGTACGACGCGATGGTCCTGCCCGCAACGGGGAGCCCAGCCTCAGAAGAAGTCCCGCCGCGTCAACGGCCTTGAGGTGACGGGGGGCTCTCGCCTCCGTTGTTGCGTTGACACCGGGCCCCGATGCAGGTCATCGCGTTCTCAGGACCAGGACAGAGGCTGCAGGAATACTCTCTCCGCCCCTCCTTCCGAGCAGGAGGTCGATCGAATCGACTTTCGCAACCCCGCATTATTCCGTTGCCGCTTCTGCCTCTGCCGTTGGCAGGGGCAGAAGCACTTCGAACCCTTCTCCTTCCACGAAGGAGAAGGGTTGGGGCGGCTTGATTCGACTGAGCAACCATGCGGAGGGGCCCGCACGTTCGGGGTGAACGGGCGGGCCCCTGGCGTACGGTGGTCAGCCCACCGAGGAGTAGGCGATGATGCCGCGGCGCAGGCCGTCGACGGCCTTGCGGGCCGTCCGGCGCAGTTCGGCGTCCTCGCCGGCCGCGTCCTGGATCTGGCCGAGGACGTCGATCAGTTGCTTGGTCCAGCGGACGAAGTCGCCGGCCGGCATGTCGGCGTCGCGCAGCACCTGATCCAGGCTGTGGCCGAGGGCCCAGCGGTGGGCGGCCCAGGCGAAGCCGAGGTCGGGCTCGCGCTGGCCGACGCCCTCGGCGGTGTTGATCCGGTGCTGCTCCTCCAGGGCGTCCAGGTGGCCCCAGATGCGGACCATCTGGCCGAGCGCCTCCTTGGCCCCGCCCTCCGGCACCCGGGGGGCGGTGGCGTCGTCGGACTGGCGCGCCTCGTAGACCAACGCCGAGGCGCAGGCGGCGAGTTCGGCGGCGTCCAGGCCGCTCCAGACGCCTTCGCGGATGCACTCGGAGGCGAGCAGGTCGAGTTCGCCGTAGAGCCGGCCGAGGCGCTTGCCGTCGTCGGTGACGGTGTCGCCGCTCAGGTAGCCGAGGTCGGTGAGCAGCCCGCAGACCCGGTCGAAGGTGCGGGCGATGGTGTGGGTGCGGGAGCGCATCCGGCGTTCCAGCACCTCGGTGTCGCGGTGCAGGCGGTGGTAGCGCTCGGCCCAGCGGGCGTGGTCCTCGCGCTCGTCGCAGCCGTGGCAGGGGTGCTGGCGCAGTTCGGTGCGCAGCCGGGTGATCTCCTGGTCGTCGGCGGCGGCCGCGCGGCCCCGGCGGAACCGCTCGGGTTCGAGGTGGCCGGCCTTGGTGCGCAGCGCGGAGGCGAGGTCCCGGCGGGACTGCGGGCTGCGCGGGTTGAAGGACTTGGGGATGCGCACCCGCTCGACGGCGGCGACCGGGTACGGGAAGTCGATCATGGCGAGCCGCTTGACCTGCCGCTCGGCGGTGAGCACCACCGGGCGGGGCCCGTCCTGGAAGTCGGGGTGGCGGCCGACCCGGCCGTTGCGGCTGACCGGCGGCAGGCCCGGGTCGAGGACGAGGGCGAGGCCGGCGAACTTGCCGGTGGGGACGTGGATGACGTCGCCCGGCTTGAGCTGCTCGATCGACTCGACGGCGGCCGCGCGGCGCTGGCTGCTGCCCTCGCGGGCGAGTTCGTTCTCGCGGTCCTTGAGCCGGCGACGCAGGTCCATATACGCGTCGAAGTCGCCGAGGTGGCAGGTCATCGACTCGCGGTAGCCCTCCAGCCCCTCTTCGTTGCGCTGGACCTGGCGGGCGATGCCGACCACCGAGCGGTCGGCCTGGAACTGGGCGAAGGAGGTTTCCAGCAGTTCGCGCGAGCGGTGCCGGCCGAACTGGGAGACCAGGTTGACGGCCATGTTGTAGGACGGCCGGAACGAGGACTTGAGTGGGTAGGTGCGGGTGCCGGCCAGGCCGGCCAGCGCCTCCGGGTCGAGGCCGCGCTGCCAGAGCACCACGGCGTGGCCCTCGACGTCGATGCCTCGGCGCCCGGCCCGGCCGGTGAGCTGGGTGTACTCGCCGGGGGTGATGTCGGCGTGGGTCTCGCCGTTCCACTTGACCAGCTTCTCCATGACCACCGAGCGGGCGGGCATGTTGATGCCGAGCGCCAGGGTCTCGGTCGCGAAGACGGCCTTGACCAGGCCCTTCACGAACAGCTCCTCGACCACCTCCTTGAACCGCGGCAGCATCCCGGCGTGGTGGGCGGCGATGCCGCGCTCCAGCCCGTCCAGCCACTCGAAGTAGCCGAGGACGTGCAGGTCCTCGTCGGGGATGTCGGCGCAGCGCTCCTCGACGAAGGCCCGGACGAGGGCGCGGTCGGCGTCCTTGTTGAGCCGCAGGCCGGAGCTGAGGCACTGCTGGACGGCGGCCTCGCAGCCGGCCCGGCTGAAGATGAAGGTGATCGCGGGCAGCAGCCCCTCGGCGTCGAGCCGGTCGATGACGTCCACCCGGCCCGGCGTCCAGACCCGGCCGGGGCGCCCGTTGGGCATGCTGCGGCCCCGGCCGCGGCCGAACCGGTCGCGCGGGTTGCGGTCCAGCTCGGAGCGGGCGAGCCGGACCAGCTCGGGGTTGACGGCCTTGCCGGGGTTGCGCGGGCCGTCCTTGGGGCGGCCGTCCCGGTCGGGGTTGGCGAACAGGTCGTACATCCGGTTGCCGGCCATCACGTGCTGCCACAGCGGCACGGGCCTGGTCTCGGAGACGATCACCCGGGTGCCGCCGCGCACGGTGTCCAGCCAGTCGCCGAACTCCTCGGCGTTGGAGACGGTCGCGGAGAGCGAGACGAGGGTGACCGACTCGGGGAGGTGGATGATGACCTCCTCCCAGACGGCGCCGCGGAAGCGGTCGGCGAGGTAGTGCACCTCGTCCATGACGACGTAGCCGAGGCCGTCGAGGGTGCTGGAGCCCGCGTAGAGCATGTTGCGCAGCACCTCGGTGGTCATGACCACCACGGGGGCGTCGCCGTTGACGGTGTTGTCGCCGGTGAGCAGGCCGACCTTGGCGGCGCCGTAGCGCTTGACCAGGTCGCCGTACTTCTGGTTGGACAGCGCCTTGATGGGCGTGGTGTAGAAGCACTTGCGGCCGCCCAGGAGGGCCAGGTGCACGGCGAACTCGCCGACGATGGTCTTGCCCGAGCCGGTGGGCGCGGCGACCAGGACGCCCGAGCCGGCCTCCAACGCCTCGCAGGCCTCCAGCTGGAAGTCGTCCAGCGGGAAGTCGTACAGCTGCTGGAAGCCGTGGAGCGCGGTCGCCTGCTCCTTGGCCCGACGGCGGCTGGCCGCGTACGCCTCGGCGGGGCTGAGCTCCTGGTCGTCGTGGGGCTGGGGCTCAGGGGTGTTCATCGCCGTCCGGGTGTGGTTGGTGTGATCTCGCATCTCAGCGAGAGGTTACCCGGCGGCACTGACATCGATAGCACCGTTTTTCCGTGCGACTTTCCGTGCGGCTTCCGTACGGCTTCCCCACGGCTTCCGTACGGCTTTCCCTGCGGCTTCCGTGCAGCGTCCGTGGGGCTTCCGCACGGCGGGATCGGCCGCGGGATCATTCCGGGATCGCTTCCCTCTCACATCCATAGTTGCAAACATCTTCAAGTGATCGGAGTCCGACCAGCTTCGGACGTCTCCGGTCATCCCCGGTGGACCGCCGCCGGTCTCCCTACCGTCGTTGGCACGGCGGAGCGACCGCCACCAACTCACGGGAGGACACCGACGATGGCGAACCTGGAGACGTCCCTCAAAGAGGCCATGGGGATCGACGGCGCGATCGGCGTGGCCCTGGTCGACTACGGCAGCGGCATGGCGCTCGGCAGCCTCGGCGACGGCGGCGAACTGGACCTCAACGTCGCGGCCGCCGGGAACACCGACGTGGTCCGCGCCAAGATGCGGGCGATGGAGATGCTCAACCTGCACGACAACGAGATCGAGGACATCCTGATCAGCCTCACCAACCAGTACCACATGGTCCGACCGATCACGACGCCCACCGGACGCGGCCTCTTCCTCTTCCTGGCGCTCAACCGCGGCCGCTCCAACCTCGCGATGGCCCGCCACCAGCTCAAGCGGATCGAACTCTCGCTGGAGATCTGAACGGACCGACACCAGGGAAGGGGGGACTCGTGGCGGTAGCGCTCTACCAGGCCAAGGCCGAGTTCTTCCGGATGCTCGGCCATCCCGTCCGGATCCGGGTGCTGGAACTGCTCCAGGCCGGACCGACGCCCGTCCGCGGGCTGCTCGCCGAGCTGGAGGTCGAACCCTCCAGCCTCTCCCAGCAGCTCGCGGTGCTGCGCCGGTCCGGCATCGTCACCGCCACCCGGGAGGGCAGCACGGTGGTGTACGCGCTGGCCGGCGGCGACGTCGCCGACCTGCTGCGGGCGGCCCGGCGGATCCTCACCGGGCTGCTCGCCGACCAGAACCTGCTGCTCGCCGAGCTGCGGGCCAGCTCCGAGCGGGCCGGATCCGAACGAGCCGACGCCGAACGGGCCGGCTCCGACCGAACCGGCTCCGAGCGGGCCGGCCCGGAGTAGCCGCGTGCGGACCGGCCCGGACCAACCGCGCGCGCAGGCCTGCCCCCGCGCGCCGGTCAGCCCTTCAGCAGGCCGGCCAGCCCGTCCGCCAGCCGCTCGTACTCCCGCGGCCGGTTGTACAGCTGCGCGCTGACCCGCAGCACCCCGCCGCCGGCCCACGGGCGGATCGCGATCCGGGTGCCGAGCCGCTGCCACACCTCGTCCCGCAGCGGTCTCACGTCCTGCTCCGCCTCGACGCACCCGGCCGGCAGCCGGACGGAGCGCATCCAGACCCCGGGCGTCGCGGGCAGCGGCGACAGGCCGGCCCGCTCGGCGAGCACCCGCTGGCCGTACCCGGCGAGCGCGGCGTTGTGCGCGGCCACCGCCTCGGGGCCGAGTTCGCGCAGCAGCTCGAACCCGGCCGGGGCGGCCAGCCAGCCCGTGTAGTCGCAGGTGCCGCGCCATTCGACGTTCCACGGGAAGCCCCGGTCGTGCTCCCAGGAGAAGGTGAGCGGGCGCACCCGGTCCACCCACTCCGGGCGGACGGCGAGCACGCCGGTGCCGCGCGGGGCGAAGGCCCACTTGTGCAGGTTGCCGAACCAGAAGTCGGCGTTCGGGTCGACGGGGGCGGGCAGCATGCCGGGGGCGTGGGCGCCGTCCACGACGGTGGTCACGCCGCGTTCGCGCAGGTCGGCGAGCAGGCCCGGGCCGGCGATCAGGCGGGCGGTGGGCGAGGTGATCTGGTCGAGCACCGCGACGGTGACGCGCTCGTCGACGGCGGCGAGCACCGCCTCCCGGACGGCCTGCTCGTCGGGGGTGTCCAGCGGCAGTTCGACCTCGACCACCTCGGCGCCGGTCTCGGCGGCCCGGCGCTCGGCGGCCCGGGTGACCACGCCGTAGCCGTGGTCGGTGACCAGGATCCGGTCGCCGGGCGCGAACGGGATGGTGTCGAGGGCGATCGCGACCGCCTCGGTGACGTTGGAGACCAGGGCGAGCCGGTCCGGGTCGACGGCCAGGTCGGCGGCGATCCTGGTGCGCGCCGCGCCGACCCGGGCCGGCAGGTCGGCGAAGAAGCCGTCCGGGTCCAGCTCGTGTTCGGCGCGCAGCCGCTGCTGTGCCCGCTGCACGGGGACGGGCACCGCGCCGAACGAACCGTGGTTCAGGTGCGCCGCGTCCGGTGAGACGCCGAACAGCCCGTCGGCCGCGGGCAGCGGTGCCGGGGGTTCGGCGGTCCACAGGTCCTCGATCACGGCATCCTCCGCATTGTGATGTGTGACATTTCACATGACAGGGTACTGGTCGGGTGGCGCGCCCCGAGACGACGATCGGGCCGTGACCATCACCGACCCCTTCCTGTCGCTCAGCGCCCGCACCGGCCGGTTCACCTTCGGTGCGCCGCGCGCGTTCACCCTCGCCGAGGACGGTACCCGGCTGCTGCTGCTCCGCTCGACCGGTTCCGAGGATCCGGTCGACCGCCTCCACCTGCTCGACACCGCCACCGGCGAGGAACGACTCGTCGCCGACCCGGCCGTCCTCGCCCCCGGGCGCACCGGCCGCCGCGACGACCTGCCCGCCGTCGAACGACGGCTGCGCGAGCGCACCCGCCTGGTCGCCGCCGGCATCGGCACGTACGCGGCCACCGCCGACCTCGCGACCGCCGTCCTCGTCCTCGACGGCCGGCTGTTCCGGATCGACACCGCCACCGGTACCGGCACCGAACTGCCCGTCGCCGGGCCCGCGTTCGACCCCAGGCCGGACGGCGCCGGCGAACGCGTCGCCTACGTCGCCGACGACGCCCTGTACGTCACCCCCGACCTCGAACCGCTCTCCCCCGCCGACGGCGCCCGCTGGGGCGTCGCCGAGTTCGCCGCCGCCGAGGAGCTCGGCCGCTCCCGCGGCCACTGGTGGCGCCCCGACGGCGGCGCGCTGCTGGCCGCCCGGGTGGACGAATCCGCCCTCCCCCGGCGCTACTTCGCCGACCCCGCCCACCCCGGCGAGCCCGCCGAGGACTTCGCCTACCCGCAGGCCGGCGGCCCCAACGCGGACGTCCAGCTCTGGGTGCTCGGCCTCGACCGCAGCCGGGTACGGCTCCGCTGGGACGCCGCCGCGTTCCCGTACCTCTGCGCCGCCACCTGGGCCTGCGACCAGGAGCTGCTGCTCACCGTCGCCGACCGGCTCCAGCAGCACGTCCTGCTGCTGACCGCCGACCCGGCCACCGGCGAGACCCGCGAACTCTCCCGCACCACCGACGAGTTCTGGGTCGACGACCTGCCCGGCACCCCCGCCCGGCTGGCCGACGGCCGGCTGCTCACCGCCCACGACACCCCGCAGGCCCGCGGCCTCGCCCTGGACGGCAAGCCGCTGGACACCACCGGGCTCCAGATCCGCCGGGTGGTCGGCCACCTGGACGGCCGGCTGCTCTGCGAGACCGGCCAGGGCGACCCGGCCGACCAGTACGTCCACCTGGTCGACCCGGACGGCGGCGCACCCGAACCCGTCACCACCGGCCCCGGCGCGCACTCCGCACTCGCCGCCGGCCGCACCCTGCTGCTCACCACCGCCGACGCCGACGGCATCCGGCGCCGCCTGCTGCGCGACGGCTCGCTCGACGCCTCGCCCGACGGCCCCGCGCTGCCGCTCACCGACCTGAGCGCCGCCCTGCCCTACCGGGTGCGGCCCCGGCTCGCCCGGGTCACCGAACTCGCCCTGCCCACCGCCGTGGTGTACCCGCGCGACCACGCCCCCGGCCGCCGGCTGCCGGTGCTGCTGGACGTCTACGGCGGGCCCGGCTTCCAGGCCGTGGCGGCCGAGCCGCGCCGCTGGCAGCTCCGCCAGTGGTGGGCCGACCAGGGCTTCGCCGTCGTCACCACCGACAACCGCGGCACCCCGTTCGTCTCGCCCGAGTTCACCCGGGCGATCTTCCGCCGCTTCTCCCAGGTGGCGCTGGACGACCAGGTGGACGCGCTGCGGGCGCTCGCCGGGCAGCACCCCGACCTCGACCTCGGCCGGGTCGGCGTGCGCGGCTGGTCCTACGGCGGGTACTTCGCGGCGCTCGCCGTGCTGCGCCGCCCGGACGTCTTCCACGCCGCCTGCGCGGGCGCCCCGCCCACCGACTTCCGGCACTACGACACCGCGTACACCGAGCGCTACCTCGCGCTGCCGCAGGACAACCCGGAGGGCTACGCCGACGACTGCCTGGTCACCGACGCGCCCGGGCTGACCCGGCCGCTGCTGCTGATCCACGGGCTGGCCGACGACAACGTCCACCCCTCGCACACCCTGCTGCTCTCCGAGGCGCTCACCAAGGCCGGCCGCCCGCACAGCGTGCTGCCACTGCCGGGCGTCACCCACATGACCCCGGGCGGGGTGAACGAGCAGGTCACCCAGGCCGAACTCGCCTTCCTGCGGGCGTCTTTGGGCTGAGCCTCCGGATTCACGGGCAGGGGCGTCGCACCGGTGGTGCGACGCCCTTCGCCTTGCCTCCACCTCTTCCACGTGACCCGTGACATGTGAAATATTACCTGCGCTTCACCGAACGATTACTCCCACCCGGACCGCCCGGACCACCGGACCACCCGGACCACCCGGAAGCCCGAGACCCCATCCCCCGGAAAGGACCGGTCAGTTGCGCAGACTGTCCGCCGCACTCGCGGCCGCGCTCACCACGAGCGCGATAGCCGCCGCCCTGCTGGGCACCCCCGCCCAGGCCGCTCCCCCCGCCGCCACGACCGCCCCCGCCACGATCGCCGCCGCCCCGGCGGAGCAGGGCGCCGAAGCCCCGCCCGCGCCGCTCGCCCCCCAGGAGCGCGAGCGCCAGGCCCTCCGCACCAAGGCCCTGGAACAGCTCAACCAGGGCGCCGTCGCCAAGACCGCCGGCAAGCGGGCCCCCGCCAAGGTGAAGGTCGGCAACGACTACGTCCAACTGGCACACCAGCGCACCGACAAGGTCTTCGTGATCCTCGCCCAGTTCGGCGACGAGGTCGACAACACCACCCAGTACAACGGCCAGCCCCGCTACGGCGGCACCCCCGGCCCGCGCCACGACCAGATCCCCAAGCCGGGCAAGGGCGACAACCACACGCTGTGGGAGCCGGACTTCAGCCGCGACTACTACCAGAAGATGTTCTTCGACGACACGCCCGGCGCCGTGTCGATGCGCAACTACTACCGCACCCAGTCCTCCGGCCGCTACGACGTCCAGGGCACCGTCAGCGACTGGGTCACCGTCCCGTACAACGAGGCCCGCTACGGCAGCAACAAGGGCCCGCAGGGCTCCGGCGCCTGGACCCAGGGGCAGGAGTTCATCCGGGACGCCGTCAAGGCCTGGTACGACGGCGAGATCGCCAAGGGCCGCAGCGTGGCCGACATCAAGGCGCGGCTCGCCCAGTACGACGTCTACGACCGCTACGACCACACCAGGACCGGCGAGTTCAACCAGCCCGACGGCTACCTCGACAACGTCATCGTGGTGCACGCCGGCGTCGACGAGACCTGGGGCGGCGGCGCCCAGGGGGCCGACGCGCTGTGGGCGCACCGCAGTTGGACATTCCCCGACGCGACCGGCCAAACCGGACCGGAGGGCAACAAGATCGGCGGCGCGCCGGTCGGCGACACCGGCCTCTACGTCTACGACTACGTCCAGGCCGGCGAGAACAGCGGCGTCGGCCTGTTCGCCCACGAGTACGGCCACAACCTCGGCCTGCCCGACCTGTACAGCACCAACGGCGGCGACAACAGCGTCAACTTCTGGTCGCTGATGTCCTCCGGCTCCTACCTCGGCAAGGGGCCGAACACCACCGGCGGCTACCCCGGCGACCTCGACGCCTGGAGCAAGCTCCAGTTCGGCTGGCTCGACTACGACGAGGCGCAGGCCGCCACCCGGTCCAGCCACGCCCTCGGGGTGAGCGGCTACAACACCGACCAGGCCCAGGCACTGCTCGTCCACCTGCCGGACAGCACCACCAGCACCGACCTCGCCGACCCGTACGAAGGCGCCAGGCAGTGGTGGAGCGACACCGGCGACAACCTCGACAACTCCCTCAGCCGGGACGTCGACCTGCGCACCGCCACCGGCCCGGCCGCCCTGGACGCCGCCGCCTGGTACGACACCGAGCAGGACTACGACTTCCTCACCGTCGAGGCCTCCACCGACAAGGGCAAGCACTGGACGGCCCTGGGCGGCACCGTCGACGGCGCGCCGATCGGCAACACCAGTGCCAACACCCCAGGCCTAAGCGGAAGTTCGGGCACCTACCGGAAGCTGCACATCCCGCTGGACGGCTACCTCGGCCAGCAGGTCCGGCTGCGCTTCCACGCCACCTCGGACGGCAACACCCACGGCCGGGGCGTGCTCGTCGACGCCGTCAAGATCAGCGCCGGTGGCACCGAGCTCTTCGCCGACGGCGCCGAGAACGGCGCCAACGGCTGGACCGCCACCGGCTTCACCGTCATCACCGGCCGCACCGCCGTCAAGCAGCACCCGCGCGCCTACCTCGCCGAGAACCGCCGCTACACCGGCTACGGCGCGTTCCTGAAGACCGGCCCGTACAACTTCGGGTACAGCGGCGTCGCGGGCAAGGCCGACATCGTCGACACCTACCCGTACCAGGAGGGCGTCCTGCTCTGGCTGTGGGACACCGCGTACGGCGACAACAACACCAAGGACCACCCCGGCGGCGGCCTGATCCTGCCGATCGACGCCCACCCGGCCGCGGTCCGCTTCGCCGACGGCACCCTGGTCAACGGGCGGGCGCAGACCTACGACGCGCCGTTCTCGCTCAAGCCGACCACGGCGTTCACCCTGCACAAGGGCGGCGTCGCGGTGCGGATCCCGTCCGAACCGGCCGTCCCGGTCTTCAACGACCACACCGGCACGTACACCGACCCGGCCCTCCCGCAGCTCGCGGTGAAGGTCCCGGACACCAACACCAGGATCGAGGTCGTCCGGGAGTCCCAGGGCGGGCGGATCACCACCGTCCGGGTCGGCCCGGCCTCGTAGGAACCCGCGGCGACGGCCCCGGGCCCCCGACGAAAAGGGGCCCGGGGCCGGCTCGTGGGTCTCGCCGCACCCGGAGAACGGTTCACGCCGACCTCCGACGAGGCCGTTCGGCGCCGAATCGAGCGGTAACTGTCCTGCTCGGCAGGGGTAGTAACGCTCCGCGCAGCGCATGGTACGGCCACGTCCGGTAGGCTGGATCTTCAACAGGACTTGAAGTCAAGGAGTCGAGGAGCAGGCATGGACACCGCACCGGTCGACCTGCTGAGCGTCGGCGAGGTGGCCCGGCGGGCCGGGATCGCCACCTCGGCGGTGCGCTTCTACGAGGACCAGGGGCTGATCTCCTCCGAGCGGTCGCCGGGCAACCAGCGCCGCTACCGGCGGCACGTGCTGCGCCGGATCTCGCTCATCCTGGTCGCCAAACGGCTCGGCATCCCGCTCTCCGAGGTGGCCGAGGTGTTCACCGGGCTCCCCGAGGACCGGATGCCGGGCAAGCACGACTGGGACCGCATCTCGCGGCGCTGGGCCGAACAACTGCGCGCCCGTCGCGCCGAGTTGGAGCGGCTGGAGGAGGAACTGACCGGCTGCATCGGCTGCGGCTGCGTGTCGCTGCGCCGCTGCCGGGTGCTCAACCCCGGGGACGAACTGGCCGCCGAGGGGCCCGGCCCGCGCCGGCTGCTGCCGGGCACGGCGGGCGAGGCGGGCGGGCCGTCCGGATCGTGAGGACGGCCGGCCCACGAGAACGGCCGGCCCACGAGAACGATCAGTCCGTGCGAACGGCCGGACCGTGAGAACGGCCGGACCGTGAACACGGTGGAACCCGGTCGGACGCGGCCCTCGTGAGGTTCCCCGCCGCGCCCGACCGGGCGTCTGCGGCGAGGGATCGCGTCCCTCGCCCCTTGGGTGCCGTACCGCCCGGCGTGGGGGCAACTGGGCGGTACGGCGGCTCTGTGTGCCCGGCCTCAGCCGGACTCGGTCGGCCCCCGGAGGCCTCCGGGAATCAGGCCTCCGGGAAGTGGCAGGCCGCCTCCCGGCCGCCCGGCCCGGCGATCCGCAGCAGCGGGCGGTCCGTGCGGCAGACCTCCTGCGCCTTGGGGCAGCGCGGGTGGAAGGAGCAGCCGGACGGCGGGTTCGCCGGGCTCGGCGGGTCGCCGAGCAGCACGATCCGCTCCCGCGCGCGCTCCGCCGCCGGGTCGGGCAGCGGGACGGCGGACAGCAGCGCCCTGGTGTACGGGTGCGCCGGGCTGCCGTACACCTCGGCCTTGTCGCCGATCTCGACGATCCGCCCGAGGTACATCACCGCCACCCGGTCGCAGACCCGCTTGACCACCGAGAGGTCGTGCGCGATGAACACGTACGCCAGGCCGAGCTCCTGCTGGAGCCGCTCCATCAGGTTGACCACCTGGGCCTGGATGGAGACGTCGAGCGCGGAGACCGGCTCGTCGGCGATGACCAGCTTCGGCGAGGTGGCGAGCGAGCGGGCGATGCCGATGCGCTGCGCCTGGCCGCCGGAGAACTCGTGCGGGTAGCGGTCGATCTGCTCGGGGATCAGCCCGACCAGTTCCATCAGCTCGCCCGCCCGCCTGCGCGCGTCGGCCGCGCCCGACCCCTGGAGCAGCAGCGGCTCGGAGATGATCCGGGCCACCGTCTGCCGGGGGTTGAGCGAGGAGTACGGGTCCTGGAAGACCATCTGCAGGTGCCGCCGGTGCGGTCGCAGCCGGGTCTGGGAGAGCCCGCCGATCTCGGTGCCGTCGAAGGTGACGGTGCCCGAGGTCGGGTCGAGCAGTCGGACGATCATCCGCCCGGTGGTGGACTTGCCGCAGCCGGACTCGCCGACCAGGCCGAGCGTCTCGCCCTTGCCGACGTCGAAGCTGACGCCGTCGACGGCCCGGATCGGGGCGCCGGGGCGGCCGGTGCGGCTTCGTCGGCCGGGGAAGGTCTTCACCAAGTCCCGTACGGACAGCAGAGTTTCGGTCATGACCGGACTCCTTCCGGCACCAGTGGCAGGTGGCAGGCGGCCTGGTGGCCGGGGGCGAGCGGGCCGAGCTCGGGGCGTTCGGCCAGACAGCGGGCGTGTTCCTCGGCGGTGGCGGCGCCGGTGCGGGTGCAGCGCGGGGCGAAGGAGCAGCCGGGGGCGGGGGTGATCAGCGACGGCGGGCTGCCGGGGATGGCCCGCAGCGGGGCGTCGTCGGTGTCGTCCAGGCGCGGCAGCGAGTCCAGCAGGCCGCGGGTGTACGGGTGCCCGGGGGTGGCGAACAGCCGGTCCACCGGGGCCTGTTCGGCGGCCCGGCCGCCGTACATGACCAGCACCTCGTGGGCGACCCGGGCGACCACGCCGAGGTCGTGGGTGATCATGACGACGCCGAGGCCGCGCTCCTGCTGGATGCGGGCGATCAGGTCGAGGATCTGCGCCTGGACGGTGACGTCGAGGGCCGTGGTGGGCTCGTCGGCGATCAGCAGCTCGGGCTCGCAGGCGAGGGCCATGGCGATCATGACGCGCTGGCGCATGCCGCCGGAGAACTGGTGCGGGTACTCGTCGACCCGCCGGGCCGGCTCCGGGATGCCGACCTCGGCCAGCATCTCGACCGCCCGCGCGCGGCCCGCCCTGCGGTTGGCCTTGAAGTGCACCCGGTAGTGCTCGGCGATCTGCTCGCCGACGGTGTAGAAGGGGTGCAGGCTGGACAGCGGGTCCTGGAAGATCATCGCGATCCGGCGGCCCCGGACGGTACCCAACTCCCGTTCGCCGAGCCCGTTGAGCTCCGTCCCGTTGAGCCGGATCGAGCCGGTGACGGCGGCACCGCGGTGCAGGCCCATGACGGCGAGCGAGGTGACGGACTTGCCGCTGCCGGACTCGCCGACCAGGCCGAGGGTCCGCCCGGCCTCGACGGCGAAGGAGATGCCGTCCACCGCCCGGACGACGCCCCGGGGCGTGTCGAAGGAGACCCTGAGGTCGTCGACCTCCAACAGAGTCATCAGTACCTCACTCTCGGGTCGACGAACGCGTAGAGCAGGTCGACCAGCAGGTTCGCCGCGACGATGAAGAAGGCCGCGAGCAGGGTGACGCCGAGGATGACGGGCTGGTCGGAGCGGCCCAGACCGTCGTAGAACAACCGGCCGACGCCGGGCAGGCCGAAGATGGACTCGGTGATGACGGCGCCCGCCAGCAGGCCGCCGAGGTCCATGCCGAAGATCGTGAGGATCGGCGTCATCCCGGCGCGCAGCCCGTGCTTGACCGTGACCGTCCGCGGCGGCAGGCCCTTGGCCCGGGCGGTGCGGATGTACGGCTCGGCCATCGTCTCGATCATCGAGTTGCGGCTCTGCCGGGCGTACATGGCCGCGTACAGCAGGGCCAGGGCGATCCACGGCAGCAGCAGGTTGGAGGCCCACTCGAAGGGGTTCTCGGCGAACTTGTGGTACGAGGGGTAGGGCAGCACGCCGGCCGTCCTGACAACGCCCCAGATCAGCATGATCGAGGTGAAGTAGACCGGCAGCGAGGCGGTGCCGACCGAGAGCACCATCAACGTCCGGTCGATCGGCCTGCCCTTGCGCAGCGCCGAGGTGACGCCCGCGCCGAGGCCGAGGACCAGCCAGAGCACGGCCGCGCCGAGGGCCAGCGAGATGGAGACCGGCAGCCGGTCGACGAGCAGGTCCCACACCGGCAGCCCGTACTCGTAGGAGTAGCCGAGGCAGGGGAAGCCGCAGTGCACCGCGCCGGGGCCGGAGCCGTAGTCGCGGCCGGCGAAGATGCCGCCGAGGTAGGCGAGGAACTGTTCCCAGATCGGCTTGTCCAGGCCCATCGCCGCCTTGACGTCGGCGAGCCGCTCGGGGCTGCACGTCTTGCCGCAGGCGGCCGCCGCCGGGTCGTTGGGCAGCAGGTAGAAGATGGTGAAGGTGATGGCGCAGATGGCGAGCAGGATGCCCGCCACGCCGAGCAGCCGGCGGCCGAGGTAGAGGATCACGACCGGCCTCCCCGGGGGTCGAGGATGTCGCGCAGCGCGTCCCCGAGCAGGGTGAACGCGAGCACGGCGAGGAACAGGAAGGCGGTCGGGATCAGGAAGTAGGTCGGGTCGGTCTCGTAGTGCACGATGCTCTCCGCGATCATCTGGCCCCAGGACGCGGTCGGCGGGCGGACGCCCACGCCGAGGTAGCTGAGCGCGGCCTCGGTGGCGATCATGCCGGGGATGAGCAGGGTGGTGTAGGCGATGATCGGGCCGGAGACGTTCGGCAGGATCTCCCGGGTGAGGATGCGCCAGGAGCGCGCCCCGCCGACCTTGGCGGCCTCGACGTACTCGCGGTGCTTGAGCGAGAGGGTCTGGCCGCGCACCACGCGGGCGATGCCGGGCCAGGTGAACAGGCCGATCACCAGGGTGATCAGCAGGATCCGGTTGACGTCCTTGGCCACCGACATCATCGCGATCATGAAGATCAGCGAGGGGAAGGACATCGTGAGGTCCATCAGCCGGGACAGCAGCGTGTCGACGCGCCCGCCGAAGTAGCCCGCCGCGATGCCGGCCAGGGTGCCGACGATCACGACGACGGCGGTCGCGGTGAACGCGATCAGCAGGGACACCTGCCCTCCGTGCAGCACCCGGGCGAACAGGTCGCGGCCGGTGATCGGCTCGACGCCCAGCCAGTGCCTGGCGCTGATGCCGCCGAAGTCGCCCCGGGGCAGGCCGCCCAGGTACGGGTCGATGGCGCGTTTGTCGAACTCCTCGGGGGTCCAGCCGCCGAGCGAGCTGAGCGGTCCGGCCAACGCGGTGACCAGGACCAGCACGCCGACGGTGACCAGTCCGAACCGGGCCGGGCCCTTGGCCCACAGCTGGTCCCAGACCAGCCGCCACGGACCCCGCCCGGCACTCTTCTGGGCGCCCGCCGGCGTGGACTCGGCCACGGCGGCGGGCTCAGTGGTGGTACTCATCGCTGGTGGTCCCTCACTTGCCCTTGGCGGGGTCCTTGAGGCCGACCGTGGCCAGGTCGATCATCCCGGCGAAGCCCGCGTTGCCGAACGCGCCGGCCACGTTGGTGCCCACCAGCAGCGGGCGGCGCTCCCACAGCAGCGGGACGGCCGGGGCCTTCTTCATCAGGTCCTGGTCCAGTTGCTGCCAGGCCTTGCCGGCCTCGTCGACGTCGGTCATGGCCGCGATCTGGTCCATCCGGTCCATCGTGGCCTGGTCCTTGAACTGGCTGTAGTTACCCTGGTTGCCCTTCTCCTTGATGGTGCGGCCGTCGAAGAGGAACGGCAGGAAGGTCGCGCCGGAGGGGTAGTCGGGGCACCAGCCGTTGAGGGTCAGCTCGGGGGCGTTCTTGGTGTCGCCGATGGTGTCGGCGAAGGCGGACGGGTCCGTGGTGTTGACGGTGACCTGGACGCCGGCCTTGGCCAGCGACTGCTGGATCGCCTCGGCACGGGTCTTGTCGCCGAGCGAGACGGTGAGCGAGACCTTGAGGTCGGTCTTGCCCGCGTCCTTGAGCATCGCCTTGGCCTTCTCCGGGTCACCGGCCACCGGGATCTTCAGCGGGTCGGACTTGACGCCGCCGGTCAGCGACGGCGGCAGGTAGGAGGTTGCCGCGTCGGTCACCGCTGGACCGCCGAAGGCCGTCACCTGCGCCTCGCGGTCGACCGCCCACATCATCGCCTCGCGCACCTTCGGGTCGTCGAAGGGGGCCTTGGCGGTGTTCAGGTAGAGCATGTCGGTACAGCCGGTCTGCTCGGCGACCATGCGGGACTTGACGTCCGCCTTGGGCAGCACCTTGGCGACGGTCTCGTGCTGCATCCAGGGCATGTTGATGGCGTTGGCGTCGGCGCCGTCGCTGGCGATGATCCGGTCGTCGGCCTGGCCGCCCTTGATGCCCTGGGTGACCACGATCCGGTCCGGGTAGGCCTTGCGGACGGTGTCGGTGGCCTGGTCCCAGCTGTCGTTGCGGACCAGCACCAGTTGCTTGCCGCGGTCGTAGGTCTCGATCTTGTACGGGCCGGAGGAGAACGGCCGGGCGTCGTACTGGGTGCCCTTCTCCTTGGCCTGCGGCACCGGGGAGAAGGTCGGCAGGGTGACGGTGTCCGAGAACTCGGCGACCGGGCGCTTCAGGTGGAAGACGATGGTCTTGTCGTCGGGGGTCTCGATGCTCGCCAGGTGCTCGCCGTTCAGCGGGCCCTTGTAGCTCTCGCCGCCGGCCAGGTACTGGGCCGCGTAGTCGGGGCCACCGGTGAGGTCCGGGGAGAAGGACCGCTCGACGTTGTACTTGATGTCGGCGGACTTGATCGGCGTGCCGTCCTCGTACTTGAGGCCGTCCTTCAGGGTGAAGGTCCACACCTTGCCGCCCTCGCTGGACTTGCCCAGGTCGGTGGCGAGGTCCGGGACGATCTCGCTGCCGGCCGCGCCCGGCTCGGACTTGAAGGTGGTCAGGGTGCGGTAGATCAACCGGGTGCCGAAGTCCATGTGCGGCACCACCCAGTTGCGGGCCGGGTCGAGGTGGGCGAAGTCCTGGTTGGACAGGACGGTGAGGGTGCCGCCCTTGACCGGGGTGCCACCGACGATCGACCCGGACTCCGCCCCCGGGCCCTTGGTGCTGCCCGCCGCCGCGTCGGCGCCGCTGTCGCTCTTGTCGTTCTTGCAGGCCCCGAGGCCGAGGGTGAGGGTCGCCGCGAGGGCCGCCGCGAGGGCGGCGTGGGTGCGCCTGGTCATGTGCAACTCCGCTGTGGGGGGCCTGCCGTGAAGCCCGTGGTCCGCCCCGGGAGGTGATCCGGGACCCGACCGGGAGGAGACCTTCGAGATCTGGCCGCTCCGCGGTGTGACCCGTAACATAGTAATGTGAAATTGCACTGCACAAGAGGTGACGCCCCCCGTTACCGAGCTGTGTCCGGGCCACACCACCCCCGCACCTCCTAGGAGTTCACCGGTGACCCTCCGCCAGACCGGCCTCAACACCGGGAGCCACGACCTCCCCGTCTCCCCCGCCCTCGACGCCTTCATGGGCACCCGCTGGGCCGCCACCCCCCTCCCCGCCGACCAGCGCGTTCCCGGCCGCGACCGCCTCCCCGGCCGCCACGCCCGCCTCTCCGCCGCCTTCCCCGGCGAGCGGCTGATCGTCCCCGCCGGCCGGCTCAAGGTCCGCTGCAACGACCTCGACCACCGCTTCCGCCCGCACAGCGCCTACGCCTGGCTCACCGGCCTCACCGGCGAGGACCAGGCCGACCACGTCCTCGTCCTCGAACCGACCGGCCCGCACGGCCACGAGCCGGTCCTGTACCTGCGCCCCCGCTCCCCCCGCGGGGGGCACGCCAACGGCACCGAGTTCTACCGCGACCGCCGCTACGGCGAGTTCTGGGTCGGCCGCCGCCCCGACCTCGCCGAAGCCGCCGCACTCACCGGACTGCGCACCGAACACCTCGACGACCTCGACAAACTCCTCACCGGCCCCCAGCCGCCCACCCGCGTCCTCGCCGGCACCGACCCCCTCGTCGACGAGAGCACCGGACGCCCCGGCGCCCACACCGCGCGGGACGGCGAACTCGCCGCCGTCCTCGCCGAATTGCGCCTGGTCAAGGACACCTGGGAGATCGGCCAGCTGCAACTCGCCGTCGACCACACCGTCACCGGCTTCCAGGACGTCGTCCGCGCCCTGCCCACCGCCCTGCGCCACCCCCGCGGCGAACGCTGGATCGAGGGCGTCTTCGACCTGCGCGCCCGCGCCGAAGGCAACGGCACCAGCTACACCACCATCGCCGCCTCCGGCGCCCACGCCTGCGTCCTGCACTGGATCCGCAACGACGGCGCCCTCGACCCGAACTCCCTGCTCCTGCTGGACGCCGGCGTCGAAACCGACACCCTCTACGCCGCCGACATCACCCGCACCCTCCCGCTCAGCGGCACCTTCACCCCCGTCCAGCGGCAGGCCTACGACCTCGTCCTCGCCGCCCAGAGCGCCGGCATCGCCGCGCTGCGCCCCGGCGCCCGCTTCCGCGACTTCCACCACGCCGCCATGCGGGTCATCGCCGAAGGCCTCGCCGACTGGGGCGTCCTGCGCATCCCCGCCGAGCAGTCCCTCGCCGAGGACAACGGCCTCCACCGCCGCTACACCCTCTGCGGCAGCGGCCACATGCTCGGCCTCGACTACCACGACTGCGCCAGGGCCCGCGCCGACCGTTACCTCGACGGCACCCTGGAAGCCGGCATGGTCCTCACCGTCGAGCCCGGCCTCTACCTCCAGCCCGACGACGAAACCCTCCCCCTCGAACTCCGCGGCCTCGGCATCCGCATCGAGGACGACCTCGTCATCACCCCCGACGGCGCCCACCTCATGTCCCACGCCCTCCCCCGCACCGCCCCCGCCATCGAATCCTGGATGGCCGACCTCCTCGGCTGAGCCCGGGGAGCGGTTGCTCACACCGCCCGTGCCGCCGCCCACAGCTCCGCGATCAGGTCCGCCGCCGGGCCCGTGCGGGCGAGGTGGTGGGCGGTGCCGGCCCAGAGGTGCATGGACCGGAGGTCGGCGCGGCGGGTCGCGGCGGCGCGCAGCGGCTGGGTGAGGTGGTGCACCTCGGGGTAGGCGGGCGGGGCGTACGGGCCGTGGCGGTCGATGAAGGCGTTGCGCAGGCCGCGGGCCGGGCGGCCGGTGAAGGCCCGGGTGACGGCCGTCTCCGGGAGTTCGGTGAGCGCCGCCCGGTGCGCGGCCGAGGTGCCGGCCTCGTCGGCGCGCAGCAGGGCCGTCCCCAGCTGCACCGCCGCCGCGCCGGCCCGCAGCGCCGCCGCGACCGCCGGGCCGTCGCCCAGCCCGCCGGCCGCGATCAGCGGCAGCGCCGTCACCGCCCGGACGGCGGGCAGCAGCTCCAGCAGCGGGACGTCGCCGGGCTCGTCCCCGATCCGGTGGGTGGCGCGGTGCCCGCCGGCCTCCGGGCCCTGCACGCACAGCGCGTCCATCCCGACCGCCTCCGCCGCCCGCGCCTCCGCGGGCGTGGTGACGGTGCCGACCTGGAACGACCCGGCCGCGCGGACCGCCGCCGCCTCCTGCGGTGTCGGCAGGCCGAAGGTGTACGAGACCACCGGGACCGGGTCGGCCAGCAGCACGGCGAGCTTGGCCTCCCAGTCGTCCCGGTCCGGCCCGATCTCCTCGGGCAGCGCCACGCCCCACCGCTCGGCCTCGGGCCGCAGCCGCTCCCGGTAGGCGGCGACGGCCGCCGGATCGCCGGGCGGGGCCGGGACGAACAGGTTCACGCCGAACGGCCCACCGGTCGACTCCCTGACCAGCGCGACCTGTTCGGCCATCGCGGCGGCGCTCCGGTACCCGGCGGCGAGGAACCCCAGCCCGCCGGCCCGGTTCACCGCCGCCACCAGCTCCGGGGTGGACGCCCCGCCCGCCATCGGCGCGCCGATCACCGGCACGGAAAGTTCATCGAGACGCACGGCCACCGGGGTCCTCCACTCCGGGAAACGGTTCGGACCGGGCCCACCCTACGCTCAGCGGATCAGCCCCCGCCCGCGCGCCGCCCGCACCGCCGCCGTCCGCGAGTCCACCGCCAACTTGGTGTAGACGTGCACCAGATGGGACTTCACCGTGGCCTGGCTCAGGTGCAGCCGCTGACTGATCTGCTGGTTGGTCAGCCCGTCCGCGACCAGCCCCAGCACCTCGGTCTCCCGCGCGCTGAGCGCCGCCGCCGGCGTCCGCATCCGTTCCAGCAGCCGGTCGGCGACGCTCGGCGCCAGCGCCGAGCGGCCCGCGGCGGCCGCCCGGACGGCCTGGGCCAGTTCCTCCGGCGGGGCGTCCTTGAGCAGGTAGCCGGTGGCGCCGGCCTCCAGGGCGGGCAGGGTGTCGGCGTCGGTTTCGTAGGTGGTGACGACGAGGACCCGGGGCGCACCCGGCCGGGCGGTGATCGCGGCGGTCGCCTGCGCGCCGTTCATGGCCGAGCCGGGCCCGAACTGGAGGTCCATCAGCACCACGTCGACCCCGCCCGCCGCGGCCAGTTCGACGGCCCGTTCGGCGGTCGCGGCCTCGGCGGCGATGGTGAAGTCCGGCTCGCCCTCCAGAACGGCCCGCAGCCCCGCCCGCACCACCGGGTGGTCGTCCGCCAGCAGCAGCCGGATCACCGCGCCGCTCCCGCTCCCGCCGTCACTCCGCTCGTTCACGCCCTGCCCTCCCTCGTTCCGCCCGATCACACCCCGCCCGCCTTCGCCCCGCCGGCCGTCGCCCCGCCCGCCGTCACTGCGCCCGTTCACGCCCCGCCCTCCGTCACCGGCAGCTGCACCGCGAGCGCCGTGCCCCCGCCGGGCGCCGACTCCACCGTGAAGGTGCCGCCGAGCGCCCGCGCCCGGGCCCGCATCGACGGCAGCCCGAACCCGCCGTCCCCTCCGCTGCGCCCGGCGACCGCCGCCGGGTCGAAGCCGGCCCCGTCGTCGAACACGTCCAGCGCCACCTCGCCCTCCATGTAGCTGAGCGTCACCTCGGCGTGCGAGGCGTGCGCGTGCCGGACGGTGTTGCCGAGCGCGGACTGCGCGATCCGCAGCAGCGCGACCTCCTGCGGCACCGGCAGCCGTACCGGGTCCCCGGAGACGTGCAGTTTCACCGGCAGGCCGCTGTGCGCCGCCGTGGTGGCGCACAGCCGTTCCAGCGCGACCGGCAGCGGGTCGCCGTCGAGCGCGGGCGGGGTGAGCGCGCGGACGAACCGCCGGGCCTCGTCCAGGTTGTCCTGGGCTGCCTGCCGGGCCTGCTCGACGTACCCGGAGGCGGCCTCGGTGCGTTCCGGCAGGGCCCGCTGGGCGGCCCGCAGCAGCAGCTGGATGGAGCTGAGGCTCTGCGCGAGGGTGTCGTGGATCTCCCGGGCGAGGCGCTCGCGTTCGGCGAGCACCCCGGCGGTGTGGTGGGCGGCCGCGGCGTCGGCGCGGGCGGCGGTGAGTTCGTCGATCAGCCGGCGGCGCTCCTCGCTCTCCCGGTACAGCGCCTGGTAGCCGAGCACGGTGGCGGTGGCGACGGCCGCGCCGAGCGCGGGTCCGATCGCGGCGGGCAGGCTGAAGGTGTGCTGGTGCCAGGACCAGGCGGCGATGGCGGTGGCGGCGGTCAGCCCGACGGCGGTGAGGCCGCCGCGCCGCCCGAGCAGGTGCAGTTCCAGGAAGTACAGCGGGAACGCCAGCCACACCCCGTCCTGGGTGGCGATCAGCACGCCCACCCAGGTGACGCCGAGCAGCGCCAGCCACAGCGCGGCGGCCCGGCGCGAGCGGCGGACGGCGGCCAGCCGGGGGCCGACGGCGTACACGGCGGCCATCGCGGTGGCCGCGGCGGCGACGGGCAGTGGGTCGCCGCGGCCGACGACGGCGCGGGCGACGGCCAGGGCGAGCAGACCCGCCACGAGCAGGTGCAGGCAGACCTGGAGGACGCGGGCGACGGGGGTGGTGCGGGATCGTTCGGTCGCCATCCGTCCAGCCTAGGTTCCGGACCGGGCCCCGGCATCAATCAAAAGGTTGAACTCCGCTTCTGCCCTTTGATGCCGAGGATGCAATCCGCGGTGCGATGCCCGCGGGGCCCCTTCTCCGGGACGGTGGAAGCGTCGGAAGCACTCGTTCAGCAGGAAGGCCCACCGTGTTCGTCGCCTGGAGGGATCTGGGGTTCGCCAAGGGGCGGTTCGCCCTGATGGGGACCGTCATCGTGCTGATCACCGTACTGGTCGGTCTGCTGTCCGGACTGACCGCCGGACTCGGCCGGCAGAACATCTCCGCGATCACCGGCCTGCCCGCCGACCACCTGGTGTTCGGCGAGCCCGCCGACGGGCAGAAGCTCTCCTTCACCGACTCCCAGGTCACCCCCGAGCAGTGGCAGGCCTGGGCGGCCGAGCCGGGCGTCACCTCCGCCCAACCGCTGGGCATCACCACCACCAAGGCCGCCGCCGGCACCCGCACCACCGCGCTGTCCGCCTTCGGCGTCCCGGACGGCTCCGCGCTGGCCCCGCAGGGCGCCCGGATCGCCCCCGGCCAGGCCGTCCTGTCGAAGACCGCCGCCGAGAACCTGGGCGACCTCGCCCCCGGCGCCGACTTCACCCTGGCCGGCCACCGCCTCCGGGTCGCGGCCGTCGACGGCGACGCCGCGTACAGCCACACCCCGGTGATCTGGACCAGCCTCGCCGACTGGCAGCAGGCCGCCCCCGGCGGCACCGGCCACGCGACCGTCATCGCGCTCACCACCGCCAAGGGCGCCGACCTGCACGGCGCCGACGCCCGCCACGGCACCGAGACCCGCACCCGCGACGACGCCCTCGCCGCGATCGGCTCCTACACCTCCGAGAACGGCTCGCTCCAGCTGATGCGCGGCTTCCTGTTCGCCATCTCGGCCCTGGTGATCGGCGCCTTCTTCACCGTCTGGACGATCCAGCGCAGCGGCGACGTCGCGGTGCTCAAGGCCCTCGGCGCCTCCACCCGCTACCTGCTGCGCGACGCCCTCGGCCAGGCCGTCCTGCTGCTGGTGCTCGGCACCGCCGCCGGCACCGCGCTCGCCCTGGGCGCCGGCGCGCTGATCGGCTCCGCCGTCCCCTTCGTCCTCGACGCGCCGACCCTGCTGCTGCCCGCCGCCGTCATGATCGCGCTCGGCGCGGTCGGCGCCGCCCTGTCCATCCGCCGGATCACCTCCGTCGACCCGCTGACCGCCCTGGGGAGTGCCCGATGAGCCTGACCCTCGACCGCATCACCCTCACCTACCCGGACGGCGACGGCCGGCTCACGGCGCTGGACGACGTGTCGCTGACCGTCCCCAAGGGCTCGATCACGGCCGTCGTCGGCCCGTCCGGCTCCGGCAAGTCCAGCCTGCTGGCGGTCGCCGCCACCCTGATCAGCCCGGACTCCGGCCGGGTCGTGCTGGACGGCACCGACACCAGCGGACTCGGCCGCGCCGAACTCACCGCCCTGCGCCGCACCCGGATCGGCATCGTCTTCCAGCAGGCCAACCTGCTGCCCTCGCTCACCGCCGTCGAACAGCTCCAGGTGATGGCCCACCTGGACGGCCGCTCCCCGAGCACCGCCCTCCCCCGGGCCCTGGACCTGCTGGCCGCCGTCGGCCTGCGCGACCAGGCCGCCCGCCGCCCGCACCAGCTCTCCGGCGGTCAGCGCCAGCGCGTCAACATCGCCCGCGCGCTGATGAACGACCCCACCGTCCTACTGATCGACGAACCCACCAGCGCCCTCGACCACGAACGCGGCGCCGCCGTACTCGACCTCATCACCGACCTCACCCACCGCCGCGCCACCGCCACCGTCCTGGTCACCCACGACCGCACCCATCTGACGGCCGTCGACCGGATCGCCGAAGTCCACGACGGCCGCCTGACCGTCCCGGCAGCGGCCTGAGCTACTTCTTCGCCGCCAGCACGTCGTCCACCGAGAGCGTCACCGACGCCCCGATCGACTCCGGCAGGGTGAACGACTGCCCCGGGTGGTGGACGGCGTGCACGCGGTACTCGCCGTCCTGCGGGTCGGTGAGCACCATCACCCGCTGGTTCGTCCGGTCCACGATCACGTAGACGGGTACTCCGGCGGCGGCGTAGACGAAGGGCTTTCTCTTCAGGTCGTCACTGAGGTTGGACGACGTGACCTCCACCACGAGACGGAAGACCGCCGGGTCGTAACAGTTGTACTCGATCAAGTGGTCATCGATGTCGGCATCGACGATCGCCAGGTCGGGAACGGCGTAGTCCGACGGCCCATCCGGCAGCCAGATGCCAACGCCCTGAATGACGTCGACCTCGTCCCCGTCGAGGCCGGCCGCGAACAGCACACGCATGAGGCGGCTCAGCGACTTGCCGTGCGAAGCGTTCGGCGGCGGCGTCACGGTGATCTGGCTCCCGACGATCTCGACCCGGTGCCCGGCGAACTGGCTGGAGATCAGCTCGGCGGCTTCGAGCAGCGTCGGCTGCCCCATGGGTTCTTCCACTGCTGCGGCGGACATGGATTTCCTCCTGGCTGCCGATGTCGAGAACATCATCGTAGGACGCAAGCACCTTCCGACGCCCAGTCCCCAGTCTTCACCCGAACGGATGGTTTAGCCCCTACCGCGCCCGCAGCTTCAGCGCCGGGCGGGCCTCCTCCGCCGCCTCGTCCTGCCCCGCCCACAGCGAGCGGACATGGCTGAGGTGGCGGGTCATGCAGGCCTCGGCCGCCTCGGCGTCGCCGGCCAGCATGAGGTCGAGCAGTTCCAGGTGCTCCTCCGCCGAGGAGGTCAGCTCGCCGCGCTCGTCGAGCCGGTTGAGGCCGTACAGCCGCGAGCGCTTCCGCAGGTCGCTGACGACGTCGACCAGCCGGGCGTTGCCGGCCAGCCCCAGCAGGTCCAGGTGGAACTGCCGGTCGGCCTCCAGGTACCCGATGAGGTCGTGCTTGCGCGCGGCCGCGACGATCTCCTCGGCCTGCGGACGCAGCCGCTCCAGCTGCTCCCTGGTCGCCGTCCGCGTCACCCGGCCGACGGTGGGGACCTCGATCAGGGCGCGGATCTCGGTGTAGTCGTCGAGGTCACGCTCGGTGAGCTCGGTGACCCGGAAGCCCTTGTTGCGGACGGCCTCGACGAGGCCTTCGCGGGCGAGGTCGAGCATGGCCTCGCGGACGGGGGTGGCGGAGACGCCGAAGTCGGCGGCGAGCGCGGGTGCGGAGTAGACGACGCCGGGGCGCAGTTCGCCGGAGATCAGGGCCGCCCGGAGCGCGTGGGCGACCTGGTCGCGAAGCCGCTCCTGTACGGAGATCAGGGTGCGGGGTTTGAGGTCGGCCATGGTGTTCCTCCGGGTGGGTGCAGAACACCAGCGTACAATGTCACGTTACGTTGAGTGCGCAACATTTCGCGATTCGGACACCTGCCCTCCGGCCGCGCCGACCCTGGCAGCCGGGAGTGCCCGGCGCCTACCCCTGCCGGTAGACCTCCGCCGCGACCGCCAGGTCCTCCCATGCCATGCCGACGCTCTTGAAGAACCGCGGCCGCCCATCCGGCACCAGCGCGTCGCCGCGCACCAGCTCGGCCAGGTTCCACAGCTGCCGGCCGGCCACGCCCGCCATGATCAGGTCGCCGGCCTCGCGCGCGGCCACCGTCCGCGCCTCCACGTACAGTTCGGACCGCCCGACCAGTACCTCGTCCACCTCCCGCGCGTCCGGCTCGTGCGAGCCGACGGCCGCGACGGCGGCGTGCGCGGGCACCAGGGCGCCGTCGAACAGCGGCGTGCGCGCGGTGGTGCAGCAGACCACCAGGTCCGCTTCGGCGACGGCCTCCGGCCCGCCGACCCCGGCCGCCAGCCCGAGGCCGCGCCCGTACGCGGCGAGGGCCCCGGCCCGGCCGGCGTCCCGTGCCACCACGGTGAGCCTGGTCAGCGGCCGGACGGCCAGCAGGGCGTCCAGGTGCCCGTACGCCTGCGGCCCGGAGCCGAACAGCACCAGGTGTTCGGCGTCCGGCGCGGCCAGCCGGCGCAGCGCGACGGCGGTGACGGCGGGCGTGCGCAGCGCGGTGAGCGCGGCGCCGTCGAGCAGGGCGAGCGGCTGCAGGGTGGGCCCGTCGAGCAACAGGTAGCTGCCGGTGATCCGGGGCAGCCCCCGGCCGGGGTTGGCGGGCGCGACCCCGGCGATCTTCACCCCGGCGTACGGGCCGGCGGCGGCCGGCATCATCAGCAGTTCGCCGGCCGGGACGGGGACGGCCGAGCGGGCCGGTGCGGGCTCCGGGTCGAACCCGTCGAGCAGCACCCGCTCGATCGCCGCCACCGCGGCCGCGGGCCCGACCCCGCCGACGCCCGGCACGGCGTACTGGAGCGGCTCAGCCGCCGTACCGGGCGGCACAGGAGGCGGCACATGAGACGACGCATGAGGCCGCGCAGAAGGGTCCACGGGCGGGTTCGCGGGAGCCGTCACAGCAGGAACCCCGCGCCCAGCTCGTCGTCCGGTTCCAGGACGAACGCGTGCTCGCCGGTGCGGTGCGCGCTGCCGGTGACCTCGGTGACGACGCCGCCGTCCAGCGGGTCGCCGCCGGGCAGGACGCGGCCGGTGAAGACCGTCCCGATGACGGACTCGTGCCGCAGTTCCTCCCCCGGCGCGAGCCGGCCCTCGGCGGCGAGGACGGCCAGCCGGGCGGAGGTCCCGGAGCCGCAGGGCGAGCGGTCGATCTGCCCGTCCGCGAAGACGGTGACGTTCCGTTGGTTCAACACGCCGTCCTCCGAGACGAGTTCGTCGAACAGGATGACCCCGTACACCCCCGACAGCAGCGGGTCGCTCGGGTGCGCCACCGCCGCCGCACCGGCCAGCAGCTCCCTGATCTCCCGCCCGGCGGCGGTCAGTTCGGGCAGCTGCGCGGGCTCGACCGCGAGGCCGAGGGCGGCCGCCGGCACGGAGGCGTAGCAGGCGCCCGCGTGCGCCACCGCGACCTCCACGGTGCCCCGTGAAGTGGCCAACGGCAACTTCAGAGCGGCGACCCGGGTGGGCACGTTGCGGAAGGTCACGCCGGTGGTCCGCCCGCCGGCCCGGTGCACCAGCGCGGTGACCCGGCCGGACGGCACGTCGATCCGCACCCGGGCCACGCCGTCGGCGGGGGCCGCGACCCGTCCGGAGTCCACCGCCCAGGCACCGAGCGCGATGGTGCCGTGCCCACAGGCCGTCGAGTAGCCGTCCTTGTGCCAGAACAGCACCCCGAAGTGCGCCTCGTCGTCGTCCGGCGGCACCAGGAACCCGCCGTACATCCCGGCGTGGCCGCGCGGTTCACGGCTGAGCAGCTGCCGGGCGTCGTCCAGCGCGCTCGGCCGGGGCGCGGTCGCGCTGCCGCCGGCGCCGAGTGCGATGGCCCGCCGTTCGGCGACGCTGTCGCCGGGGATCGCGGGCACGCCGTCCAGCACGATCCGGAACGGCTCACCGGCCGCGTGGTAGTCGACGGTGCGGACGAGCATCACGCGCCCCCGCCCGGCAGCAGGCTGACGGTGCGGCTGACGGTGTAGAAGTCCAGCGCCGCCTGGCCCTGTTCGCGCTCGCCGTGGGCGGCGCCCTTGGCGCCGCCGAACGGCAGGTGGAAGTCGACGCCGCTGGACGGCGCATTGACCCGGATCATGCCCGCGTCCAGCCGGTCGGCGGCGGCGAGCGCCACGTCCAGGCTGCGGGTGTGCACGGAGGTGGAGAGGCTGTGCGGGGTGTCGTTGGCGAGCGCGATCGCCTCGTCGAGGTCGGCTGCGGCGTGCAGCAGCGCGATCGGGCCGAAGAACTCCTCGCGGGCCAGCGGGTGTTCGGCCGGCACGTCGGTGAGCAGGGCGGGTTCGAGGTACCAGCCGTCCCGCTCGGGCGCCCGGCCGCCGGTGAGCAGGGTGGCCCCGGCGGCGACGGCCGAGTCGACGGCGGCCGTCAGCCGGTCCCGGGCGGCGGCGTTGATGACCGGCCCGCAGGCCGCGTCGTCGACCAGTTCCAGCGCCTTGACCAGGGCGTCGCGCAGCGGCTCGTACGCGGCGCCGACCGCGATCACCCGGCTGGTGGCGGTGCACTTCTGCCCCGCGTACCCGGCGATGGCGGCGGCGAGGTGGGCGGCGGCCTGCGCGAGGTCGGCGTCCGGCAGCACCAGCGCGGCGTTCAGCCCGCCGAGTTCGGCCTGCACCGGGACGCCGCGCTCGGTGGCGGCCCGCACCACGGCCCGGCCGACGCCGGTCGAGCCGGTGAAGGAGATCACGTCGGCCGTGTCGACCAGCGCCGCGCCCTCCTCGGCGCCGCCCGGCAGCACGGTGAACACGTCCTCGGGCAGCCCGGCCCCGGCGGCCAGTTCGGCCAGCCGCAGCGCGCAGGCGGTCGCCTCGGGCGCCGGCTTGAGCACCGCGGTGTTGCCGACCGCCAGCGCCGGCGCGGCCTTCCAGGTGGGGATCGCCAGCGGGAAGTTCCACGGCGCGATCAGCCCGGCGACGCCGTACGGGCGGCGCCGGGTGAGCAGCAGCCCGGGCCCGGCGGCGGTCTCGTGCACCGCCCCGGACGGCGCGAACGGCGCCTGCGCGTAGTAGCGCCAGATCGCCGCGGTGCGGGCGACTTCGCCGCGCGCCTCGGCGAGCGGCTTGCCGACCTCGCGCACGATCAGCCCGGCCAGTTCGTCCGCGTGCGCCTCGACCGCTTCGGCGACCCGGCCGAGCACCGCGGACCGGGCGCCCGCGCCGGCCGCGAGCCAGCCGGGCTGGGCGGCCCGGGCCCGGGCGACGGCGGCCCGGACGGCTTCGGCGCCGGGTTCCTCGACGGCGACGACGAGGTCCGCGGGGTCGGCGGGGTTGTACGAGGTGATGGTCACGACCAGCAGCCCTTCGAAGGTGGTTCAGCGGACGTCTGAGCGGGCCCCTCCCGCGAGGCCGGCTCCTCTTTCAAAACAGCTTCGGACAGCTTCGAACCGCTCTACAGCAGGAACCCGGCCGGGAACGGGTCACGCGGGTCGAGGAAGTACTGGGCGGTGCCGGTGACCCAGGCCCGCCCGGTGACGGTGGGCACCACGGCGGGCCGCCCGGCCACCTCGGTCTCCTCGACCAGGCGCCCGATGAAGGTCGTCCCGATGAAGGAGTCGTTGCGGAAGTCGCGCCCCAGCGGCAGTTCGCCGCGCGCGTGCAGCTGCGCCATCCGGGCCGAGGTGCCGGTGCCGCAGGGCGAGCGGTCGAACCAGCCGGGGTGGATGGCCATCGCGTGCCGGGAGTGCTCGGCGGTGGAGCCGGGGGCGAGCAGCTGGACGTGGTGGCAGCCGTGGATGGACGGGTCCTCCGGGTGCACCGGGCGGTCGGGGCTCGCGTTGATGGCGGCCATCAGGGCCAGTCCGGCCTCCAGGATGTCCTGCTTGCGCTCGCGCTCGAAGGGCAGCCCGAACTCGGCGAGCGGCAGGACGGCGTAGAAGTTGCCGCCGTACGCCAGGTCGTAGCCGATCGTGCCGTACCCGGGCACCTCGATCTTGGCGTCCAGGGCGGCCGAGTAGGACGGCACGTTGCGGATGGTCACGGCGGTGGCGGCGCCGTCCTCGACCCGCACCTCGGCGATCACCAGCCCGGCGGGCGTGTCCAGCCGCACCGTGGTGACCGGTTCGACCACCGGTACCATGCCGGTCTCGACCAGCACGGTGGCGACGCCGATGGTGCCGTGGCCGCACATCGGCAGCAGGCCGGAGACCTCGATGTAGAGCACGCCGAAGTCGGCGTCCGGCCGGGTCGGCGGCTGGAGGATGGCGCCGCTCATCGCCGCGTGGCCGCGCGGCTCGTACATCAGCAGGGTGCGGAAGTGGTCCAGGTGCTGCTGGAAGTGCGCCCGGCGCTCGGCCATGGTGGCGCCGGGGATGACGCCGAAGCCGCCGGTGATGACCCGGGTCGGCATGCCCTCGGTGTGCGAGTCGACGGCGTGGAACACGTGACGGCTGCGCATGGCTCTGACGACTCCCGTCGGAGTGGGCGTACGGAGGAGCTGACCGTACGCGGGATCGGGTGGGATCGGGTGGGATCGGGTGGGATCGGGTGGGGTGGGGCCGGGCCGGCTGCCCCCTCAGCCGGCCTGGCGGCGAGGTCTCCCGGTTATGCCAGGCCCTCGGCCAGCGCCTTCTCGGTGGCCGCGCGGACGGCCGCCTCGATGTCCGGGGTCAGCGGCTGGCGCGGCGGGCGGACGGGGCCGCCCGGGCGCCCGGCGATGTCCATGGACAGCTTGATGGCCTGGACGAACTCGGTCTTGGAGTCCCAGCGCAGCAGCGAGTGCAACGACTTGTACAGCGGCAGCGCGGTGTCCAGCTCGTGCGCCACGGCGGCCCGGTACAGCGCGACGCTGGCCTCCGGCAGGGCGTTCGGGTAGCCGGCGATCCAGCCGACCGCGCCGGCCAGCGCCAGTTCCAGCAGCACGTCGTCGGCACCGATCAGCAGGTCCAGCCCGGGGGCCAGTTCGGCGATCTCGTAGGCCCGGCGGACGTCGCCGCTGAACTCCTTGACCGCGACGATCGAGCCCTCGCCGTGCAGTTGGGCGAGCAGCGCGGGGACGAGGTCGACCTTGGTGTCGATCGGGTTGTTGTACGCGACGACGGGCAGTCCGGCCTTGGCGACGTCGGCGTAGTGCGCCCGGACGGACGCGTGGTCGGCCCGGAAGGCGTTCGGCGGCAGCAGGAGCACGGAGCCGGCGCCGGCCTCGGCGGCCTGCTCGGCCCAGCGGCGGGACTCGGCGCTGCCGTAGGCGGCCACGCCGGGCATCACCCGGGAGCCGTCGCCGGCCGCCTCGACGGCCACCTCGACGACACGGGCGCGCTCCTCGGCGGTGAGCGTCTGGTACTCGCCCAGCGAGCCGTTGGGGACGACGCCGTCACAGCCGGACTCGATCAGCCAGCGGACGTGCTCGGCGTACGCGTCGTAGTCGACGGAGAGGTCCGGGCGCAGCGGGATCGTGGTGGCGACCATGATGCCGCGCCAGGGCCGGGCGGTGTCGTGGGGGGTGTTGGACACGGTGAGCTCCTTGGTGAGGTGTGACATTTTATTAGAGGAGACGGGCCGGAGACAAGAGTCCCCGGCCCGCGTGTTCGACGGACCTCAGGCCGTGTCGGCGTCCTCGCCGGTCGGCCCGAACCTCCCGGACGGCCCTGACGACCCTGACGGCCCTGACGACCCTGACGACCCGGCCGCCAGCTGGGACAGCGGCACCGGGCAGGCCAGCGGCCGCCGGTCCGGCCCCGGCTCACCCGAGCCGGCCAGGCAGGCCACCGCCGGACCGCACATCCGACCCTGGCACCAGCCCATCCCGGCCCGGGTGAGCAGCTTGACGGTGCGCGGATCGCCCGCGCCCAGCTCGTCCACGGCCTCCCGGATCGCCGAGACCGACACCTCCTCGCACCGGCAGACGTCGGTGTCCGGGCGCAGCCAGCCGGTCCAGCCGGGGCCGGGCCGGTGCGCCGCGGCCATCAGGTCGGCGAAGTTCCGCAGCCGGGCCCGGCGGCGCAGCAGTGCGGGCTTCGGTACCCGGTCGGCCACGGCGTGCGCGGCCAGTTCGCCTTCCACGATCGCGAGGTCCGCGCCGCCGACGCCGTTGGTCTCCCCGGCCGACCAGAGGCCGGGCACGGTGGTGCGCAGCCGGGCGTCGACCCGGAGCCCGACGGCGCCGTCCGGGGCGGTCCTGGTGGCCGCGCCCAGTTCGGTGGCCAGGTCGATCTGCGGCAGCAGCCCGTGGCCCACGGCGACGGCGTCGCAGGCGATCCGGCGTTCGGTGCCGGGCACCGGCCGCCAGTCGGCGTCCAGCCGGGCCACCGTGACGGCGGTGACCCGCTCGGTCCCGTGCGCCTCGACGACGGCACTGCGCGGGCGCAGCCGCACGCCGTGCCGCAGCAGCGTGCTCCCGTGGCCGGCGCCCTCGACGAGCTTGGCGGGGACGGCCGCCAGGGCGCCGGGGCGCCGGGCGTAGCCGAGGTAGTCGGTGGCCTCGACGACCGCCGGCACCTCGGCCCCGGCGGTGACCAGCGAGGACGCCGCCGCGAGCAGCAACGGCCCGCTGCCGGCCACCACGATCCGCCGCCCGGGCAGCACCAGCCCGGCCTTGAGCATCGCCTGGGCGCCGCCCGCGGTGACCACTCCGGGCAGGGTCCAGCCGGGGAACGGCAGTTGGCGCTCGTACGCGCCGGTGGCGAGCAGCACGGCCGCGGCCGGGACGGTGGCCCGGTCGGTGGCCTCCGGTCCGCGCGTGACGTGCACGGCGAAGCCGTCGCCGGTCCGCTCCAGCGCCCACACCTGGTGGCCGCCGAGGAAGCGGACCCGCCCGGCCCGCTCGTGCGCGGCGAGCCGGTCGGCCAGTCCGGTGTAGACGGACCAGCCGTGGTGGAGCCGGTCCGGGCGGGCGGCGCCGAGGCCGGGCGCGGGGTGCCGGTAGTACTGCCCGCCGGTGCTGCGGCCGGCGTCCAACAGGACGCAGCGCAGCCCGAGGTCGGCGGCGGTCACGGCGGCCGCGAGCCCGGCCGGGCCGGCGCCGATCACCGCGAGGTCGGGGCGTCGGGCCGCTTCGGCGGCGGCCCGGTCAGACGGCGAGGTCGGCACGGCCGTGGCCCTCCTGGGTGGTGACGGTGGTGCCGGGGTCGGCGGGGAGCAGGCAGGTGCGCTGGTTGGGGCGGCCGTCGACGGTGGCCAGGCAGTCGAAGCAGGCGCCGATGCCGCAGAACACCCCGCGCGGGCGGCCGCCGACCCGGGTGGTGCGCCAGGAGAGCACGCCGTCGGCCCAGAGCGCGGCGGCGATCGACTGTCCGGGCAGGGCCGGGACGGGTCGCCCGTCGAACTCGATGTGGTGGGCGGGGCCGGGTTCGGCCCGGACCAGGTCGGCGGGGGTGCGGCGCATCGGCGGCTTCTCCGTTCCGGGGTTGGTCGACGAACGAGGGCGATCGACACGACGGGGCGGTCGACACGACGGGGCGATCGGCACGACGGGGGCGATCGACAGAGCGAGGGCAGTCGGTAGGCGGGCAACGGCGGTCGAGGAGCCGCGACTCAGCCCCCGGCGTCCGCCGGGAAGCGGTCCGGGCAAAACGGTGCGAGGTCCAGCTCCGGCTGCTTGCCGGTCAGTTGCTCGCTGATCAGCAGGCCGGTCGCCGGGGCCAGCCCGATGCCGGCGCCCTCGTGCCCGCAGGCGTGGTAGAGCCCGGGCGCCCTGGGGTCCTCGCCGATGGCCGGCAGGTGGTCCGGCAGGTACGGGCGGAAGCCCCGGTAGGTGCGCATCACGGTGACGTCCGCGAGCACCGGGAAGAGCGCCGCGGCCTGGGCGGCGAGCCGCCTCAGCACCTCCTGGGAGAGGGTGCGGTCGAAGCCGACCCGTTCGCGGCTGGCGCCGATCAGCACGGGCCCGCCGGGGGTGCCCTCGACCACGGCGGAGGTCTGGAGCCCGGCCGAGCCGCTGGCGACGTCGGCGACGTAGTCGGCGGCGTAGACCTTGTGCCGGACGATCCGCGGCAGCGGCTCGGTGACCAGGACGAAGCCGCGGCGGGGCATCACCGGCAGGTGCACCCCGGCCAGCCGGGCCAGTTCGCCGCCCCAGGTGCCGGTCGCGTTGACGACGGCGGGGGCGTCGAGTCGGCGGCGGTCGGTCCGCACCCCGCGCACGGCGCCGTCCGGCCCCCGGTGCACGGCGGTCACCGTCTCCCCGGTGATCAGCTCGGCGCCCATCCGGCGGGCCTCGCGCAGCAGGTGGGCGGCGGCGAGGGCGGGCTGGACCTGGGCGTCCTGCGGGTAGTGGAAGCCGCCGGCGAGGCCGGGGGCGAGGTGCGGCTCCAGCTCGTGCAGCCGCTCGGCGGCGACCTCCTCGGCGGTGACGCCGGCGGCGGCCTGGCCGACGGCGAAGGCCCGCAGGGCGTCCTGCCCGGCCGGGGTGGAGGCGATCACCACGCCGCCCTTGGGCTCGTACTCGACGGCCGCGCCGAGGTGTTCGGCGAGGTCGTGCCAGAGCCGGGTGCTGAGCAGGGCGAGGTCGAGTTCGGGCCCGGGCTCCTTGTCGGAGACCAGCAGGTTGCCCTCGCCGGCGCCGGTGGTGCCGCCGGCCACGGGCCCGCGGTCGACGACGGCGACGGTGAGCCCGGCGCGGGCCGCGTAGTAGGCGCAGGCGGCGCCGACCACGCCGGCGCCGACCACGACGACATCCAGGGGAGGTCTCTGGGTCTTGAGCACGTCAGTAATATGTCACATGCCATCAACCATGCCAAGACCACCCGCCGAATCCCGAAACCGGGCCGGAGCAGCGCAAAGGCCCCGGCCCACCGCGTCGGGCGGCGGGCCGGGGCCTCAGGACGCGCTACCGGCTCAGGTGATGTCGTCGATCTGCTCGTGACGGGCGGCCGGCACCGGGGCGCCCGCCGTCGGCGCGGCCGAGGCCTGGACCATCTCCGTACCGGCCACCGGCTGCACCGAGAGGTCCAGCTCCGAGGCCTCCTCGTCGCTCAGCCCGGCGTCGGGGTTGCGGCGCTCCTTGCGCCTGTCGTTGAAGATCGCGATGCCCACCGCGAGGAAGTAGAACGCCCAGATCGGCGCGGCCAGCGTGAGCATGCTCACCGGATCGGCGCTCGGGGTGGCGAAGGCGGCGAAGACCGTGATGCCCATGACCATGCCGCGCCACCAGCCGAGCAGCCGCTTGCCGCTGACCATGCCGACCATGTTCATCATGACCAGCAGCAGCGGGAACTCGAAGGCCAGGCCGAAGACCAGCACCATCCGGGTGGCGATGTCGAGGTAGTCCTCGGGCGGCAGGATCGGCGTGGTCTTGTCCGGGGTGAACGAGATCAGCACGTCGACGGTGGTCGGCAGCACCAGGATGGCGCAGCCCACACCGGCCAGGAAGAGCGGCGCCCCGCACAGCATGAAGATGACGGCGTACTTCTTCTCGTGCCGGTGCAGACCGGGCGCCACGAAGGCCCAGACCTGGTAGAGCCAGATCGGCACGGTCGCGACCACGCCGGCCGTCAGCGACACCTTGAGCATCCAGGTGAAACCGGCGGTCAGACCGATGTTGGAGACCTGGGCGCACTTGCCCTTGAACTGGTCGGCGGTCTCCGGTGTGCAGCGCGGCAGCGGCTCCAACAGGAAGTTCTCGATCTGCCGGTGGTAGACCGCCGCCACGATGGTGATCACCACGATCGCCAGGACCGACTTGACCACGCGGTTGCGCAGTTCCCGCAGGTGGTCGGTGAGGGCCATCCGCCCCTCAGGATCCTTGGACGCCTTCGACGCCTTGGAGAGCTTGCTCAACCCCGGTCCTCAACTCGTGCGTCGAGGCCCGCCGGTCGACGGGCCTCCGTGGTCGCGTTCGTCACGTGCGCCGCGCTCAGTGCGGGCGGTCGCCGTCGGCCGCGGACGGCCCGGCGGCGGGCTCGGCCACCGGGCGGGCGGTGCCCGAGGCGCCCGGAGCCGCCTGGATGGTCCTGGCCGCGGTCGTCGCCGAACCGCCGTCGACCCGGGGCGCCGGAGGCGGCGTCGCGGCGGCGTCCTCCTCGGCACCGTCCGAGCGCATGGCCTTGGTTTCGCTCTTCAGGATCCGCATCGACTGCCCGAGCGAGCGAGCCAGGTCGGGCAGCCGCTTGGCGCCGAACAGCAGAACGGCGAAAATCACGACCACCACGATCGCGGTCATCGAGATGCGCATTGCGCGACCACCTTCACTCATGGAGACCCGTCGGGCCCCCCGCCGCGGATGGTAACCGCTGCGGATGACGCCACGACGACGGCCGCCCGAACAGGACAGCGGCCCCGGTTCGCAGTTCAGGAGCCATCTGCAGGAGCCATCTGAGAGCGTAACCCGCCCCAGCCTCCCCGCAGCAGCCCCCGTACCACCGACGGCCCTCCTGTGCTACCGAACCGGCGCCACCGAACAGGCGCCACCGGACGGTCTCACCGGGCGGGCCCTGGCGGAAGGGCGCCACCGGACGGCCCTACCGGCCCGGTACGGCTTCCGCCAGCTCCCCCGCCGCCTCGGCCAGCGCCCGCGCGGCCGCGTCCACGCCCTTGGCCAGCGCCCGCACGTCCAGCCAGAGCCGGATCGCGAGCACCCCGAGGACCAGCAGGCCCGCGGTGGCGAGCAGGACGGCGGCGACGAGCATCCAGGACATGCGCCCCACCCTATCGGGCCCGGCCCCCCAGCCGGGTCCGCGGGAGAGCGCCCGCTACCCCTCGGCCGGGACGAGCCGCATGGTGCGGACACCGGCCCCGACCAGCGCCGCAACGATCTTCTCCCCGGCCGGCTTGCGCACCGCCGCCCCGCAGAGCGGGCAGCCGAAGCTGTAGTGCGCCTGGGCCGGGGTGCGACCGAGGGTCAGCCGGAACTCGTCCGCCGGGAGCTCGACCTTCTCCCGGCACTCGGAGCAGTACACCTTGAATCTGGTCCCGGGCTCCACCGATCAGACCCGCCCCTCCCCGTCGGCGACGGTCTGCTCCCCGTACGCGGCCAGCGCTTCCAGGGCGGCCGCGCGGGCCTGCCCGGCGAGCCCGGGCGGCGAGACGATCCGGCCGTCCCGGCCCAGCCGCAGCGCCAGCGGGCGCAGCTGGGAGGGGTCGGCGCTGCGCAGGGTGATCCGCAGCCCGCCGTCGGGCAGTTCCTCGGCCCGGTCGTGGGTGTAGTACTCGGCCACCCAGCGCCCGCCGGAGGAGACCTCGACGACGACCTCGGGGTCGTCCGCGGACGGGTTGACCAGCCCGCCGCTCAGGTCGCGCGGCTCGCGCCGCGGCGGGTCGGCGGGGACGTCCAGCACCCGGATCTCGGCGACCCGGTCCAGCCGGAACATCCGGTGGTCCTCGGAGGTGCGGCACCAGGCCTCGAGGTAGGTGTGGCCCTCGGTGAGCAGCCGGATCGGGTCGACCTCGCGCTCGGTCATCCCGCCGCGCCCGTGCGAGTAGTAGCGCAGCCACAGCCGGCGCCCCTCGCTGAGCGCGCGGTCGATGTCGGCGAACACGTGACCCTCGGCCTCGAAGGTCACGCCGACCCGGGCGCTGCCGGCGGCGCTCTCGCCCGCCGCGTTCTCGATCTTGACGACGGCCCGGGTGAGCGCCTCCCGGTCGCCGGCCCGCAGGCCGGGCAGCCCGGCCACCGCACGGGCGGCGACCAGCAGCGCGGTGGCCTCGTCGGCGGCGAGGCGCAGCGGCTGCGCCACGTCGTCGACGTTGTGCCACCAGATCCGCTCGCCGTCGGTGTCGATGTCGAGCAGGTCGCCGCCGCGGAAGCTGGTGCCGCACATCGGCAGCACGTTGAGGTCCCCGATCAGCTCGCGCTCGGAGATCCCGAACGCGCGGGCCACCTCGGCGACCTCGGCGCCGGGGCGCTCGCGCAGGTAGGTGACCAGCGACAGCATCCGCCGCGTCTGGTCGATCGCGTTGCTCACGCCTGAACCCCTCCGCTTCCGTTCACCACGTCCAGCCCGGCCACGGCCCGCAGCCGGTCGATCACGTCGGCCCGCAGCTCCTCGGGCCCGAGCACCAGCACGTCCGGCCCGAACTCGGCGAGGTCGGCACCCAGCCCGTTGCCGTACGGGATCTCCAGCTCGTCCCAGCCGTCGTCCACCCGCGCGCTGCTCAGCGCCTTGGTGCGCAGCGGGAAGCCCGCTCCCCGGCGGACCCGGACGGTGGCGGTGGCGGTGGCGCCCTCGCCCGCGAACTTGGCGACGGTGGCACGGACGTCGACGTGCTCGGGCACGGTGCCGAGGAAGGCGCCGGTCCTGGCCCGGACCTTGCCGGTGATCCGGCTGAGCCGGAACACCCGGGCGTCACCGCGGTCGCGGTCCCACCCGGCCAGGTACCAGTGCCCGCGCCAGCACTCCAGCGCCCACGGCTCGACGGTGCGCAGCTCGCCGGCGGCGGCGCCGGCCTTGCGGTACTCGAAGCCGACCGGGCGGCGGTCCCGGGCGGCGGTGAGCAGCGGCTCGAACGCGGCCTCCCGGGCGGGGATGCGCGGCTCCAGGGCGGTCCGGCCCTCGGGCTCGGCGAACGGCACCCCGGCGGCGCGCAGCTTCTGCAGCGCGCCGCTGGCCGCGCCGGACATCTTGGCCTGCTGCCAGACCCGGGCGGCCAGGGTCAGCGCGGCCGCCTCCTCGGCGTCCAGCGCGATCTCGGGCAGCCGGTTGCGGTCGGCGCGGGCCAGGTAGCCGAGTTCGCCGTCCAGGGCGCTCTCGTCGACGTCGATCACCAGGCCGAGTTCGCGCAGGTCGTCCTTGTCCCGCTCGAACATCCGGTTGAAGGCGTCCTCGCTGCTGTTCTGCCAGGCCTCGCGGTACGCCTCGATGGATTCCCGCAGCTCCTTCTTGGAGAGCGGACGTCTGGTGTTCATCAGGCACAGGGCGAGATTCATCAGCCGCTCTGCCTTGGCGATCGCCATCGCTGACCCTTCCGGTGTGCCGCGCGTGCGCGGGGTGCGCGGGGTGCGCCCGCCGGGCGGTCGTCACCCGGCGGGACCGACCGTACCGGTAGCGGTACGCAGTGCAAAAGCCGCCTCCGGAGACGACCGTGGGCCGAACCCCGGTCGGGGTTCGGCCCACGCTCTGGAACGACTCAGACGCCGATCAGGTCGACCACGAAGATCAGGGTCGAGCCCGCCGGGATGAGCGGGGTCGGCGACTGGTTGCCGTAGGCCAGGTGCGACGGGATGGTCAGCTCGCGGCGGCCGCCGACCTTCATGCCCGCGACACCGCGGTCCCAGCCCTTGATGACGCGGCCGGCGCCCAGCGGGAACGAGAACGGGGCGGTGCCCCGGTTCCAGCTGGAGTCGAACTCCTCACCGGTCTCGAAGGTCACGCCGACGTAGCGGACCTTGACGACCTGGCCCGACTTGGCCTCCTCGCCGTCACCGACGACGATGTCGCGGATCTGCAGGTCCGCCGGGGCGTCGCCGATCGGGAAGTCGATCTCGGGCTTCTCGTTGAGGTTGACGCTCACAGTCCCTCTTCTCACGTTTCGCATTGCAGTCACGACCAAGCGGCGGGCGCCCGCACCCCGGTCCGTTCCCGGACCACGGTACGGGCGCCCACCGCCCGGGGTGGTCCGGCCACGCGGCCGGACCTGAAGGTCACACGCACACCATTGTCACCCGAAAGTGGATCAGCCCTGACCGGCGTCCAGGATGTCCACCACGAAGACCAGCGGCGCGCCGGGCGGGATGTCGCCCTGGCCCTTGTCGCCGTACGCCAGCGCGGCCGGGATCACCAGCTCCACCCGGCTGCCGACGGTCTGGCCCACCAGCCCCTGGTCCCAGCCCTGGATGACCTGGCCACCGCCGACCGGGAAGGAGAACGCCTGGCCCTTGCTGAGCGAGGAGTCGAACATCTTGCCGTCCTTGAACAGCGCGCCGGTGTACTGGACGACGACCTTCTCGCCCTTCTCCACCGCCGGCCCGGTGCCCTTGATCAGGACGTGCGACTTCAGCTCGGTCGGGTCCTTCGCGCCGGCCACCGGGGTGATCTCGGCCGGCTTCTTGCCGTTGTCCTTCACCTGCGGGAAGTCCGCGGGCGGCGGCGTGACGGTGCCGCTCACCACCGAGTCGGGCGCGTTGGCGTTGCGGATGTCGATCACGAAGATCAGGTCGTCCTTCGCCCCGATCGACATGTCGGCCTTGCCCTGGGAGCCGAACGCGGCGGCCGGCGGGGCCACCACGAGGACCCGGCTGCCGGCCTTCTTCCCGACCACGGCCTGGTCCAGCGCCGGGATCAGCGCGTCGGTGCCGGCCTGGAAGATCTGCGGCTTGCCGTTGTTGTCGTACGAGCTCGGGATGTCCTTGCCGGTGGTCCAGTCCTTGGCGGTGTAGTCCACCGAGGTCCAGGAGTTCTTGTCCACCTTGGGGCCGGTGCCCTCGGTCAGCACCTTCACCACGAAGGAGCCGTCGGAGGCCTCGCCCGGCACCTGGATCTCGGCCTTCTTGCCGAAGTCACCGGTGACGGCGGGCAGCACCTTGGCGCTGTCCTTGATCGGCGGCACCGGGTCGGCGGTCGGCGTGGGCGGCGCGCTCTTGGCGGCGTCCGGCTTGGCGGCGGTGTCCGACTTGCCGTCCTTGTTCACCAGGTACAGCGTCACGGCGCTGCCGGCCAGCAGCACGGCCAGCACCGTGCCGAGGATCACGCCCAGCCGGCCCACCCCGGGCGGGTTCTCGTCGTACCCGGCCTCCGAGGTGTCGCCCCGACGCACGGTGGAGGCGAAGATCTGCGGGGCGTCGTCCGTCTTGGTCCCGCCCGAGGCCCGCGGCTGCTCGCCGGGCTGCGCCCAGCCGGCCTGCTGCTTCAGGATCGACGGCGGGACGACGATCGACTCGCCGTCCCCCGGGAGCGGGCCGCCGGGACGCGAGGCGGCCGGGTCACCCGCAGAGCTGTCGTTCGCCGCGGTGCCGGCCCCGCCCGGGCTCGGCGTCTTCTCAGTCATGACTCCCCATCCATCTCGCCACGAGGTCTTCCAGGTCTGCGACCGGCGTGCTGACTGCCGGTCTGCCGTCGCACCGTCCGCCCCGGACCTCGACGCCGGGCGGCGCCTGCCACAGTGCGAGGGCAGTATGACAGCTCAGGATGAGGGCGGACGCTTCGTTGTACGAGCGTCCGCCCAAGCGTACGGAATCCCCTAGGGGACTTCCTAGAGCGTGTCCGCCCTAAACCGCTTCCCTAAACCGCTTCCAGAACGTCGATCACGAAGACCAGCGTCGAGTTGGGCGGCACCGAGCCCTGCGCCTGGTCCTTGTACCCGAGCGCGGGCGGCACCACGAGCAGGATCCGGCTGCCGACGGTCTGGCCGACCAGCGCCTTGTCCCAGCCCTCGATCACGCTGCCGGTGCCGATCTGCACCGCCTGCGCGCCCCCGTGCGTCCAGGAGGAGTCGAACTGCTGGCCGTTGTTCCAGAGCACCCCGGTGTACTGCACCACCAGGGTCTGCCCGCTCTTGACCTGCTTGCCCTCGCCCTTGATCAGCACCGCCTGCTCCAGGTCGGTGGGCGCGGCCTGCCCGGCCGGCACGGTGATCGTCACCGGGGCCTTGCCGTTGTCCTTGACCTGCGGCATCGTCGCCGGCGGCGGGGTCATGGCGCCGGTCAGCGTGGAGTCCTGCGGCAGGCTCTCCATGATGTCCAGGACGAACACCACGGTGTCGCCCTTGTTGACGCCGAGCTGGGTGCTGCCCTGCTCGCCGAAGGCCGCCGCCGGCGGGGCGACCACCAGCAGCCGGCTGCCGACCTTCTTGCCGATCACGCTCTGGTCCAGCGCCGGCACGAGCTGTCCGCTGCCGGCCTGGTAGAGCTGCGGCTTCCCGCTCGGGTCGTACGAGCTGGGCAGGTCCTTGCCGGTGGTCCAGTCCTTCGCCGTGTAGTTGACCGTCACCCAGTCGCCCTTGTTGACCGTCGACCGCTCGCCCTCGCTGACGGTGTTCACCACGAACTGGCCGCCGGGCTGGCCCTCCGGGAGGGTGATGGTGGCCTTGCTGCCGAAACCGCCCCCCGAGAGCGTGGGCATCGGCGACGCCTCGCCGACCGGCGCGGGCACCGTCGGAGGCGCGCTCGCCGCGGACGGAGTCGCCGGGCCGGCCGCCTTGGGCGAACTGCTGCAGGCGACCGCCAGCAGCAGGGGCAGGGTGAGTAGCAAACCGGCGGTGCGGCGCACGGTGGTCCTAACTGTCGATCGAGGTCGGCTCTCCTGACTTCGACGGACAGCGTATGCCCGGACGGTGTCCGGCCCCGGTAGACACCACCGGGGCCGGACACCGCCTTGATCACAAACCTGGGATCCCCCGCGGGGCTCACATCCCGGCGATCAGCTTCTCCACCCGCTCGTCCACCGAGCGGAACGGGTCCTTGCAGAGCACCGTGCGCTGCGCCTGGTCGTTCAGCTTCAGGTGCACCCAGTCCACCGTGAAGTCCCGGCGCTGCTCCTGCGCCCGGCGGATGAAGTCCCCGCGCAGCCGGGCCCGGGTGGTCTGCGGCGGGATGGACTTGGCCTCGAAGGTCTTGAGGTCGGTGGTCACCCGCTTCGCCTGGCCCTTGCCCTGGAGCAGGTAGAACAGGCCGCGCCGGCGGTGGATGTCGTGGTACGCCAGGTCGATCTGGGCCACCCGCGGGTTGGACATGCTCATCTGGTGCTTCTCGCGGTAGCGCTCGATGAGCTTGTACTTCATGATCCAGTCGATCTCGGTGGCCACCTGGTCCAGGTTCTCGGTGCGGACGGCCTCCAGGGTCCGGCCCCACAGTTCGAGCACCCGGCCGATGGTGCCGGTGTTGATGCCCTTGCGGTCGGCGAACTCCAGCGCCTTGGTGTAGTACTCCTCCTGGATGTCCAGCGCACTGGCCTCGCGCCCGTTGGCGAGCCGCACCTGGTGGGTGCCGGTGAGGTCGTGGCTGACCTCGCGGATCGCCCGGATCGGGTTCTCCAGGGTGAGGTCGCGCATCACCACGCCGGCCTCGATCAGCCGCAGCACCAGGTCGGTGGCGCCGACCTTGAGCAGCGTCGTGGTCTCCGACATGTTGGAGTCGCCGACGATCACGTGCAGCCGGCGGTAGCGCTCGGCGTCCGCGTGCGGCTCGTCGCGGGTGTTGATGATCGGGCGGGAGCGGGTGGTGGCGGAGCTGACGCCCTCCCAGATGTGCTCGGCGCGCTGGCTGACGCAGTAGACCGCGCCGCGCGGGGTCTGCAGCACCTTGCCGGCGCCGCAGATCAGCTGGCGGGTCACCAGGAAGGGGATCAGCACGTCGGCCAGCCGGGAGAACTCGCCGTGCCGGGCCACCAGGTAGTTCTCGTGGCAGCCGTAGGAGTTGCCGGCCGAGTCGGTGTTGTTCTTGAACAGGTAGACGTCCCCCGCGATGCCCTCCTCGTGCAGCCGCCGCTCGGCGTCGACCAGGAGCCCTTCGAGGATCCGCTCGCCCGCCTTGTCGTGCGTCACCAGCTCGATCACGTCGTCGCACTCGGGGGTGGCGTACTCGGGGTGGGAGCCGACGTCGAGGTACAGCCGGGCGCCGTTGCGCAGGAAGACGTTGCTGCTGCGGCCCCAGGAGACGACCCGGCGGAACAAGTACCGCGCCACCTCGTCCGGCGACAGCCTGCGCTGCCCGCGGAACGTGCAGGTCACGCCGTACTCGTTCTCCAGCCCGAAAATCCGGCGGTCCATGAGCACTCCATTCTGTGTCGGAGCTGTCCGAAACCGCCTCCACGACGACTGGGCCGCCGCAGGGGCACCGGAGTCCCGTACGGCCTCCGTCCGGCCGCCGTACGGGACTCCGCAGGCACTGCTACTCCGGCGCGGTGTCCGCCGGGTTGTCCTCGTCGTCCGACTCGGCGGACTGGTCGCCGTCGAGCAGCCGGGCGAGCTGGTTGCCCAGGATGCGCTTGAACTTGCGCTGCTGGAACCGCTGGCGGTCGAGGACGGCCACCTCCAGCTGCTCCGGGGTGAGGGCCCGCGGGCTGCCGCCGTTGGGGTCGCGGGCGAGCGAGTCGACGGCGGCCCGGACCACCTCGGTGAGGCTCATCCCGGCCCGGTGGCGCTGGCCCAGGTAGTTGCCGATCGAGTCGGCGTTGCCGCCGACCACGACGTAGTTCTTCTCGTCGACGATCGAGCCGTCCGGGGTGAGGCGGTAGATCTGGTCCTCGTCCGCGGTGCGGCCGACCTCGGCCACGATCAGCTCGACCTCGTAGGGCTTCTCGCCGACCGAGGAGAAGATGGTGCCGAGCGTCTGGGCGTAGACGTTGGCCAGGCCCCGGGCGGTGACGTCGGCCCGGTCGTAGGAGTAGCCGCGCAGGTCGGCGTAGCGGACGCCGCCGATGCGCAGGTTCTCGAACTCGTTGTAGCGGCCGACCGCCGCGAAGGCGATCTTGTCGTAGATCTCGGAGACCTTGTGAAGCGCTCTGGAGGTGTTCTCCGCGACGAAGACGATGCCGTCGGCGTAGGTGAGCACGACCACGCTGCGGCCGCGCGCGATGCCCTTGCGGGCGTACTCCGCGCGGTCCGCCATGGCCTGCTGGGGCGAGACGTAGAACGGTGTCGACACCGGCGGTCGTCCCTTTCCTGAGAGGTGATGGCTAGAGCAGCGGGGCCTGCGGGCCGTTGGGGTACGAGCGGCGCTCGTCGGTGATCGCGACCGCGATCTCGGTGACCTCCGCGTCGGTGAGCCGGCGGAAGCCGTCCTCGGTGATCAGCGAGACGATCGGGAAGATCTTGCGGGCGAGGTCGGGGCCGCCGGTGGCCGAGTCGTCGTCGGCCGCGTCGTACAGCGCCTGGACGACCAGCGTGGCGGCCTGGTCGGCCGTCAGGCCGTCGCGGTAGAGCTTCTTCATCGAGCCGCGGGCGAAGACCGAGCCCGAGCCGGTGGCGGCGAAGCCGCGCTCCTCGGAACGCCCGCCGGTGACGTCGTAGTTGAAGATCCGGCCGCGGCCGAGGTCCAGGTCGTAGCCGGCGAACAGCGGGACGACCGCCAGGCCCTGCATCGCCATGCCCAGGTTGCCCCGGATCATCGCGGTGAGCCGGTTGGCCTTGCCCTCCAGCGAGAGCACCGCGCCCTCGATCTTCTCGTAGTGCTCCAGCTCCAGTTGGAACAGCCGGACCATCTCGATGGCGAGGCCGGCGGTGCCGGCGATGCCGACCGCGCTGTACTCGTCGGCCGGGAACACCTTCTCCATGTCGCGCTGGGCGATCACGTTGCCCATCGTCGCCCGACGGTCACCGGCGATCACCACGCCGCCGTCGAACACCGCGGCCACGATGGTGGTCCCGTGCGGGGCCTCGATCACGGCCCCCGCCGGGAGCCCGCGGTGGCCGGGGATCAGCTCCGGCCGGTGCTCGGCGAGGAAGTCCACGAAGGAGGAGGACCCCGGGGTCAGGAAGGCAGCCGGTAGACGCCCGGTGCCACGAGTGTTGGCTTCCACACGATTCCTTCCAGGTAGCTTGAAGCTCGCGTTGCCCGCACCCTACCCGCCCGGCGATCACTGTCCACGCGCGCAGGGGGCCGGTGCCGGACGGCCGGGCGGCCCTCGCCGCCCGACCGCCCTCGACGGTCACGACCGTGAATTCCCGAATACCAGGGGTGGGCTATTGCCCGCCCTTCTGCACGAATCCGCGGACGAAATCTTCCGCATTCGACTCGAGGACCTCGTCGATTTCGTCCAGCACCGCGTCGACGTCGTCGCTCAGCTTTTCCTGGCGTTCCTTGAGGTCGTCGGAATTCTGGGTTTCCGCGGCCTGCTCCTCGACCTCCTCGGAGGAGCGGTTCGCCCGCTGCTGGCCGCCGCCGGTGTCCTTGCTCGCCATTTCCCTCACCCCGCTCGATTCTTCTGGCACGGTTTGGTCGTTGCTTGCTGCACCGACCCTATACACAAGGTGCGACCGCCGCTCCCGGTTTGCCGGTGGCGCTTCCTGTCCAACACCCGCTGCCACCCCGGATGATTCCCATTCGGCGGACGTTCACCCATGGTGATCGAAAAGTTACCCGCCGGAGAGGACCCGCAGCAGGTCCTCCGCGGTGCGACAGCGGTCCAGCAGCTCCTTGACGTGGTTGCGGGTGCCCCGCAGCGGCTCCAGCGTGGGCACCCGCTGCAACGAGTCCCGGCCCGGCAGGTCGAAGATCACCGAGTCCCAGGAGGCCGCGGCGACGTGGTCGGCGTACTGCTCCAGGCAGCGCCCGCGGAAGTACGCCCGGGTGTCCTCCGGGGGCTTGGAGACGGCCCGCTCGACCTCCGCCTCGGTCACCAGCCGCTCGAACCGGCCGCGGGCCACCAGCCGGTTGTAGAGGCCCTTGTCGGGCCGTACGTCGCTGTACTGGAGGTCGACCAGGTGCAGCCGGGGGTTCTCCCACCCGAGGGCGTCCCGGCTGCGGTAGCCCTCCAGGATCTCCCGCTTGGCGATCCAGTCCAGTTGCCGGGAGAGCGACATCGGATCGCGCTCCAGCCGGCCGAGGACGTCCTCCCAGCGGGCCAGCACGTCCAGTGTCTGCTCGTCCGCGTCGGTGCCGAAGCGGTCCTCGACGTACTTGCGGGCCAGCTCGAAGTACTCCAGCTGGAGCTGGACGGCGGTGAGTTTGCGCCCGTTGCGCAGGGTGATCAGGTGTTTGAGCGTGGGGTCGTGGGAGACCCGGTGCAGGGTGCGCACCGGCTGGTCGACGGCGAGGTCGGAGGCGATGAAGGAGTCCTCGATCATCGACAGGACCAGTGAGGTGGTGCCCAGCTTGAGGTAGGTGGAGATCTCGGAGAGGTTGGCGTCCCCGATGATCACGTGCAGCCGGCGGTACTTCTCCGCGTCGGCGTGCGGTTCGTCCCGGGTGTTGATGATCGGGCGCTTGAGCGTGGTCTCCAGGCCGACCTCGACCTCGAAGTAGTCGGCCCGCTGGCTGATCTGGAAGCCGTGCGTCGAGCCGTCCTGGCCGATGCCGACCCGGCCGGCGCCGGTGACCACCTGGCGGGAGACGAAGAACGGGGTGAGGTGGCGGACGATGTCGGCGAACGGCGTCGCCCGCTTCATCAGGTAGTTCTCGTGGGTGCCGTAGGAGGCGCCCTTGTTGTCGGTGTTGTTCTTGTACAGGTGGATGTTCTGCCCGTTGGGCAGTTCCAGCGCGCGCTGCGCGGCGGCGGCCATGATCCGCTCGCCGGCCTTGTCCCAGAGCACTGCGTCGCGCGGGTTGGTGACCTCTGGCGAGCTGTACTCGGGGTGCGCGTGGTCCACGTAGAACCGGGCCCCGTTGGTGAGGATGACGTTGGCCAGGCCGATGTCCTCGTCGGTCAGCTGGCTGGCGTCCGCCACCTCGCGCGCCAGGTCGAAGCCCCGGGCGTCACGCAGCGGGTTCTCCTCCTCGAAGTCCCAGCGGGCCCGCCGCGCCCGGTGCATCGCCGCCGCGTACGCGTTGACGATCTGGGACGAGGTGAGCATGGCGTTGGCGTTGGGGTGCCCGGGCACGGAGATCCCGTACTCGGTCTCGATGCCCATCACGCGCCGTACGGTCATGCGGCCCTCCTTGCCCGGTGCGCCGCCCCCCACGGGCGGAGCACGCCGACGTACCGCTGAACAACACCGGCGCCGGCGTTCTGCCCGCGATCGGTGGGTCGAGCCTAGAACCCGGCGCCGACGGGCGGACCCCGAGACGCGCCGTCCGGCTGCGGGGCCGCGAGGCGCCACAGCCGGACGGGGTGCGTGCTGTTCCGGGGACCGCCGGGCGGCCCGGTCTCACCGCGTGCCTACAGGTACTGCCCCGTGTTGGCGACAGTGTCGATCGAGCGGCCGGACTCGGCGCCCTGCTTGCCGGTGACCAGCGTGCGGATGAAGACGATCCGCTCGCCCTTCTTGCCGGAGATGCGGGCCCAGTCGTCCGGGTTGGTGGTGTTCGGCAGGTCCTCGTTCTCCTTGAACTCGTCCACGCAGGCGGCGAGCAGGTGGGAGACGCGCAGACCGCGCTGACCGTGGTCGAGGAAGTCCTTGATGGCCATCTTCTTCGCGCGGTCGACGATGTTCTGGATCATGGCGCCGGAGTTGAAGTCCTTGAAGTACAGGACCTCCTTGTCACCGTTGGCGTAGGTGACCTCCAGGAAGCGGTTCTCCTCGGTCTCGGAGTACATCCGCTCCACGACCGACTGGATCATCGCGGCCACCGTGGTGCCCAGGGAGCCGTCGTGCTCCTTGAGGTCGTCCGGGTGGAACGGCAGCGACTCCTTGAGGTACTTGGAGAAGATGTCCTTCGCGGCCTCGGCGTCCGGGCGCTCGATCTTGATCTTGACGTCCAGGCGGCCGGGCCGCAGGATCGCCGGGTCGATCATGTCCTCACGGTTCGAGGCGCCGATGACGATGACGTTCTCCAGGCCCTCCACACCGTCGATCTCGGCGAGCAGCTGCGGGACGATGGTGTTCTCCACGTCCGAGCTGACGCCGGAACCGCGGGTGCGGAACAGCGACTCCATCTCGTCGAAGAAGACGATGACGGGCGTGCCCTCGCTCGCCTTCTCCCGGGCCCGCTGGAAGACCAGGCGGATCTGCCGTTCGGTCTCGCCCACGTACTTGTTGAGCAGTTCGGGGCCCTTGATGTTGAGGAAGTAGCTCTTCCCCTGGGGGCGCCCGGTGACCTCGGCGACCTTCTTGGCCAGCGAGTTGGCGACCGCCTTGGCGATCAGCGTCTTGCCGCAGCCGGGCGGACCGTAGAGCAGCACGCCCTTGGGCGGGCGCAGCTCGTACTCCTTGAAGAGGTCGGCGTGCAGGTAGGGCAGTTCGACCGCGTCCCGGATCAGCTCGATCTGGTTGCTCAGTCCGCCGATCTGGCGGTAGTCGATGTCCGGGACCTCCTCGAGGACCAGCTCCTCGACCTCGGACTTCGGCACGACCTCGTACACGTAGCCGGAGCGGGGCTCCAGCAGCAGGGCGTCCCCCGCCCGGATGGTGAGCTCGCGCAGCGGTTCGGCGAGGCGCACCACCCGCTCCTCGTCGGTGTGGCCGACGACCAGGGCGCGTTCGCCGTCCTCGAGGATCTCCTTGAGGGTGACGATCTCGCCGATGCGCTCGAAGGCCATCGCGTCCACGATGTTGAGGGCCTCGTTGAGCATCACTTCCTGGCCGCGCCGCAGTTCGTCGAGGGCGACGTTGGGGCTGACGTTCACGCGGAGCTTGCGCCCCCCGGTGAAGATGTCGGCGGTGCCGTCCTCGTTGGCCTCGAGGAAGGTGCCGAACCCGGCCGGGGGCTGTGCCAGCCGGTCCACTTCCTCCTTGAGGGCCACGATCTGGTCGCGGGCCTCTCGCAGGGTGGAGGCGAGCCGTTCGTTCTGGGCGGACACTCCGGCCAGGTTGGTCTGGAGCTCGACGATCCGCTCTTCGAGGATCCTCGAATTGCGCGGCGAGTCGGCGAGCTTGCGGCGCAGCACAGCGATTTCCTGCTCAAGGAACGAGACCTGAGCGGCCTCGTCGGAACCACGAGCGGGCCTGCCGGTGCTGCGGTTGTAGTCGTCATCGTGGGCTGCCACGGTCCTCACCTCCTCCGGGGAGCTGGACGCTTCCAGACCCTACCTGGGACCAGGGGTCCGTAAACCCCTAGATCAAGAAAGATGGAACGGGCGTGTCCGATCTTCGCCCCAGCGTGCTTCCCCTCTGCTAAGGGGATACCCACCGCTCACCACCCAAAGCGGGCCAGATGTATCGTCGAGCGAAGTGATATCCGATCGCGACCGGGCGCCTGGGTCCGATCGTTGTACGAATGGCGGGATTGCCCCCGGAAAAGGGCGACCCGGGACAGAAACGGCAGGGGACCATGTCGGTAACCGAGCAGACGGCCGCAGCGGCCGAACAGCTGGAGGTGTGGATCGACCAGGATCTGTGCACCGGCGACGGCATCTGCGTGCAGTACGCACCCGAGGTCTTCGAGCTGGACATCGACGGCCTCGCCTACGTGAAGGGGCCGGACGACGAGCTGCGCCAGCAGCCCGGGCAGACCGCCCCGGTGCCGCTGACGATCCTTCAGGACGTGGTGGACTCGGCGAAGGAGTGCCCCGGCGACTGCATCCACGTGCGCCGGGTCACCGACCGGGTCGAGGTGTACGGGCCGGACGCGGACTGACGCGTCCTCCCCTCAGGTCTGGCTGACCGGGGCGGCGGTCTGGGAACGTTCCCAGCCGCCGCCCTTGCGCATCCAGGTGAGGTCGAGTGAGATGTCGGGACGGAAGCGCGGCACCTCGTCGCTCGAATACCCCTGCGCGTGACCGGTGATGGCGCCGTCGGAGCGCAGCGCGAGCCGGCCGAGGGTGAGGTTCTCGCGCTCGGAGAGGAGCGTGGCCAGCACCACCGGGCGCTCGCCGGGGCCGAAGCCGAGCAGGTAGACGGCGTCCGGCGGGGTGCCGTTCTCGGCCGCGCAGTGCGCGGCGACGACCGTGCCGGGCCGTCCGTCGCCCAGGTCGGCCGGCATGCTGATGGCCGTCGCGACCGGGAACGGGCCGCAGTCGAGCGGAAGTTGGGCCTTGGCCGGGTCCGGGGCGGCGCTCGCCCCGAGGGCCTTGGGAGTGCCGTGGACGGGCACCGGGGTGCCGGTGGCGGGGCCGGCGGCGAGGGCCGCGGCCACCACCGCGCCGCAGCCGGCCAGGGCCAGGGCCCAGTGCCAGGGGGCGGTACGCGCGTGCCCGGGCCCGGTGCGGCCCCGCGGTGTCTGCTGTCCAGCCGTCGTCCCGACCGCGGTCTCCACCAGGCGTCCCCTCCAGTGCTCCCAGGAGCTGGTCTGCGTGCGCGAGCATCGTCCCACACGCCGGCGGCCGGAATGCCGAGGGGTGGCACGAGCAGGCTCGTACCACCCCTGGGAAGCGCTCCCGGTCAGCCCAGGTCGGGCTGCTCGGTCTCGACGGCACGGGCGGCGGCACGGGCCGCGGCACGCTCCTGGAGGCTCGGCTCCGAGCCCCCGTTGTCGTAGTCCTCGCCGTACGCGCCCTTGGCCGGGCGGCGGCGGCGCAGCGGCGGCTCGACGCCGTCGGCGAGGCGGCGGGCGGTGAGCAGGAAGCCGGTGTGGCCGATCATCCGGTGGTCCGGGCGGACGGCCAGGCCCTCCAGGTGCCAGGTGCGGACCATGGTCTCCCAGGCCTGCGGCTCGGTGAAGGTGCCGTGGTCGCGCAGTGCCTCGACGGTCTTGGACATCTGCGTCGTGGTGGCCACGTAGCAGCAGATCAGGCCGCCGGGGACGAGCGCCTTGGAGGCGACGTCCAGGCACTCCCAGGGGGCGAGCATGTCGAGGATGACGCGGTCGACGTCGGCCTCGACCAGGTTGTCCTGGAGGTCGCCGACGGTGAGCTTCCACGCCGGGTGCGGCCCGCCGAAGTAGCGCTCGACGTTGCCCTTGGCGATGTCGGCGAAGTCCTGCCGGCGCTCGTACGAGGCCAGCATGCCGGTGTCGCCGACGGCGCGCAGCAGGTAGGTGGAGAGCGCGCCCGAGCCGACACCGGCCTCGACGACGCGGGCGCCGGCGAAGATGTCGGCCATGGCCAGGATCTGCCCCGCGTCCTTGGGGTAGATCACGGCCGCGCCGCGCGGCATGGACAGGACGTAGTCGGGGAGCAGGGGGCGCAGCGCGAGGTACGGGACGTTCCCCGTGGTGCGCACGACCGTGCCCTCGGGGGCGCCGATCAGCTCGTCGTGGGGGAACGCACCCTTGTGGGTGTGGAACTGGTTCCCGGCCTGGAGCGTGAACGTGTAGTGGCGGCCCTTGGGGTCGGTCAGCTGGACCTGGTCCCCGACCTGGAAGGGCCCGCGTCGGCGGGTGGCACCGGTCGGTTCGGACATGCGGTCAATCCTAAGGGAAGCGGACGGTCCGCCCGACCAGAGTGATCACCGGCCGGCGACGGCGGCGGTGAGGCGCTGCTCGATGTCGGTGAGCGCGGCGACGCCGAACACCCGGCCGTCCGCCTCGACCACCAGGTACTCCCCGGCCGGGGTGGCCTGGACGGCGCGCAGCAGGTCCTCGCCGCCAAGGTCGGCGTCCAGCCGCAGGCCGGGTTCGAGGTCGCGGGCGAGCGGGCCGACGGCGACCCACGGGCGGCGGTGCTCGGGCACCGCGCGGACGGCGGACTCGCGGACGATGCCGATCGGGTCGCCCCGGCCGTCCACCACCACGACCGCGCCGGCCTGGGCCTCCCGGGCCCGGCGCAGCGCCTCGCCGAGCGGGGTGTCGGCGGTGACCTCGACGGTCCGGCGGGCGAGGTCGCGCAGCCGCAGGCCGGGCAGCACCTCCTTGAGCCGGGCGTTGCGCAGGCTGCCGGTGGCGCCGTTCCAGATGATCGCGGCGAGGACGGCGGCCAGCACCGCGTCCACCAGGGTGTCGGTCGTGGTGCGTTCGATCCCGCGGGCGGCGCTGGCCAGCGGCAGGCCGACCAGCACCACGACGGCCAGCGCCCGGCCGACCCAGGCGGCGGCGACCGTGCCGGTCATCGCCTTGCCGCTGATCGCCCAGACGACCGCGCGCAGCATCCGGCCGCCGTCCAGCGGCAGGCCGGGCAGCAGGTTGAAGGCGGCGACCACCAGGTTGGAGACCATCAGCCCGGTGAGCAGCACCCCGGGCACGGTGGAGAGCTCCACGGCCTGCATCGCGAGGAAGAACACGCCGCCGAGCACCAGCGAGAGCAGCGGGCCGACGAAGGCCAGCCAGAACTCGCGCCACGGGCTCTCGGCCTCGTTCTCGATCTCCGAGACGCCGCCGAAGAACTGGAGCTGGATCCGCCGTACCCCGAGCCTGTAGCGAAGCGCGACCAGGGTGTGAGCGAGCTCGTGCACCAGGACGGAGGCGTAGAAGGCGACCGCGAAGAAGAACGCGAGCAGGTAGCGGGCGGCGCCGAGGTCCGGCAGGACGTCGCCGAGCTGGCCGCCGAACACCCAGGTGATCAGCGCGGCGATGACGAACCAGGAGGGGGTCACGTAGACGGGCACGCCGAAGGGGCGGCCCACCAGGAGGCCGCTGCCGCGCTCGGGCGGCCGGGGCGGCCGCCCTGCCGGGCGGCCGCCGTCGTCCTGCGGTGGCTGGTCGGAGGTCTGTTGCCCCCTGCTGTCGCTCACCGTGATCCCTTCGGTCGTCTGCCCCGTCGTGCCCCGGTGCGCCCACGCTACGTGATCGCGGCGCTCCGGTGGCGTGCGGCCCTCTGTCAGGCTTCATACCCACTGTGCCGCGCGGTGTGGCAGCACCGTGGCAGCGGGATGACAGCGAGGGGCAATAGGGTCGGAGGCATGCAGCAGACCGACACCACCAGCGCCGCCGGGGCCCCGGCGCGCCCGGCGGCGCCCCCGACCGGCCTGTCCCCGTCCCGGGCGGGGGACTTCCTGACCTGTCCCCTGCTGTACCGGCTGCGGGTGATCGACCGGCTGCCCGAGCCGCCGAGCGCGGCGGCGACCAGGGGCACGCTGGTGCACGCGGTGCTGGAGCGGCTCTTCGACAGCCCGGCGACCGAGCGGACGCCGGAGCGGGCGCTGGGCCTGCTGCGCCCGCAGTGGGAGCGGCTGCTGGGCGAGCGCCCGGAGCTGGGCTCGCTGTTCCCGGACGATCCGGACGGCGCGGCGCTCACCCGCTGGCTGGCGGACGCCGAGAAGCTGGTCGGCCAGTGGTTCCGGCTGGAGGACCCGACCCGGCTGCACCCGGTGGAGCGCGAGCTGTACGTGGAGACGGCCCTGGAGTCGGGGCTGCTGCTGCGCGGCTACATCGACCGGGTGGACGTCGCCCCGAGCGGTGAGGTCCGGCTGGTGGACTACAAGACCGGCCGGGCGCCCTCGCGGGACTTCGAGGGCAAGGCGATGTTCCAGATGAAGTTCTACGCGCTCGTGGTGTGGCGCTGGAAGGGTGTCGTCCCCAAGCGGCTCCAGCTGGTCTACCTCGGCGGGGGCGGGGACGTGGTCAGCTACGACCCGGACGAGGCCGATCTGCTCGCGGTGGAGCGCAAGCTGCGGGCGCTCTGGGAGCGGATCACCCACGCGGTGGCCACCGGGGAGTTCCCGGCGACCCGCAACCGCCTCTGCGACTGGTGCGACCACCAGGCCAGTTGCCCGGAGTTCGGCGGCACTCCCCCGCCGTACCCGCTGCCGCTGTCGCGTACGTCTGACGAAGACGATCCCACGGGGGATCAGATGAGCAAGGAGTCCTAGTGACGATCCGAGTGCTGCTGGTCGACGACCAGCCGCTGCTGCGCACCGGTTTCCGGATGATCCTGGAGGCCGAGTCCGACCTGGTCGTGGTCGGCGAGGCCGGCGACGGTCAGCAGGCGCTGGACCAGGTGCGGGCGCTGCAGCCCGACGTGGTGCTGATGGACATCCGGATGCCCAGGATGGACGGCGTCGAGGCGACCCGCAGGATCGCCGGCCCCGGGCGGGACGGCCCGGCCAAGGTGCTGGTGCTGACCACCTTCGACCTGGACGAGTACGTGGTGGAGGCGCTGCGCGCGGGCGCCAGCGGCTTCCTGCTGAAGGACGTCCCGGCGGAGGAACTGGTGCAGGCGATCCGGGTGGTGGCGGACGGCGCGGCGATGCTGGCGCCGAGCATCACCCGCCGGCTGCTGGACATGTACGCCACCAAGCTGCCCTCGGGCGAGGAGGCGCCGCCGCAGGCGCTGAGCGCGCTGACCGAGCGTGAGCTGGAGGTGCTGAAGCTGGTGGCGCGCGGGCTCTCGAACGCGGAGATCGCGGCCGAACTGTTCGTCAGCGAGACCACCGTGAAGACGCACGTCGGCCATGTGCTGACCAAGCTCCAGCTGCGCGACCGGGTGCAGGCGGCGGTGTACGCGTACGAGAGCGGGCTGGTGCGCCCGGGCGCCCTGTAAGCCCTCGGGAACGAGCCGGCGGCCCGCCCGCCTTCCCCCTGCACCCAGGGGGAAGGCGGGCGGGCCGCCGTGTCGGGGGGTGTCGTCCGGTCGGCTACTTGCCGGCGCTGCGGCTGATCTCCCAGAAGCGGAACACGCCGGTGGTGTCGATGGTCGACTCGACGCCGGTGATGTACGAGCGCGACGCGAAGAAGCCCTTGTTCTGGTACAGCGGGATGAGCGGCGCGTTCTCGGCGACGATCTGCTGGATCTGGGCGTAGCCGGCCACCGCGGCGCTGCGGTCGGCCTGCTTGAGGCCGTCCGGCACCAGCTTCTGGCTGATCCTCGGGTCGTCCCAGCCGTGGTGGTAGGCGCCGCCGTCGATGAGCAGCGGGGCGATGTAGTTGTCCGGGTCCGGGTAGTCGGCGAACCAGCCGATGAGGTAGGCCTGGTAGCGGCCCTCGGACCAGCCGGCCCGGTACTTGTCCCAGTCCGGCTCCGTCTGGACGGTCACCTGGAACAGGCCGCCGGCCTCCAGCTGCTTCTTCAGGGTCTCGGGCTCGGCGCTGCCGGCCCGCGAGCGCGACCAGGTGAGGGTGAGCTTGACCGGCAGCTGGACCTTGGCGTCGGTGAGGATCTTCTTGGCCTTGCCGCTGTCCTGGTCGCCGTAGCGGTCGAAGAAGGCCGTGGTGTGGCCGGTGACGCCGGCCGGGACCATCGCGTACAGCGGCTGGACGGTCCGGGCGAAGACGTCGCGGGCGAGCGACTTGCGGTCGAGCAGCTGGGCGGCGGCCTGGCGGACGGCGACGTTGCCGGCGACCGGGTCCTTGGTGTTGAAGACCAGCGAGCGGGTGTCGTTGCTGTCGCCCTCGACGACCTGGAGGTCGGTCTTGCCGCCCTGCTGGTCGGAGTGCATCTGGGCGGCGGTGTTCGGGTCCAGGCTGTTGTCGGTGAGGTCGACGTCGCCCTTGTCCAGCGCGGTCTTCAGGTCGGCGGGCTTGTCGAAGTACCGGACGGTGAACTTGCTGTTCCGGAGCTTGGCCTCGCCGTTGTACTTGTCGTTGGGCACCAGGACGACCTTGCCCAGCTGCTTGGCGGTGTCGCCGTCGCCGCCCATGACCTCGACCGTCTCGAAGCGGTACGGGCCGGAGCCGATCAGCTTGTCGTTGGGGACGACCTTGTCGGCCGGGTAGGCCTGGTGGTCGAGGATGGCGCCGGCCGGGCCGGCCAGCTTGGCCGGCAGGGTGGCGTCGGGCGTGGAGAGGTGGAAGATCACCTCGGTGTCGCCCTTGGCCTCGACGCTCCTGATCGAGGAGAGCAGGGGGGCCGCGCCGTTCTGGTCGTTGATCTTCTTGGTGCGCTCGATCGAGAACACCACGTCGGCCGCGGTCAGCGGGTGGCCGTTGGAGAACTTCAGGCCGGTCCGCATGGTGCAGTGGTACTGGGTGGCGTCGCCCGCGGTGAACTCGCAGGACTGCGCGGCGTCCGGGGAGGGGGCGCTGGAGGCGGCCGGGAAGGTGAGCAGCGACTGGAAGGTGTTGCGCAGCAGCAGCCAGGAGCCGGAGTCGTAGGCGGCGGCCGGGTCCAGCACACCGGTGAGCTGGGTGGTGCCCATGACGATCGCCTTGCCGCCGTCCCCCTTGACGGCGTCGGTGACCGATCCGCAGCCTGCCGCCGTCACGGCGACAAGACCGGCGCAGCCGAGTGCTGCCAGGCGTTCAGCTGAAGTCTTCACGGGGCGCGTCCTTCTGGGTGCGGTCCGACCGGGGCCGGCGGCCCGCGTCGAGGGCGCTCCCGGTGCGGAAGGCGTGCGCGGGCCTGACGCCCGTACGACCGCGGGCGGGACGGGGTTGCCCGTCGTCGGCGGTGGCAGGGCGCGAGGGAGGGGAACGAACTGGAGTAGCGTGCCATATCGAACACGCACGACCGATACCCGTGCAGATGACGTTTGGGACACGGTGGTTGAGGGCATCGCGAAACACCCGACGAGTTGTCAGGCAATGCCCTTTTTCTCCCCGGACGGCCGTCGGCGGCGGCTGGATCCAGCCGCTTACCGGCGAGTAGAGCACCCTCGCAATGAGATGACAATCACACCCGCGAAGCGACCAGCGAGCGCAGCAGTTCAAGATCGACCTGCTCCAGCGAGGAGCGCACCAGCCGCCCCGGGGCCGGCTCGATCGGCGCCACCGAGGGCACCGCGACGACCGGGCAGCCCGCCGCCTCGGCCGCCCGGACCCCGGTCGGCGCGTCCTCGACCACCACGCAGCGGGCCGGGTCCGCGCCCAGCCGCCGGGCCGCCTCCAGGTACGGGTCCGGGTGCGGCTTGGTGCGCGGCACCTCGTCCCCCGCGATCGTGAACGCGAAGTGGTGGGAGCCCAGCGAGCGCAGCACGATGTCCACCACGTGCCGGTGCGAGGCGGTCACCAGGACGGCCGGAATCCCGTGTGCGGCCAGGGTGTTGAGGAGCCGTTCGGCGCCCGGCATGAGCGGCACGCCGCCCGCCAGCAGGTCGACGAAGCGCTGGTTGATCAGCACCGTCAGGTCCGCCGGGGCGAGGTCCACCCCGGTGGTGCCGACCAGGTAGTCGATCACCCGCGTCATCGGACCGCCGACCACCTGGGCCCGGTCCTCGTCGGTCAGCGCGTGCCCCAGCTCGGCGAACAGGGTGACCTCGGCCTGCCACCAGAAGTCCTCGGTGTCCACCAGCGTCCCGTCCATGTCCAGCAGCACCGCCTGCAAGCCGCGGCCGTCCCCGTGGTCGAGGATCCGGGCGGCGGTGGAGGTGGTCATGGCGGGAGTCCTTCCGTCGGTACCCCCGGGCGCGTTCGAGCGCCCCCCGGGGATGGCGCGGGCCGGCCCGCTGGTGAGCGGACCGGCCCGTTCAGGATCATCCAGGATACGCCCGGTTCGCCCGAAAAGAGCGAACGGAACGAGGCGCCCGGGTTACCGGGCGTTGAAGTACTTCGCCTCCGGGTGGTGGATGACGATCGCGTCGGTGGACTGCTCCGGGTGCAGCTGGAACTCCTCGGAGAGCACCACGCCGATCCGCTCGGGCTTCAGCAGCTCGGCGATCTTGGCACGGTCCTCCAGCTCCGGGCAGGCCCCGTAGCCGAGCGAGAAGCGGGCGCCCCGGTACTTGAGCGCGAACATGTCCTTGACGTCCTGCGGGTCCTCGCCGGAGAAGCCCAGCTCGTAGCGGACCCGGGCGTGCCAGAACTCGGCCAGCGCCTCGGCCAGCTGCACCGACAGGCCGTGCAGCTCCAGGTAGTCGCGGTAGGAGTTGTCGGCGAACAGCTCGTTCGCCGCCTCCGAGATCCGGTTGCCCATGGTGACCACCTGGAGGCCGACCACGTCCCGCACACCGGACTCCTCCGGGCGGAAGAAGTCGGCCAGGCAGAGCCGGCGCCCGCGCCGCTGGCGGGGGAAGGTGAAGCGGGTCCGCTCGGTGCCGTCCTCGTGGAAGACGATCAGGTCGTCGCCCTTGGAGTTGGCCGGGTAGTAGCCGTAGACCACGGCCGCCTCCAGCCAGCCCTCGGTCTGCAGCCGGTCCAGCCACATCCGCAGCCGCGGCCGGCCCTCGGTCTCCACCAGCTCCTCGTACGAGGGCCCCTCGCCGCTGCGGGCCGCCTTCAGGCCCCACTGGCCCTTGAACAGCGCGTCCTCGTCCAGCCAGGAGGCGTAGTCGGCGAACGGGATGCCCTTGACGATCCGGTCGCCCCAGAACGGCGGGGTCGGCACGGTGTTGTCGACGGTGACGTCCGAGCGGATCTGGCCGAGGTTGACCTCCGGCTCCTCCACCACCTCGACCCGGGCGTGCCGGCGCTGCTTGAGCTCCGGCAGGCTCGCGCCGGGCACGCCGCGCTTGACCGCGATCAGCGCGTCCATCAGCCGCAGGCCCTCGAAGGCGTCCCGGGCGTAGCGGACCTCGCCCTCGTAGATCTCGTGCAGGTCCTGCTCGACGTAGGCCCGGGTGAGCGCGGCGCCGCCCAGGATCACCGGGTAACTCGCGGCCAGCTTGCGCTGGTTGAGCTCCTCCAGGTTCTCCTTCATGATCACGGTGGACTTCACCAGCAGGCCGGACATCCCGATCACGTCCGCCTTGTGCTCCTGCGCGGCGTCCAGGATCGCCGAGACCGGCTGCTTGATGCCCAGGTTGACCACGTTGTAGCCGTTGTTGGACAGGATGATGTCCACCAGGTTCTTGCCGATGTCGTGGACGTCGCCCTTGACGGTGGCCAGCACGATGGTGCCCTTGCCCTCGCTGTCGGACTTCTCCATGTACGGCTCCAGGTGGGCCACCGCGGTCTTCATCACCTCGGCGGACTGGAGCACGAAGGGCAGTTGCATCTGGCCGGAGCCGAACAGCTCGCCGACCACCTTCATGCCGGACAGCAGGGTGTCGTTGATGATCTCCAGCGCGGGCCGCCCGGCCAGCGCCTCGTCCAGGTCGGCCTCCAGGCCGTTGCGCTCGCCGTCGATGATCCGGCGCTGCAGGCGCTCGTCCAGCGGCAGCGCGGCCAGCTCCTCCGCCTTGGACGCCTTGACCGAGGCCGAGGAGACGCCGTCGAACAGCTCCAGCAGGTGCTGCAGCGGGTCGTAGCCGTCCCGGCGGCGGTCGTAGACCAGGTCGAGGGCGGCCTCGCGCTGGTCCTCGGGGATCCGGGAGATCGGCAGGATCTTGGAGGCGTGCACGATCGCCGAGTCCAGGCCGGCCTCGACGCACTCGTGCAGGAAGACCGAGTTCAGCACCACCCGGGCGGCCGGGTTGAGGCCGAAGGAGATGTTGGACAGGCCCAGCGTGGTCTGCACGGCCGGGCGGCGGCGCTTGAGCTCGCGGATCGCCTCGATGGTCTCGATGCCGTCCCGGCGGGACTCCTCCTGGCCGGTGGCCAGGGTGAAGGTGAGGCAGTCCACCAGGATCGAGCCCTCGTCGACGCCGTAGTCGGCGGTCAGCTCGGCGATCAGCCGCTCGGCGATCTCGACCTTCTTGCCCGCGGTGCGGGCCTGGCCCTCCTCGTCGATGGTCAGCGCGATCAGGCCGGCGCCGTGCTCGCGGGCCAGCGAGGCGATCCGGCCGAAGCGCGAGTCCGGGGCGTTGCCGTCCTCGTAGTTGACCGAGTTGAGCACCGCGCGGCCGCCGAGCGCCTCCAGGCCGGCCCGCAGCACCTGCGGCTCGGTGGAGTCCAGCACGATCGGCAGGGTGGAGGCGGTGGCCAGCCGGCCGGCGATCTCCTTCATGTCGGCGACGCCGTCGCGGCCGACGTAGTCCACGCACAGGTCCAGCAGGTGGGAGCCGTCGCGGATCTGGTCGCGGGCGATCTCCACGCAGGCCTGCCAGTCGCCGGCCAGCATCGACTCGCGGAACTTCTTCGAGCCGTTGGCGTTGGTGCGCTCGCCGATCGCCAGGTACGAGGTGTCCTGCCGGAACGGCACCGCCTGGTACAGCGAGGACGCCGAGGACTCCGGCTGCGGGGTGCGCGGGGTGACCGGCCGGCCCTGCACCCGCTCGACCACCTGGCGCAGGTGCTCGGGCGTGGTGCCGCAGCAGCCGCCGACCAGCGAGAGGCCGTACTCGCGGGTGAACACGTCGTGCGCGTCGGCCAGTTCGGCCGGGGAGAGCGGGTAGTGGGCGCCGTCCTTGCCGAGCACCGGCAGGCCCGCGTTCGGCATGCAGGACAGGCCGATCCGCGCGTTCTTGGCCAGGTAGCGCAGGTGCTCGCTCATCTCGGCCGGGCCGGTGGCGCAGTTGAGGCCGATGTAGTCGACGCCGAGCGGCTCCAGGGCCGTCAGCGCGGCGCCGATCTCGGAGCCGAGCAGCATGGTGCCGGTGGTCTCCACGGTCACCTGCACCAGCACCGGCAGGTCCAGCCCGGCCTCGGCGAGGGCGCGCTTGGAGCCCAGGATGGCGGCCTTGGTCTGCAGCAGGTCCTGGCTGGTCTCGACCAGCAGCGCGTCGGCGCCGCCCGCGATCAGGCCGGCCGCGTTCTGCTGGAAGCCGTCGCGCAGCGTCTCGTACGGGGCGTGGCCGAGGGTGGGCAGCTTGGTGCCGGGGCCGATCGAGCCGAGCACCCAGCGGGTGCGGCCGTCGGCGGCGTGGGCGTCGGCCACCTCGCGGGCAATCCGGGCGCCCGACTCGGACAGCTCGAAGATGCGCTCCGCGATCTCGTACTCGCCGAGGGCGGAGAAGTTGGCGCCGAAGGTGTTGGTCTCGACGCAGTCCACGCCGACCCCGAAGTAGGCCTCGTGGACGGAGCGCACGATGTCGGGCCGGGTGACGTTGAGGACCTCGTTGCAGCCCTCCAGGTTCTGGAAGTCCTCCAGCGTCGGATCCTGTGCCTGGAGCATGGTGCCCATCGCACCGTCGGCGACCACCACCCGGGTGGCGAGCGCTTCACGCAGCGCGTTCGCGCGGCTCTGCTGAGTGATGGACGGATTGGCTGCAGTGGCCATGGGGCTTCTCCCTGGTGCGACGGCTGTCGGCTTTGCGGGCCCGCTTACTCGGGCCCGCACGTGGCCAGGGTATCCGGCCCGCGCCCCGGCCTGCGGTCGCATTCCGTATCCTGAGCGTTCGACCGCAAGGGGGGAGCAACCGCGTGGGCCGATTCCCGACCGGCGCGCGACGCGTCGCAGGGGCCCTGGCGGCCCCGTTCCCGGCGTTGCGCAAGCGCTGGCGGAGCTGGTCCCGGTGGCGCCGGGCGCTGCTGGTACTGGGCCTCGCCGCGGCCGTGCCGGTGGCCGCGCTCGGCTCGGCCTTCGTCGCGATCCGCTTGCACTACACCGGCGACCCGTCCGCCGAGGCCCGCACCCGCGGCCGGGACGCGCTCTGGCTCGGCCACGCCTGGGTGGACGGCCGCAAGAGCGAGGCCGACGTCGCCGCGCTGGTGCGGCAGCTGGCCGGCACCGGCATCCGCGACCTGTACGTGCACACCGGCCCGCTGGAACACGACGGCTCGCTGCCGCCCGCCGTCCACCCCCGGGGCCGCTGGTTCACCGACGCGGTGCACCGGGCGCTGCCGGACGTCCGGGTGCAGAGCTGGCTGGGCGACGAGGTCAAGCCGGAGAAGGACGCCCTGGACCTGGAGGACGCCCCCACCCGGGACCGGGTCACCGCCTCCGCCCGGCAGGTCCTGGACCTCGGCTTCGACGGCGTGCACTTCGACATGGAACCGATCCGGCCCGGCAGCGCGGGCTGGCTGGCCCTGCTCGACCAGGTCCGCCCGGTCACGGCCGAGCGCGGCGCCGCGCTCTCGGTGGCGGCCCCGCAGCTCGACCCGGTGCCCGGCCTGCACACCGCCGGGATCCTGCTCACCGACCACGGCAAGTGGTGGGACCAGGCGTACTTCACCGAGACCGCCCGCCGGGTCGACCAGGTCGCCGTGATGGCGTACGACACCAGCATGCCGACCGAGCCGCTGTACGGCGGCTACGTCGCCCTGCAGACCGAACTGGCGCTGGAGGCCACCCCGGCCGGGGTGGACCTGCTGATCGGCCTGCCGTTCTTCTGGGACGACCGGCACGGCCATCGGGGTGACGCCGAGACCGTGCCGGCCGCCGTCCGGGGCGTCCGGCTGGGCCTGGGCCGCCAGGACCCGGGGCGGCGGAACTTCGGCGTCGCGCTGTACGTGGACTTCGCCGCCACCCCGGAGCACTGGGCGGCGTACCGGCGCGGGTGGGTCGACGCCTGAGGCGTTCCGGCGGTGCGTGCGGGAACGGTGCGCGCGGGAACGGCGTATGCGGGAGCGGTGCGTGCGGGAAGGGTGTGCGCGGGAAGGGTGCGTCGTCGCGCCGCGTCGCCGTTCGGACACCGTCCGCGCCCGCCCCGGGCCATCTGACGCCCCGTCAGCCGGAGCGGTCCGGATATCCGCTGGATCGGGGCGGCACGCTCCCCCAGACTGTCCCGGTGCCCGGCCGCGGTGCGCATCAAAGCCCGTAGGCTGGGCAGGTAGGGACCATGGGGCGAGGCGTTCCATGGGTGACGAGAGGTTCGACAGTCGGCAGCCGACCGGTCGGCGCCCCGGCAGGCCAGCCGAGGCGGCGCGGGTTCGACCGCCGACCGGAGGGAGACGCTGGGTGATCGAGCTGGAAGATGTTCCCGAGTTGATCGACCCGGTGATGGTCTGCGCTTTCGAGGGCTGGAACGACGCGGGCGACGCCGCCTCCGCGGCCCTGGCACATCTGGACGACACCTGGGGCGGCAAGGTGATCGCCGCCCTGGACGCGGAGGACTACTACGACTTCCAGGTCAACCGGCCCACGGTCTGGCTGGACGGCGGCATCCGCCGGATCACCTGGCCGACCACCAGGCTCTCGGTGATCCGGGTGACCGAGCCGACCACCCGGGACGTCGTCCTGGTGCGCGGCATCGAGCCGAGCATGCGCTGGCGCTCGTTCTGCAACGAGCTGCTCGGCTTCGCGCACGAGCTCGGCATCGAGCTGGTGGTGATCCTGGGCGCGCTGCTCGGCGACACCCCGCACAGCCGCCCGGTGCCGGTCAGCGGGGTCACCTCCGACCCGGAGCTGGCCCGCCGGCTGGACCTGGAGGAGAGCCGCTACGAGGGCCCGACCGGCATCGTCGGGGTGCTCCAGGAGGCCTGCACGCACGCCGGGGTCCCGGCCGTGACGCTCTGGGCGGCCGTGCCGCACTACGTCGCGCAGCCGCCGAACCCCAAGGCGACGCTGGCCCTGGTCAACAAGCTGGAGGACCTGCTGGACCTGCGCATCCCGCCGGGCGAGCTCGGCGAGGACGCCCGGGCCTGGCAGCTGGGCGTGGACCAGCTGGCCGCCGAGGACAGCGAGGTGGCCGAGTACGTCCAGCAGTTGGAGGAGGCGCAGGACACCGCGGAGCTGCCGGAGGCCTCCGGCGATGCGATCGCCCGCGAGTTCGAGCGCTACCTGCGCCGCCGGGAGAACGTCGGACCGACCGGCGAGAAGCCGGTCGCCGGGCACGCCACGGCGGAGCGGCCGGCCGAGCCGGAGTCCCCGGGCGCGGCCCGGGAGAGCCAGGACGGCGACGAGGAGTAGCCGCCGCCCCGGACAACGCCGAAGGGGCGTCAGGTGTCCTGACGCCCCTTCGGCGTGTTGGGGGGTGAGCCCTAGAGCGCGACGCCGAGCAGGGCGTCCACGGTGCGGCTGACCAGGCCCGGCGCACCCATGTCGGTGCCGCCCCCGGCCTCCTGCCGCTCGGCCCAGCGGTCGACGGCGGCCAGCGCGGCGGGCGCGTCCAGGTCGTCCGCGAGCGCCGTACGGACCTCGTCGAGCAGCTGCTCGGCGGCCGGGCCGTCCGGCCGGGAGACCGCGGCCCGCCAGCGGGCGAGGCGCTCGACGGCCTCGTCCAGGGTCGCCTTGGTCCACTCCCAGTCCTCGCGGTAGTGGTGCGAGAGCAGCGCCAGGCGGATCGCCGCCGGGTCGACGCCCTCGCGGCGCAGCGCCGAGACGAAGACCAGGTTGCCGCGGGACTTGGACATCTTGTGGCCGTCCAGGCCGACCATGCCGGCGTGCACGTACGCCTTGGCGTACGGGTGGGCGCCGGTGGCGACCTGGGCGTGCGAGGCGCCCATCTCGTGGTGCGGGAAGGAGAGGTCGCTGCCGCCGCCCTGGATGTCGAAGGACATGCCGAGGTACTGCAGCGCGATGGCGACGCACTCGATGTGCCAGCCGGGGCGGCCGTGGCCGAGTTCGGTCTCCCAGGCGGGCTCGCCCGGGCGGGCGGCGAGCCAGAGCAGGGCGTCCAGCGGGTGGCGCTTGCCCGGGCGGTCCGGGTCTCCGCCGCGCTCGGCGAAGACCGGGCGCATGGCCTCCTGGTCGAGGCCGGAGACCTGGCCGAAGCGGGGGTCGGACTCGACCGAGAAGTAGATGTCGCCGTCCACCTGGTAGGCGGCGCCGCTGGCGAGCAGCTTCTGGACCAGCGGGACGATCCACGGGATCGACTCGACGGCGCCGATGTAGTGGGCCGGCGGGAGCAGCCGCAGGGCGGTCATGTCCTCGCGGAACAGGGCCGTCTCGCGCTCGGCGAGGGCCACCCAGTCCTGACCGGTCTCGACCGCCCGGGCCAGCAGCGGGTCGTCCACGTCGGTGACGTTCTGGACGTACAGGACGTCGTGACCGGCGTCCTTCCACACGCGCTGCACCAGGTCGAAGGCGTTGTAGGTGGCGGCGTGGCCCATGTGGGTCGCGTCGTAGGGGGTGATGCCGCAGACGTAGATCCGGGCGGTGCCGTCCTGCGGCACGACCTCGCGGACCGTGCCCGCTGCGGTGTCGAAGATACGGAGGGGGAGCCCCTGACCAGGCAGGGCGGGAACCTCGGAGGCGGGCCAGGCATGCATGGAACCGACTTTAACCTTGAGAACATTTGAAAGCCTAACCAGTACACAAGATCGACTGGATTCGCTTCCTGTCATTGCCGGACCGCTTCCCGACTGATAAGGAACGGACCCTGACGGGACCGGCGTTGTTTCCGGCAGGCGTGCGGCAGGCTTCGGGCAGGCGTGCGGCAGGCTTCGGGCGGGCGTTGGGCAGGCGTCGAGCAGGCTCTCAACAGGCTTCGGGCAGGCTTTCGGACACGGTTGAGCGCCCGGTCGACCCTGCCGCCGACCGGGCGCCCGGCACCCCGGGGGACGCGGCCGGAGCCGCTACGACCGCTGCCAGAGGGCCGGCACGTTCGGCGGCTCCCAGCCCACCATGGCGGTGTGCGCCTGGAGGCAGAGGTAGGAGGCGCCGGAGTAGGTGACGCGGTCGCCCGCGTTGTACGAGGCCCCCGGCTTCCAGCTGCCGCTCGGCGGCGTGGGCGTTCCGGTGGGCGTTCCGGTCGGCGTGGCGGTGGGGGTCGGGCTCGGTGTGCCCGGGGTCTGCGGCACGTCCAGGACGAAGTCGTAACTGCCCTCACGGCCCGGGCCGTTCTGGCGGACGTTCATCAGCAGCCGGGCGTCGTAGATGGTGTCCGTGCTGTTGCGCGGCTCGCCGGGGAAGTAGAGCTGGGTGGTCAGCACCGGGCGGCCGGGCGCCTGGAGCTTGACGTGGAGGTGCCGGGTGCGGCCCGGGTAGAGGCCGGGGACGATCGTGTCCAGCTTGAAGGCGCCGTTCGCGTCGGTGAACTGGTGGCCGCGGAAGGTGAACCCGGTGTTGTCGTAGGCGCCGTTGTCGTCGGCCTGCCAGAAGTCCAGCAGGACGCCGGAGATCGGTCGGCAGGCGCGGCCGAAGACGTAGCCGCTGACGGTCAGCCGGGTGCCGGGGCCGTCGTTGACCATGGAGCTGCGCAGTGGGGAGTTGGGCTTGAAGTAGGGGCCCTCGGTCTGCTCGATGGTGGGGTCGTCGCCGTCGTGGCACTCGGGGGTGAGGCCGGGGGGCCGGCCGGTGCCGGCCTGCTCGCGGGCCAGCGCGACGCCGCCGCCGACCAGCAGCGGGGCGGCGCCGAGCGCGGCGGCGGCCTTCAGGACGGTCTTGCGGCTGATCATGCCGTCGGGCGTGGGCATGCGCCCTCTCCTTCGGGTGGGGGGTGGGGTGGATGTGGGGGACGGCCCTTGCCATGGTGGGGGCATGACAAGGGCCGAACCGGCCGCCCGTCCGCGCGCGCCGGACCGGCCACCGGTGGCCACCTGCAAAGTTACGGGCAGTCCGGGGCCGCCGCGATGGACGCGATCCGGGGATCGTGGTGATTTCCGTCGACCCGGGCCCGGAACTCCCCCGGTGTCATCCCGGTCTCCCGCCGGAAGAAGCGGCAGAAGTAGGCCGGATCGGCGAAGCCCGCCTCCTTCGAGACCTGACGAATCGTCAAATCCGTGCAGGCCAGCAGCCGTTTGGCCTCCAGGGTCTGCTGCCGCCGAATCAGCCCGCCCGGGGTGCGACCGGTCGCCTGCTTGACCAGGGTCTGCAAGTGGCCCGGTGAGACGCCGAGTTCCTGCGCACTGGACGCCACCGAGTACCGCACCCCGCCCGGGCCGGCGATCAACCGGGTGAAGGCGGAGGCCACTTCGGTCGGTCGGCCGGGCGGCGACTGCCGTTCCCCCGGCCGGCCGGCACGCAGCGCCCGGACGATCAGGATGTGCAGGCTGGCCCGCAGCACGCCCTGGTAGCCGGGCTGCCTGGAGCAGTACTCGTGTTCCATGTCGGCGAGCAACGCGCCGATCGGCCCGGCCTGTTCGCCGAGCCCGAGCGCGGGGCGGGTGGCCAGGGTGCGCAGCGCGGCGAGGTCCTGCGGGTTCCGGAGCAGGAAGTCCTCGTTGAACAGGACGACCTGGCCGGTGAGTTCGTCCGCGTCCGACCAGTAGTGCACCTGGCCGGGTGTGATCACGCACAACTGCGGTGGTGCCAGCGGCCGGTGGACCAGGTCCAGGACGTGGGCGCCGCGGCCGCCCGTGACGTGGACGATCTCGTAGAACGAGTGCCGGTGCGGGAAGCCCGCCCGGGACAGCGGGCCGATCGTGTCGAAGCTCCCGATGGCGAACGGGAGCAGGTGCGGCAGCGGGACCTGTAGCCGGTGCAGCGGCAGGTCCGGCGTGGTGCGGGGGGTGGGGGTGGTCCGTAACGCGTCCATCGGAGCAGTGTGCTGCCGGTTCGCGGACAGGTCCAGACCATCAGCTCGGCCCGAGCCGATCCGTACCCCTAGACCGGCGGCCAGGGGATCGAGGGCCAGTCCTCGGAGGGCAGCGGGTGCCGGCCGGTGCGGCGCAGCCCGGCCACCCGGGCGCGGGTCGCCTCCAGTTCGGCGGCGGTCAGGTGCGGGGCGAGGCGCGCGGCCAGCTCGCCGTCCAGCCGCTCGGCGAGCCGGGTCAGCACCTCCAGCGCCTCGGCGGGCAGCGGCTCGCCGGCCCAGCCCCAGAGCAGGGTGCGCAGCTTGCCCTCGGTGTTGAAGGTGACGCCGTGGTCGATGCCGTAGACCCGGCCGTCGGCGGCCGGGATCAGGTGGCCGCCCTTGCGGTCGGCGTTGTTGAGCACCGCGTCCAGCACGGCGAGCCGGCGCAGCCGCTGGTCGTCGTGGTGCACCAGCAGCGCGGTGCGTCCCCCGCCGACCTCGGCCCGCACGATCGGCAGCCAGCCGTGCTCCGGGCCGCGCGGGTCCTGGAGGGCCAGCAACGGCTCGGCCTGCGGATCCGGCTCGACCCACAGCTGCACCATGCCGGGCCCGTGCGGCCCGTCGCGCAGCACGGTCGGCGGCACCAGCGCCCACCCGGTCGCGGCGGACACCTCGTACGCGGCGACCTCGCGCCCGGCCAGCGTGCCGTCCGGGAAGTCCCACAGCGGGCGCTCCCCGGCGACCGGCTTGTAGACGACCTGCGCGCTCAGCGAACCGTGCGTGGCGGTGCAGTACAGCGCGGCGTTGGACGCCTCGGTGAGGCGCCCGTGCACCGTCAACTCGCCCTCGCGCAGCAGCTCCAGCGCGGTGGGCACGTCGGCGGCGAGGGCGGCGGCGGCCGCCGGGTCCGCCTGGGGCGGGGTCTCGGTGTTCAGCGCCGGTAGCCGTTCGCGCGCGGGCACAGGTGGCCCTCCGGGTCGAGCGGCAGGTTGCAGAACGGGCAGGGCTTGCGGCCGGCCGAGACCAGGTCCAGCGCCCGCTTGGCGAACACCCGGGCCATCGCGCCGGACAGCCGCACCCGCAGCATGTCCGGACCGTTGTCGTCGTCCTCGAAGACCGCCGCGGCGCTGTCCTCGTCCTCGTCCTCCTCCACCTCGATCAGCGCCTGCGCCTCGACCACCAGGCAGCCGTCCACGCTGTCCCAGGCCAGGGCCATGGTGCCGACCCGGAACTCCTGCTCCAGCGGCAGGTCCAGCGGCGCGGTGTCGAGCAGGTCCTGCGGGGCGGCGGCCGGGATGGAGACGTCGCCGCCGCTGCGCCGCAGCGCCTCGTCCAGGACCTCGTCGATCCGCTCGGCGAGCGCCGCCACCTGGGTCTTCTCCAGCAGGACGCTGGTGATCCGGCCCCGGGCGCTGGCTTGCAGGTAGAACGCCCGGGCGCCGGGCTGGCCGACGGTGCCGGCCACGAACCGTTCGGGCTGGTCGTAGAAGAAGACCTGACGGGGCACGCTCTCGCTCCGGATCGTGTCGGTCGTGGGGATCACAGGGATCGTTCGGACGTCATGGCTCGGGCTGCCGTACGACGGCCCGGGCGCGGGCTCGCCACGCGGCGGGGCTCGTTAGTCACCCTACGACCTCCGGGCCTCCGCAGGGGAGCCGAGCCGCAGTGGCACCGGCCAGCTCAGGCCGTGCCGCCGGCCGCTGCGGGGCGGGGTGCGGCGGCTCCCCCGCCACGTGATGCGGCTCCGGGCCGGGTGGCGCCGGTCAGGCCGGGGTCGTACCAGGCGGGTCGGGCAGGTCGGGCGGAGCGAGCGTCTCAGGTGGTGCCGCCGACCACCGCGTCGCCCGCCGGGGCGGCCGGGGCCGCGCCGGGCCTGGGCGCGAGCGAGCCGAGGTCACCGGTGTCGCCCATCCTCAGGACGAAGGGGCGCTGCGGGGTGTAGCGGATCGCGGTGACCGAGCAGGGCTCGACGCTGATCCGCTGGAAGTGGTCCAGGTGCAGGCCGAGGGCGTCGGCCACCACCGCCTTGATCACGTCCCCGTGCGAGCAGGCGAGCCAGACCGCGTCCGCGCCGTGCTCGGCGGCGATCTTCTCGTTCCACTCCCGGACCGCGCCGACCGTCCGGTGGCTCAGCTCGCGCAACGACTCCCCGCCGGGGAAGGCCGCGGCGGCCGCGTGGTCCTGCACGGTGCGCCAGAGCGGTTCCTTGGCCAGCTCGGCCAGCGGCCGGCCGGTCCACTCGCCGTAGTGGCACTCGCCCAGCCGCTCGTCCTCGGCGGGCGGGCCCAGCTCGGGCCGGGCCGCCAGCAGCGGCTCCAGGGTCTGCCGACAGCGCTCCAGCGGGCTGCTGACGGCCTGCACCAGCGGGATCCCCGCGAGCCGGCCGGCCAGCGCGGCGGCCTGCGCGCGCCCGGTGTCGTCGAGGTCCACGCCGGGCGTCCAACCGGCCAGGATTCCGGCGGTGTTCGCGGTCGAGCGGCCGTGGCGGACGAGCAGCAGGGTGGGCATGGGGCTCAGCCTACGGCCTCCGGGCGCGGGCGTGGAGTGCCGGTGCGGGGTACGGGCATCGCGTGCGGGCACGGAGTGCGGGCGTGGGGTGCGGGCGTGAGGTGCGGGCGTGAGGTGCGGGCGTGAGGTGCGGGACCTCCTGAGCCGCCGCCGGCACCGGCCCGCGACGCCGTCCTGGCCCGGCTCCGCCCCGGGCACCCCGCCCCGGGCCACAATGGCCCGATGATCGTCCACTGCGCCAGCTACCACGACGGCCACCGGATCGAGGCCCCCGACGACCTCGCCGGCGCGCTCGCCGCCGCCCGCGCCGCCGGGCCCGGCGGCTTCGTCTGGATAGGCCTGTTCGAGCCCACCGCCGAGGAACTCGACCACGTCGGAAGGGAGTTCGCCCTGCACCCACTGGCCGTCGAGGACGCCGTCAGCGCCCACCAGCGCCCCAAGATCGAGCCGTACCAGGGCTCCCTGTTCGTCGCCCTCAAGACGCTCGGCTACCACCCCGGCGCCCACGCGGTGACCATCGGCGAGGTGATGGTCTTCCTCGGCGCGGACTTCGTGATGACCGTCCGGCACGGCGCCGACACCCCGCTCTCCGGCCTGCGGGCCCGGCTGGAGAAGCAGCCCGAACTGCTGCGCTACGGGCCCAGCTCGGTGCTGCACTCGGTCTGCGACACCATCGTCGACGGCTACATGGAGGTCGCCACCGGGCTCCAGTCCGACCTGGACGAACTGGAGGCGGACGTCTTCGCCCCCGGCCGGGTCGGCCGCGACACCGCCGGCCGGATCTACGGCTACAAGCGCCAGGTGATGACCGTCCGCCGCGCCACCGGCCCGCTGCTGGAACCGACGCTGCGCCTGGCCCGCGGCGGCGAACCGTACATCCGCCCGGAGACCCTGCCCTACCTGCGGGACGTCGCCGACCACCTGGCCCGGGTGACCGACCAGGTCGAGGGCATGGACCGGCTGCTGTCCGACATCCTCAACGCCAACCTGGCGCAGGTCAGCGTGCAGCAGAACAACGACATGCGGAAGATCTCGGCCTGGGCGGCGCTGGCCGCCGTGCCGACGATGATCGCGGGCGTCTACGGGATGAACTTCGAGGACATGCCCGAACTGCACCAGCCCTGGGGATACCCGGCGGTGCTGTCGCTGATGGCCGCGGTCTGCATAGTGCTGCACCGGGTGTTCAAGCGGCACGACTGGCTGTAGTGCCGCTCGACGGCCCCCCCCGGCGGCTACGCGAGGCCGGCGCGCTCCAGCGCCTCGACGCCGGTGCGCAGCGCCTGGATCCGCTCGTCCAGGGTGAAGCCGGACGGGGCCAGGGTGAGCGTGGTGACGCCCGCGTCGGCGTAGGCCTGCATCCGGTCGGCGATCCGGGCGGTGTCGCCGATCAGCGAGGTGGCGTCGATCAGGTCGTGCGGGACGGCGGCCGCGGCGCCCGCGTAGTCCTTGGCCAGGTACTTCTCCTGGATCTCGTCGGCGGCCTGCTCGTAGCCCATCCGCCGGGCGAGCTGGTTGTAGAAGTTCTTCTCCTTGCTGCCCATGCCGCCGATGTACAGCGCGGCGTAGGAGCGCTGGGAGTCGACGCCGGCCTTGATGTCCTCGCCGACCGCGATGGTGACGGTCGGGCACAGGTCGAAGCCGTCCAGGCCCTGCCCGGTCTTGGCGCGGCCGGCCTTCAGCGGGTCGAGGGAGAGCGCGGCGTGCTCGGGCGAGAAGAAGATGCCGAGCCAGCCGTCGGCGATCTCGCCGGTCTGCTCCAGGTTCTTCGGGCCGATCGCGGCGATGTACAGCGGGATGTGCTCACGCACCGGGTGCACGGTGAGCTTGATCGGCTTGCCGGGGCCGCCGGGCAGCGGCAGCGTCCAGTTCGCGCCCTCGTGGACCAGCCGCTCGCGCGACATCGCCTTGCGGATGATCTCCACGTACTCGCGGGTGCGGGCGAGCGGCTTGTCGAACTTCACCCCGTACCAGCCCTCGGAGACCTGCGGGCCGGAGACGCCGAGGCCGAGCCGGAAGCGACCGCCGGACAGGGTGTCCAGGGTCGCCGCGGTCATCGCGGTCATCGCCGGGGTGCGGGCGGGGATCTGGAAGATGGCCGAACCGACGTCGATCCGCTCGGTCTTCGCGGCGACGAAGCTCAGCACCGTCGCGGCGTCCGAGCCGTACGCCTCGGCCGCCCAGCACACCGAGTAGCCGAGCCGGTCCGCCTCCTGGGCCACGGCGATGTTGTCGGCGTCCATGCCGAGACCCCAGTAGCCGAGGTTGATTCCGAGTCGCATGTGCCGAACCTTCCAGTCGGTGAGGGTTGGTGGCGAGGGTAGCCGCGCACTCGCCGGTCATGCTACTGACCGGTAGTGGTGGTCTGGGTCACACCCGCCGCCACCCGGGCCCAGTGATCGTTCTGCGGGTCGCCACCCCTGCCCGGACACCGGCCGCTACGCTCAGCCGACGTGGGGAGCGCTCTCCCCACCTGCGCGTTCTCAGGGCTACCGGGGCGCCCGGTGCCACCGGCCAGTGGAGGGCCCGTCCGATGGAAAAACGTCACCTCGGCCGTACCGGCCTCCAGGTCTCCCGGCTCGGCCTCGGCACCATGACCTGGGGCCGCGACACCGACGAACACGAGGCCGCCGAACAGCTCAAGGAGTTCGTCGACGCCGGCGGGACCCTGCTCGACACCGCCGACGTGTACGCCGACGGCGGCGCCGAGTACCTGATCTCCCGGCTCACCGACAGCCTCATCCCCCGCTCCGAACTCGTCATCGCCACCAAGGCCGGCAGCGTGCCGGAGTCCGCCCGCCGCTTCGACGGCTCCCGCGGCCACCTCCTCGCCGCCCTCGACGCCTCGCTGCGCCGGCTCGGCACCGACTACGTCGACCTGTGGCAGGTCCACTCCTTCGACCCCATGACGCCCGTCGAGGAGACGCTCAGCGCCCTCGACATCGCCGTCTCCTCCGGGCGCGCCCGGTACGTCGGGGTCTGCGACTTCAGCGGCTGGCAGCTCGCCAAGGCAGCCACCTGGCAGCGCGCCCACCACGGGCGCACGCCGCTGGCCGGGGCCCAGCTGGAGTACTCGCTGCTCCAGCGAGGCATCGAGCGCGAGGCGCTCCCCGCCGCGGCGGACGCCGGGGTCGGGCTGCTCGCCTCCTCGCCGCTCGGGCGCGGGGTGCTCACCGGCAAGTACCGGCACGGCGTCCCGCAGGACTCGCGCGGCGCCTCGCCGTACCTGTCCGGGTTCGTCCAGCCGTACCTCGGGGAGCGCTCCCGGCGGATCGTCGACGCCGTCGCCACGGCCGCCGACGGCCTCGCCAGCAGCCCACTCGCGGTCGCCCTCGCCTGGGTCCGGGACCGGCCCGGAGTGGCGAGCGCGCTGGTCGGGGCCCGTACGGTGGCACAGCTGCAGGCGGCGCTGTCGGTGGAGGCGCTTACGCTTCCGGGTGAGATCCGTGGTGCGCTGGACGACATCTCGTCGCCGGTGCACCGCTACCCGGACCAGGGGTGGAGCGAGCTGTAGCCCCCCTCGTCCAGCTGAAAACGCAGTGGAGTGACTCTTGGAGCGGACGATGAGTGACACGGAGAACGGCGCTCCGGAGGAGACCTCGGCAGTCTCGGTGAGCCCGGCGGAGTCGGCCGGTCCGGCGGAGAAGGCGAGCCCCTTGGAGACGGCGAGCCCGGCGGAGAAGGCGGCGGCGATCGCCGAGCTGGCGCAGCGGATCCGCAGCGTCGGCCCGCAGGCCGCACCGCCGGAGGGCGAGGGCCGGCCCGCGGCTCCCGAGGGCGCCATGGACGTCAAGGACGCCAAGGCTTCGGCCTCCGCGCAGCCCGACCAGCAGCGCGCGCAGGCGCTCAAGGACACCGCCGAGGTGCTGGCCGCCGGGGGCGCCCCGGCCGATCTCGCCGCCGCCGCGGTGGCCGAGTTCGGCGACGGCGCCGCCGAACAGCTGCGCTCCGACCCGTGGGCCGTGCTGTCCCTGCCCGGCGTCCGCCCCGAGCACGCGGACGGCTTCGCCCGCGGCCTGCTCGGCCCCGCCGCCGGCCCCGGCGACCCGCGCCGCGCCCAGGCGCTGGTGCCGTGGCTGCTGGAGCAGGCGGCGCTGCGCGGCCACTCCGCCGTCGAGGTCGCCGAGATCGCGGCCGGGCTCGACCGGCACGGGCTGCCGGACTCGGCCGCGGCGATCCAGGCCGCCGTCCTGGACGGGCGCGCGATGCCGTTCCAGGAGGAGCTGACCGGTCCCGAGGCGCACGCGGCGGGCGGCGACGAGGACGAGGAGCCGCCGACCCGGACGCTGCTCGCCCTGGAACGGCTCGCGCTGGCCGAGGAGAGCCTCGCGGACGGACTGGTCCGGCTGATGTCGACCTTCGTGCCGGGCGAGGACCCGGAGCCGGGCGACGAGGACGCGGCAGAGGACGCCGGGACGGCGGAGGACTCCGAGTCCGCGGCCGACTCCTCGTCGGCCTCCGGTTCCGAGACGGGCTCCGACTCAAGCGCGGCCCCCGCGGAGCCCACGGCGGAGGACGCTCCGCAGGCCCCCGCCGCGCCCGGCCCGGCCGCGTGGGCGGCTGCCGGCGAGGCCGCGCCGTCCTCCTCCGCGACCGCCCTGATCCAGGCCGTCGCCGACAGCGCCCTGGTGCTGCACACCGGCGGCGAGGCCGCCCGCGCCGAACCCGCCGCGCTGCTGGCCGCCGCCGGCGGCCTCGGACTGCGGACCTGGGCCGCCACCTGGACCGACCAGGGCCGGGAGTCCTTCGCCGCGCTCACCGACACCCCGGCCGCCGTGATCACCCTCGCCGACCTGCTCTCCGGCGCCGCCGGGCCGGGCCGCGCCTCCGACGGCACGCTCGCCCTGGACGTCCTGGTCGTCCTCGACGCCCCGCTGCTGGACGTCGAACTGGCCGCCACCGTCCTGGAGTCGCTCGCCGACGGCACCCGGCTGGTGCTCAGCGGCGACCCCGGCCAGCTCTGGTCGGCCGGCCCCGGCCGGTTCTTCGCCGACCTGCTGGCCGCCAAGGTCTGCCCGGCGGTCGCCTCCCGCACCCCGGACTTCGGCCCGATCGGCGAGCTGGTCTCCGGCGTCGGCATCGGCGAGCTCCAGCCCGTCGAGGCGCCGGACAAGGAGGTGGTCATCCTGACCGCGAAGGACGGCGGCGAAGCCGTCCACCGCGCCCTCCAACTGCTCACCGACTCCATCCCCCGCGCCCTCGGCATCCCCGCCGAGCAGGTGGTGCTGCTCACCCCGGGACACGGCGGCCCGGCAGGCACCCGGGCGCTGAACGCCGCCGCGAAGGCCCGGCTCAACCCGGGGCCCGGCCGGTTCGGCGGCTTCGACCCGGGCGACCGCGTGGTCGACTCCCCGGCCCCCGGCGTCACCCGCCCGGCCCGGGTGCTGGACGGCGACGCCACCGGCCTGCACCTGGCGTACGCGGACGGCTCGCGCCGGACCGTCCCGCCCGCCCAGGCCGGCCGGCTGCGGCACGGCTGGGCGCTGACCGTCCACCAGGCACTCGGCCGCCGCTGGCCGGGCGCGGTCGTGGTGCTCCCGGAGGACGCCGGCCCGGCGCTCACCCGGCAGTGGGTCTACACCGCCTTCGGCCGCGGCGAGCGGCACCTGTCCGTGGTGCACGCGGCGGGCCCGGCGCTCGCCCAGGCCGTCACCGAGCGCCCGGCGCAGCCGCGCACCACCCGGCTGCGCGCGATCCTCGCCGAGAACGCCGCCTCGGCGTACTAGGAACGAAACGCGCGGAGGGCGGGCCCCCTACAGGTGGGGCCCGCCCTCCGGGTGTCTGCGCGACGAACGGTTCAGTCGTCGGGGTCCTCGTCGTCGTAGACCTCGCTCACGTCGAACCGGCAGATCAGCATCTGCGGGTCGGCGTGCTCGAAGGGTTCCGGCAGCCACTCCCCCGGCTCGGTCGGCTCCGCCGCCGCGACCCAGAGCGTCGAGTCCGCCTCCTCCAGGCCGAACTCCTCGCTGCGGGCGGCGATCTCGTCCGGCTCGTACTCGCCGAACAGCACACCGATCGCGGCGTTCACCCCGCTGGTGCCGCCCCCGCCGGGGGTCAGCGACTCGTCGAGCCGCTCGGCCTGGGCGCGCAGCCGCTTGGGGTCGGCGACGTGGTAGTCGCGGCGGATCAGCACGCTGATCGCCTCCGGCTGTTCGGGGCCGTGGTAGCCGCCGGGACCCTCGTCCCCGGGGATCTCGAAGGGGGTGACCTCGTCGTAGACCTCGTAGAGGATCTGGTCGTAGGCGATGGCCGCCGTCGCGAGCTGCTCGTAGGCGGCGGTCACAGCGGGATCATCCGCTGCGCTGGGGCTCGACACCGCTTCCAGATGACGGTCGATGGCGGCCTTGACCGCCTCGGCGGCGGCGCGTACCTCGGCAATGGTTGGCTGCGCGGCATCAGACATGGTGCAGACGCTATCTCCCCGCGGTGTCGCTACGCACAGCGGTTGTCACCTACACCCGCGATTTCACCGCAACTTCCCCCCTGATGTCCGATCCGCGTGGTTCTGTCCCCGCGCATGCCCGGCGCGAAGGGCGTGCGACCGGGCCGCGCGGGGCCGATCGGGTGCCGCTTCGCGCGCCGGGATCGGGGTATCCCGTCCGGAGGAACAACGAAACTGATGCACTGTCAGACGGGCCGGCGAGCCCCGGCCGGTCCGGGGCGTCCCGCCGGGTCGGACGGACGGCCGGGAGGACGTCCGGAAATACCCGGGCCGACTGTCCGAGGCAGGTCGTAGGCTTGCGTGCAGGTGATCCTCAGGAGGAGCGTTTTGACCCCACCGAAGCCGGTCCGGCAACCGGAGTACGAGTACCAGTCGCTGCGCATGCCGCGCGGCACCACGCGCAATGCGGCACGCCAACTGCTCACCGAGCACGCCGAGTACGGGCACTGGGAGCTCGACCGGCTGAGGCTGTTCCCCGACGGGAGCCGGACGGTCCGGCTGAAGCGGCGGATCATCCGGCAGGTCCGGAGCTGGTGACGGGCGAGCATGCCTGAGCCCACCCGCCGCCGGGGGGGATGGACGGGCGGGGCGCCTGGGCGGGGAAGATCCAGACGGGCGGCGGCCGGGTCGGGGGCTCCGGATCGGGGAACTTCGGGCCCGGGAACGCCGTCGCGGTGGCGATCTCACGCAAGGCTTTCGGGCCGGGGCTTCACGTCACGTCAGGCCTTGATGCGGGCTTTCACGCCGGGCCTCCGCTCGCCCGCGACCGCCCGTACCTCCAGGCGGCCGCGGGCGCGTCACACTCCGGCGTCGTGCTCCGGCAGCGCCGCGGGGGGTGCGGCGCTGCCGGAGTGTGGCCTGCCGGTGGCTCAGCGGGCGCCGGCGCGGGCGCGGCGGTAGAGCACGCCGCCACCGAGCAGCAGGGCGAGGCCGGCGGCGCCGAGCAGTTCGACGTCACCGGCGCCGGTGGAGGCCAGCTGGCTGCCGGCGGCGCCGCTCGGCGCGGAGGCGACGGCCGGGGCTGCGGTGCGGGCCGCGACCTGGGCGACCTGGCCGCTCGCGGCCGGGGCGACGGCGGGGGCCGAGTGTGCGCCGGCCTCGGGGGTGGTGGACGGGCCGCCGTTGCGCGGGTAGCCCGGAGTCTCCCCGCCGGCCTGCGGCGGGACGGACGGGCTGTGCTTCTCGGGGCAGTCGTCCGCCGGCTTCGGGGTCGGGGCGGGCTGCGCGGTGTTGGCGCAGTCGTTGCCGAAGGCCGGGTTCCCGACACCGACCACGTCGACGGAGTTGCCGCAGGCGTTGACCGGGACGTGCACGGGGGCCTGGATGCTGTTGCCGGAGACCACGCCGGGCGAGTTGGCGGCGACGCCGGAGGCGGACGTGCCCGAGGCGGAGGATCCCTGGCCGGAGCCGCCGTTGGCCCCCGGGCCGGTGTGGGAGCCGGAACCGGTATGGGAGCCGGAGCCCGCGTGGGATCCGCCCGGCTTGGCGGCCTCGGGGTGGCCGCTGACGTTGGCGCAGTGGTTCCCGTAGGACGGGTTCAGCACGCCGATCACGTCGACGGTGTTGCCGCAGGCGTTGATCGGCACCTCGACCGGCACCTGCACCGAGTTCCCGGAGGCGACACCCGCCGATCCGGCGGCACCTCCCTGGGCCTCGGCGCCCGCGTAGGCGTAGCCGGCGGTCGAGGCCAGGACACTGCCGGTGGCCACGACCGTGAGGATCCCCTTCTTGGCTACATTCCTCATCTTTTCCCCTGACGTATCGAGAACGACGTGACGACCTTGACGTAAATACCGTCCGAAAGTCGGAATTTCCGCATATGCGGATATCCGGAAAGGTCTTCGACTGCACAGGAGTTAACGAGAGAACGGCGGGGAAGTTGAGCCGAACGAACCAACTTCACCCGATCGAGCGATTGCCCCCTTGTTTACCTCTCCACACCCAGCTCCCCGCAGCCAGCTCCCCGCGCTCCGCATGCAAGCGGCCCCCGGGCGGCGCGTCCGCCGCCCGGGGGCCGAATGAGTCGGCTCAACGAGCCTCAGCAGCTCGGAGCGTGACTCAGAAGTTGGCGCAGTGGTTGCCGAACGCCGGGTTCAGCACACCGATCACGCTGACGGTGTTGCCGCACAGGTTGACCGGGACGTGCACCGGGATCTGCACCTGGTTGCCGGCGACGACACCCGGGGAGCCGGCGGCCACACCCTCCGCGCCGGCACCGCCGTGAGCGGACGCGACACCGGCGGCGGCGATCACCAGGCCACCGGTGGCGGCGGCAACAGCGGCGATCTTCTTGACCTTCATCATTCCTCCTGTATGGACAACGCAACCCGTTCGGCGGGTTGCACAGGGATGAACGAGGGTGTGGCAAACGGGGTACGGAACAGATTTGCCATTCACTCGCAACGGTGACAGTCCGCACATACGGTCGATCCGCATTTCCTTGCAGGATCGTTTCTGTTGATCTCCTTTGCCCTGTCCCAAATCATTAGCTCGGACAATGCGGACGGCCCGCCCCCGGCACTCCGGGAACGGGCCGTCCACCCAAGGTGCTCAGCAGGCGTCGAGGAACCGGTCCAGCACCCGGACGCCGAACTTCAGCCCGTCCACCGGCACCCGCTCGTCCACGCCGTGGAACATCCCGGCGAAGTCCAGCTCCGGCGGCAGCTGCAGCGGCGCGAAGCCGAAGCAGCGGATCCCGAGGTCCTGGAACGACTTGGCGTCCGTCCCGCCCGACAGGCAGTACGGCACCGCGCGGGCGATCGGGTCCTCCGCCCGCAGCGCCGTCTGCATCGCCTCGACCAGCGCGCCGTCGAAGGTGGTCTCGACCGCCTTGTCCGAGTGCAGGCTCTCCCGCTTCACGCGCGGACCCAGCACGCTGTCCAGCTCCGCCAGGAACTCCTCCTCGTAGCCGGGAAGGAAGCGCCCGTCCACGTGCGCGGTGGCCTGGCCGGGGATCACGTTCACCTTGTAGCCGGCGCCGAGCATGGTCGGCTGGGCGGTGTTGCGCAGCGTGGTGCCGATCATCTTGGCGATGCCGCCGAGCACCCGCAGGGTCTCGTCCATGTTCTCCGGGTCGAGCTCGACCCCGAGCGCGTCCGACAGCTCGTTCAGGAACGCCCGTACGGTCTTGGTGATCCGCAGCGGGAACTTGTGCCGGCCGAGCCGGGCGACCGCCTCGCACAGCTCGGTGATCGCGTTGTCGTCGTTCTCCATCGAACCGTGCCCGGCGCGGCCCTCGACCGTCAGGCGCATCCAGTGCATGCCCTTCTCGGCCGTCTCCACCAGGTACAGCCGCACCTGGTCGTTGACCGTGAAGGAGAAGCCGCCGACCTCGCCGATGCCCTCGGTCACGCCCTCGAACAGCTCCGGGTGCTTGTCCACCAGGAACCGAGCCCCGTACGTGCCACCGGCCTCCTCGTCCGCGACGAACGCCAGCACCAGGTCGCGCGGGGGCTTGCGGCCGGTGCGCAGCCGGTCGCGGACCACCGCGAGGGTCATCGCGTCCATGTCCTTCATGTCGACCGCGCCGCGCCCCCACACGCAGCCGTCCGCGATCTCGCCCCCGAACGGGTCGTACGTCCAGTCCGCGGCGTTGGCCGGCACCACGTCGGTGTGGCCGTGGATCAGCAGGCCCGGGCGGGAGCGGTCCTCGCCCTCGATCCGCACCACCGTCGAGGCCCGCCCCTTGGCCGACTCGAAGATCTGCGGCTCCACCCCGAACTCCGCGAGCTGCTCGGCGACGTACTCCGCCGCCTTGCGCTCCCCCGGGCCGGAGCCGTCCCCGTAGTTGCTGGTGTCGATCCGGATCAGATCGCGACAGATCCCGGCGACCTCCGACTCAGCCGTCGCCCTCGGCCCCGCCGACTCGCTCCGCTCGCTCACGGTCACTCCTCGTCTTTGGCCCGCACCGACGCACCAGCGCGCCACCCCCAGGACCTGCACCCGGGCCGTACGAGCACGTACGCCCATCCTCCCCCAGCCCCCGACCCGGATCCACCCCCTGCGCGCCCCCGAAACCCCCTGGTCACGCCCCCGCCACACACTCCCCCTTGCCCCCGCCACCACCCCCGCACCCCGGCCCCGAACCGTTTTGGGACCCCAAGCCGATCTTTGCTACAGTTACATCTGTCAGCGCGGCCGACGAGAGAACGGAAGCCGCAAAGACAACACCCGGTCCGGGTGGCGGAATGGCAGACGCGCTAGCTTGAGGTGCTAGTGCCCTTTATCGGGCGTGGGGGTTCAAGTCCCCCCTCGGACACCAGCAAGACCCCTGTTGATTCAGGGGTCTTTTGCTTTTCCCGGCCGTCGTGTGACCAACCGCGGGGCCGGCGGCCCGGCGGGTGGTGTCGGGTGGTGGTGGGGATCTCCGTCGGGGCGTCGCGGCGTCGTGGCGTCGGGTGCGACGGGGGGCGGCCGACCTTGTGGGGCCGGTCGATCCGATGTGATGGCGGGTCGGCCGGCCCTTGGTGCGGGGTCGAGGTTATCGGGTGTGGAGGCGGTGGGCGGTGCGCCGGACCCACCAGAGGGCGGCTGCGGTGACGGCCAGGGTCCAGGCGAGTTGTGCCGCGGTGTACGGGTGGCCCTGGGCTGCGGAGCGGGCGAGCGGGAACAGGAGGGTGCCGACCGCCAGGGGGCCGCGCAGGTACCAGACCGCCACCTGGCCGGGGCCGGTGTTGCCCATGGGGGTGTTGACACCGATCGTCAGGTGCATGGGCACGACGCCCCGGTAGGAGCTGACCAGCGCGGCCGCGGTGAGTGCGGGTACGGAGACGAGGAGCGGGAGGAGTCCTGCGGTGTCCCGGCCACCGAGCGCGCACGCCAGTGCGCCGGCTCCGGTGAGCGCGAGGAGGAGGCCGCCGGGCACCGCCGAGTGCTGGAGGGCGAGCGACGTGAACGTCCAGGGCAGGTTGGTGGAGCGTCGCGGGTCGTCGCTCTCCAGGCGGGCCGGCTCGGTGAGTTGAGCGGCCGCCAGGTATTCGGCGACCAGGGACAGTACGACGACGATCTGCTGCGCGGTCGAGGTGAAGGAGGGGTCGGCCGCGGTCAGTGCGACGGCGGTCCCGCTCCAGGCGACGGCCCACCCCAGGCGGCGGGGGTTGCGCAGCAGGCAGGTGAGGTCGCGCCACGGGACCAGCAGCAGCCGGTGCCGCGGCATGGGGAGGCGGAGCCGGGGGGTGCTGCGCCGCGCCTTGAGCCGCGGCACTCCGGAGCGGGCCTGGCGGAGGTCGAGCATGAGGACGGACGTGCTGATCTGGGCGGCGACCGTCGCGCGCAGCCTGAGGGCGGCCTGCGGGATCGCGGGCAGTTCCCGCCAGGCGAGGACGAGGGCGACAGCCGGGGTGCCGACCGACAGCACCGTGCCGACGGCGCCCGCCGTACCCACGAGGCCGAGCGCCCACAGGAGCGGTTGGGACGCCCACCCCCACGGACCGGACCAGAGCAGGAGGTCCTGCGGCCAGCCCGGCCGCCCCTGCCTCCATGCCGTCCACACGCCGGCGGCGGCGGCCGCGGCGAGGAGCCACCCCGCGGCGAAGACCCTGCGGCCGTACCGGGACATCCACTGGTCGTTCCGCTCGACCAGGACGCCGACCGCGCTCGTGGTGAGCGCCACCGAGACGCCCGTCCAGGAGCCCGCGAGGGTCAGCAGGATCCACGACTGCGGGGCCAGTCCCTGCAGCAGGAAGCCCGCGACCGCGCCGGCGACTCCGCTCACCACGCAGGCCAGCGCCACCGAGGACCGCAGCCCCGGTGCGAGCAGGGCTCGCCGGTCGACGGCCGAGGGCAGCAGGAAGCCGGTCGTGGCCCGGTCCAGCAGGACCGGGCCCCGCCACATCGCTCCCCGGGCGGTGAGCAGCAGCGCGAGGACCAGCACCGTCGGGATCAGCGCCAGGAGCGTCGCGGACGCCTGTTCCCCGATCTGCACGGGTGGCCGGTCGGCCGCCCTGGTCGAACTCGTCCACTGGAGCAGGGCGGGGACGCCCCAGCAGCCGCCCACCAGGAGGACGGTGTAGGCGATGAACCACGCGCTCCTGCGCTTCTCCTGGCGCGTACCGCTCCGGGCTTCGCGCAGGAACAGCAGGGTGTCCGCGGTGCAGTCCCCCGACCTGTCGGGCACCCGCGTCCTCGCCCCGGTCGCGGGTGCCACGCTGTCGCTCAAGCCGCTCATCCTTCCCCCTGCACCGCCCCGAACGGGCCCGAGTGCCCCGCACGCGAGCCGACTTCGACGATCTGGTCCGCGACCTCGTTCAGGGCCCGGTGGTGGGTGGCCATGAGGACGGCCGTTCCGCGGTCGCGGTGCTCCGCGATCAGGCGGGCGAGGGCGGTCCGGGCGTGGGAGTCGAGCCGCTGTTCGGGCTCGTCGAGGATGAGGAGGTCGTGCGGCCGGATGAAGGCGGCGGCGAGGAGCAGCGCCTGGGTCTGCCCGGAGGACAGGGCCGAGGGGAACTGTTCGGACTGCGCCGTGAGGCGGTGCGACTCCAGTGCCCCGTCGACCGCGGCATCGGCTCCGGCACCCATGCCGTGCGACAACGCCACGAGCCGCAGGTGCTCCCGCACGGTGAGGTCCGGATAGAACGCACCGGGGTCCATCACCGACGCGACCCGCTTGCGCACGTCCAGGGAATCCTCGTGGATCTCTTCCCCGTCGAAGACGACCGACCCTGCGGAGGGTCTCTCCCGGCCGGCCGCCACGCGGAGCAGCGTGCTCTTGCCCGACCCGTTCTCCCCGACCAGGGAGACGCACTCACCACGGTGAACGCGCAGGGAGACCCGGTCGAGCACGGTGCTGTCACCGTACGTGTGTGTGACGTCGACGAGTTGCAGCAGCGGTGCGTCCGCCGCCTTGCCGGTTTTCTTTTTCAATCGACGAGCCGTCTTCTCTCGGATGATCGAAACGTTCATTTTCACACTTTTCTGAACATTGGGCCGATCATAGCAAGGCGTCCCAATCCTGCAAAGCCGACCCAAATACACCCTCCGGTCGACCTCGGCCCCGACTCCGAGGCCGTCAAGTCAAATGGGGTGATTCGCGGCCATACGGACTGTTCGGCGGAATCCGCCGCCCGCCCCACCTCCCGATCAAGGCCTGACCTGCGATATCAATGATCAAATACAGAAACACCCGGGGCTCCACAACAAAAGGGGCATTGTGCAGAATTCACGGGATGTCCACCTACAATGGAATTGGTCAATTTCTTCGAAATTATCCGCAACCGATTCGCATTGCGCACACCATGACACATCAAGGGCCTTCCCAGGACTTCGTGGCCGCAGGGCCGCTGCGGCGCGTCGTCATATCGGCCGCCGACAACACCGAGCAGCAGCGCAAGCTCAGCGAGCGGGTCGCCGCGGACTTCCACGTCGTCCCGGCGAGCAGCCACCGGTCCATCATCGCCAAGCCCGCCCTGGCGCAGCAGACGGCGGCGATCATCCTGGAGAACTCATGAGCGCGTGGCGCAGGGCCGTCGCGTCCCTGGTCAAGGCCGCCCTGGTGACGCACGTCGTGCTGACGGTCTTCGAGAACCTGCCCGACGACAAGCTGCCGATCAAGATGCGCCTGCCGTTCTTCCCCGACCTGCCGCAGTGGCGCTTCTTCGCCCCGAACCCCGGCATCGAGGACCTGTACGTCTTCTACCGCACGCGCGCGACACCCGCGGACGGCTGGACCACGTGGGCCGACCTGGCCATGCGGAACGAGGCGAAGCCGCTCGCCGTGCTGTGGAACCCGGGGAGCCGGGTTCCGAAGGCGCTGTTCGACATGGCGTCGCAGGTGCGCACGCTCGCCTCGAACGGGGCCATGTTCGAGTGGATGCTGAACAGCGACGGGTACAACCTGATGGCCGGGGCCGTGCGGGACGCGTGCAGGAAGAACGGCGGGTCCGGGGACTACCAGTTCATGATCGTGGCGTCCGTCCCGACCGAGGGTGCCGACGGGATCAAGCCCATCATGATCTCGCCCGAACTCGCCCTGTGAACCGGGGGAATACCGAGATGCCCGAAAACACCGGAAACAGCGGAAGTGCTGGAAACCTCGGAACCGCTGGAAACAGCGGAAATCAGGAGATCCCCGATCTGGGCGAGAAGCGGATCCTGTTCATCGTGACCGGATCCATCAACGCCGCGCTCACGCCGTACTGGCTGCACTGGCTGCGCCAGTCGTTTCCCCGGATCACGAGCGATCTCCTGGTGACCAGGTCCGCACAGCGTTTCGTGACGCTCGACGCCCTGCGCCGACTGGTGGGCGGCGACGTGTGGACCGACGACTACGCCGACCCCTCCCTCCCGGAATCCGCTCACGTGGAGATCGGCGCACGCGTCGACGCCTTCGCCGTCTTCCCCGCGACGCTCGATTTCGCCATGCGGCTCGCCGCGGGAAACTGCAACACCCCCGCCACCATGGCGTTGCAGATCACCGAGAAGCCGATCGTGCTCGCCACCGCCTTTCCGGCCGGAAATGCCGTCGTCGAACACAACATGGAGCTCCTGCTGCGGCGCCCGAACGTCTCGGTCAGCCGGACCGTCGCGGCGTACAGCGTCGGGAAGCGAAAATGGGAGGGCGAGACCGGCTTCTACCTGCCGTCGGTCCTGAAGGAGCTGGAGGGAATGTTCGACGCGGAGGACCGCCGGTAGCGCCTGCTCCCGGCAGCCACTCCGCCCGTGGAATCCCGCGCGGCGGACCGAGCACGAACGAGGCGGGCCGAGCATGGAACGGAACAGCGACGTCGCGGTCGTGGGCAGCGGGCCGAACGGCCTGGCGGCGGCCGTCACCTTCGCCCGCGCCGGACTGCACGTGGACGTCTACGAGAGCCAGGACGAGATCGGCGGCGGTCTGCGCACCCACGCCCTCTTCGACAGCGACGTACGGCACGACATCTGCTCCGCCGTCCATCCGATGGCCGCCGTCTCGCCGTTCCTCCGCCGGTTCGACCTGTCGGCCCGCGGCATCGACCTGCTCCGGCCGGAAGCGTCCTACGCCCATCCGCTGGCGGACGGGCGAGCCGCCGTGGCGTACCAGGACCTCGACCGGACCTGCGACGCGCTGGGCCGCGACGGCGCCGGCTGGCGGCGGTTGATGGCGCCGCTCATCGGCCGCAGCACCGAGATCGGGGAGCTCTTCCTCTCCGACTTCCGCTCCGTCCCCACCTCCCTGCGGACTCCGGCGATGCTCGCATGGCGGTCCCTGGTCCACGGGACGGCGCTCGCCACCCGCCGGTTCGCGACCGACGAGGCGGCCGCCCTCCTCGCCGGGGTGGCCGCGCACGCCGTCGGCAGGCTGCCCAGCCTCGTCGGCGGAGCCGTGTCGGTCTTCCTCGGCCACCTGGCGCACAGTTCGGGGTGGCCGGTGCCGCGCGGCGGGAGCTCGGCGATCGCGGCCGGCCTGGCCGAGGACATCCGGCGCCACGGCGGGCAGCTCCACACCGGTGCGCGCATCACCGACCTGGCGCAGGTGCGCGGTTCGCGCGTCGTCATGTTCGACACCGGGCCGAAGGAGTTCTCGGCCGTGGCGGGCGAGCGGCTGCCCGCCGCCTACCGGCGACGGCTCCGCAGGTTCCGGTACGGGCCCGCGGCGGCCAAGGTCGACTTCCTGGTGTCCGAGGCGATCCCTTGGCGCAACGCCGACGTGGCCAGGGCCGCCACCGTGCACCTCGGAGGGTCGCAGGCGCAGATCTACCGCCGGGAGTCCGGGGTCGCCCGCGGTGTCGACGCGGGCGACCCCTTCGTGCTGCTGGTGGATCCCGGCGTCGCCGATCCCGACCGGGTCCGCGCCGGGAAGCGGCCCGTCTGGGCCTACGCGCACGTGCCCAACGGGTACGCGGCGGACCCCACCGGCTCCGTCACGGCACAGATCGAGAAGTACGCGCCCGGGTTCGCCGAGACGGTCGTCGCCGCCCGGAGCACCAACGGCGTCCAGTACGAGGCGTACAACCCGAACTACGTCGGCGGGGACATCGGGGCCGGGGCCCTGACCCTCGGCCAGCTGCTCATGCGCCCCACCCTCCGGTGGAACCCGTACGCGACCCCGCTGCCCGGCGTCTACCTGTGCTCCGCGTCCACGCCGCCCGGTCCGGGCGTCCACGGCATGAGCGGCTACCTCGCCGCCCTCTCCGCACTCCGCAGGGAGTTCGGCATCGCCGCGCCGCCCTCGCTCGGGCCGCGTCCGGCGTCTTTGCGACGTGAACCGTGACGGCGGCGTCATCAATCGGAGAGGCTGCTCCGGAAGGGTGGTGGCGGGTCCGCCCCGTGGAACCCCTGACGCTTTTGGAGGAGACCGATGTCCGCACCTGTTCAGCACCACCGGTTCGCCGTCGACGAGGACGGCAACGACCTGGGGTACGCCCTGTCGCTGCCGGACGGGTACGACGAGGGCCCCGGGCCGTGGCCGCTGCTGCTGTTCCTGCACGGCGCCATGGAGCGCGGTGAGGACCTGGACGCCCTCGCCGTGCACGGGCCGGTGCGGCAGATCGCCGCCGGGGCGAAGCTGCCGTTCGTGGTGGTGGCCCCGCAGTGCCCGGCGCACAGTTCGTGGGTCGCGGAGGTGAGCGCGCTGGCGGCCCTGGTCGAGGAGGTGGCGCGGACGTACCGGATCGACCCGGACCGGCGGTACGTCACCGGGCTGAGCATGGGCGGCACCGGCACGTGGGCGCTCGCCGCCCGGTACCCGCGCCGGTTCGCCGCCGCCGTGCCGATCTGCGGGTCCGGGCTGAGGGAGGCTGCGCCGCGGCTCGCCGCCCTCCCGGTGTGGGCCTTCCACGGCGGGGAGGACGACGTCGTCCCGGTCGCCCACACCGAGCGGGTGGTCGAGGCGCTGCGGGAGGTGGGCGGTCCGGTGCGGTTCACCCGCTACCCGGGGGTCGGCCACGACTCCTGGACGCGGACGTACGACGACCCCGAGGTCTACGCCTGGCTGCTCGCCCAGTCCCGCCGGTCCCACAGCGCGGGCTGAGGCCGCCGGCGGGCCCTGGCGGGCGCTACTGCTGGGGGCCGGTCGCCTGACGGGGCCCGGTCCGGGGGCGGGTGGGGTGCGGGACCGACGCGGGCAGGGCGTGTCCGGTGCGGTCGTCGGTGTGCCAGGACTGCGACTGGAAGGCCAGGAACACCGCCGCCCACCGGCTCTCCGCCGGCAGGTGGATGAGCAGCGCACCGTCCTGGTAGACGCCGTCGTCCGTCCGGAACCGCCCGCTGTTGCCCTGGTTCATGTGCACGTCGTGCACGCCGTTGCCGGGCAGGAAGCCGAACACCTTGTCCGGGACTCCGGGTTCGGGCCCGAACCGCTGCCCGAAGACGTACACCGCGGCCGCCGGGTCGGCGATCGCCCGCTGGACGTGCTGGTCGAGCACGTCGGCGAGGTCGTTGTCCGGGCCCGGGAGATCGGGCGGCAGGACGTGCATCGCCGCGGGGTCGAACAGGCGCCCCCGGACGAAGTCCAGGCTCGCCGTGCCCGGCCGGGACGCCAGCGGGTTCCAGCCGCTGCCGGCCGGCGGGAGGAGGTCGGTGACGGGGTGCCGGAAGTCCTCGACCGCGAGGTAGCGCAGGTCGGCGGGGGCCTGCTGGGAGAGGACGTTGACCGCCGCGCGGTAGTCGGTGCCCCCGGCGTCGCGCAGGTGGATCTGGTAGTGCGGGGTGTCGGTGGCGCCCTCGCGGCGCCGGTCGACGGCGGTGGCGGCGAGCACGCCGTAGTCGCTGATCGGCATGGGTGTGGTTCCTCGGTTCCCTGGCTGCTGGTCCTGGTGCCCCGCCGGTCGGTCGGTCGGGGTCCCTCCGTTATCGCGCACACCGCCGACCGGGTGCCGCGGAATCCGCAGTTGTTCATCTGCCGTCTCCCGAAGGGATTTTCGCGCCGCAGAACGTTGACGTCGGGGCGCCGGCGTCCGGCGACCGGCGACCGGCGACCGGACGAGGGCTGGACGAGGGCGGGCCGGTCAGTCGGCCGGGGCCGGCCGAGGTCGGCCGGGCAGGGCGCGGACGCGTCTCGACCGTCCCCGGACCAGCTCGCCGGTGACGAAGGCCGTCACCGCGGCGACGATCAGCAGCGGCATCGCGTCGGCGGCCTGGCCGCCCAGCAGCGCCGCCGCCAGCACCGTGCTGGTGACCGGAAGCCGGGTGACGGCCGCGCCGGAGGCGGCCAGTCCGGCGGCCAGCGCGGGCGCGGTGCCGAAGCCGGGCAGCGGCGCGCAGGCCGCCCCGAGCGCGGCACCGATCAGGATCGCCGGGAAGATCGGGCCGCCGCGCAGGCTGCCCAGGGCGATCCCCCAGCCGACCGTCTTGCACAGCACCAGGGCGAGCAGCGCGCCGATCGGCCAGGCCGCCGGGTCGGCCGCCAGCGCGCCCAGGGTGGCCTGTCCGGAAAGCGCGGCCTCCTCCGGGGAGCGACCGGTGAGCAGGGCGTACGCCGCGAGGCAGGCTCCGACGGCGATCGCGCACAGCACCGTCCGGACGGCGGTCCGACGAGCGGTCGGCACCGGCCGGGGGCCGTCCGGATCACCCGTGGTGAAGGCCTTGACCCGCCGACCGAGGGCCTGCCCGGCCACGCAGACCACGGCGATCACCACCGCCAGCGGGACACCCCAGAGGAAGTCACCCGGGTCCGGGACGCCGCTCTCGGGCACCCGCGGCAGCGAGAGCGCTCCGATCGACAGCCCGGTCCAGTGGCCGAAGCCCGTGAAGACCAGCGCACCGACCCCGCTGGCCAGCAGGCAGGGCAGGATCAGGGCGGTCAGCTGCGGGCCGCCCAGCCCGGCCGCCTCGATCATCATCACGCCCGCCACCAGCGGGCTGCCGAAGATGGTGGAGATCGCGGCCGCCGCCCCGGCCGTGCCCAACACCGGTACCAGATCCTGGTGTTGGGACCGCCTGGCGGATCGGACGGCGAGCAGTGCGAGGCCGCCGCCGATCGCCATCAGCGGCGCCTCCGGGCCGAGCACCGCGCCGAGCGGCAGGCAGGCGAGCGCGGCCAGCACCACGCCGGGAACGGCGCCCGGCGGGGTGGGTGGGCCGCCCAGCCCGTCCACCGGGACGTGGCCGCCGCGCCCGGGCAGCCGGGTGACCACGGGGGCGAGCAGCAGGCCGGCCAGCAGCAGCGCGGGCAACGGCCACCACCAGGGGGCGCGGTCGAAGCCGGCGGCGACCGGCAGGCTCTCCCAGACCCAGCGCTGGAGTTGGTGCTCCAGGCCGACGAAGCCGAAGGCGACCAGCGAGACCGGGGCACCGATCAGGACGGCGACCAGCAGCAGGCCGGGGTAGCCCTTGCCGAGCAGCACCTGGCGCAGGGTGGGGCCACCGTCCTGCTGCTGGGGCGTCCCCGGCATCGCCGCTCCTTCGCGCTCCCGGGGCGCGCGGCCCCCGTCCTGCGACCGAGTCTCGCCCGGGGCCGGGCGGCCCGCACGGCGTGCGGGCCGTCAGCCGGGCGCCGGACGAGCGGAGTTGCGCCGTTCGGGTGGGAACGCCCTCCGCGGCGGGTCGGCGTCGGCCGGAGCGGTTCGGCGTCGGCGGACGGAGCCGGTGGACGGCGGTCAGAGCCGGTGGACGTCGCCGAGCGCGCTCTCGATGCCCTGGACCATCCGCCACAGCGGCGCCCGGCGGCTGGCGACCAGCACCACCACATCGTCCGCCCCGGACTCCCCGGGCTCTCCGGACTCCCCGCCCGAGCCGCCCGAGCCGCCCGAGCCGCCCGAGCCGTTCTCGCCGCCCGGCCGGTCGTTCCAGGTGCCGGTGACGAAGGCCATCGCCGCGTCGACCTCGACCACCCAGTCGCTCTCGCCGCCCGAGCGCAGCCAGGTGCGCAGGGCGTGGTTGTGCGCGGCGACGACGGCGGCGGCGGTCACGTCGGCGCGCAGCGGGCCGTCCGGCCGGTCGGCGAACCGGCCGCGCAGGTAGGCCGCGAGCGTGTGCTCGTAGCGCCAGACCACCGAGAGCTCGTACGCCCGCAGGCCGGGGACCTTGCGGGTGAGGCGGTAGCGCTGGACGGAGAAGGAGGGCTGTTCGGCGTACATCCGCAGGACGAGCCGGGCCGCGTCGCAGGCGTGCTTGACCGGGTCCTCCTCGCCGGTGCCGGACTCCAGGAACTCCGTCATCTCGGCGAGGCTGCGCTCGTGGTCCGGGAAGACCACGTCCTCCTTGGCCGGGAAGTAGCGGAAGAAGGAGCGCCGGCCGACCCCGGCGAGCGAGACGATGTCGTCGATGGTGGTCTGCTCGAAGCCGCGTTCCAGGAAGAGCTCGAAGGCCGCGGCGACGAGCGCCTCGCGCATCGCCGGCTTGGCGGGCCCGTCGTTCATGGGCAGGTCCTGCTCTTCCTTCTCGCTCATTCCCGGAACATAGCATCGGCCCCGAACGGCCGGACCGGGTGCTCGGCCCGGCCGTCGGTGCACCTCGCAGGCGCTGTTACGGCAGGTTGCGGGCCATGACGATGCGCTGGACCTGGTTGGTCCCCTCGTAGATCTGGGTGATCTTCGCGTCCCGCATCATCCGCTCCACCGG